>NZ_JBSTYK010000018.1:0-80626 GCF_054052485.1 Aeromonas intestinalis
ACCAAAACACCACAAAATACCCCCCCACCCACGCCGGCCGGCCCCCCCGCGGGCGCGGCCCGAGCCCCACTCAGTCCAGGCTCTTCTTGAAGCGACGGGCGGCCAGGGTCAGCATCAGCAGGGTGAACCCCGCCAGCCAGAGCACGTCCGACAACAGATCCCCCATGTCGCCCCCCCGCAGCACTATGCCCCTTATCAGCCGCATGAAGTGGGTGGCGGGCAGCACCTCGGCCACCCACTGGGCCGGCACCGGCATCCCCTCGTAGGGAAACATGAAACCCGACAGCAGGATGGAAGGCAGCAGGATGAACACCGTCATCTGCATCGCCTGCAACTGGGTCTGGGCCAGGGTGGAGATGAGCAGCCCCAGGGTCAGGCTGGCGGCGATGAACAGCAGGGTCGCCAGTAGCACCTGGCTCAGGGCACCGTTGATGGGCACCGCGAAGATGAGATGACCAAGGCCGAGGATGATGACCACCTGGACGAGCCCCACCACTATGTAGGGCAGGATCTTGCCGATCATCAGCTCCAGCGAGCTGATCGGGGTGGTGATGAGCAGCTCCAGGTTGCCCCGTTCCCGCTCCCGCACGATGGCCGCCGAGGTGAACATGATCATGGTCATGGTGAGGATCACCCCGAGCAGGCCGGGCACTATGTTGACCGCCGCCCGGCGGGAGGGGTTGAAGTAGAGCACCGTCTCGAAGGTGGGGGGCGCACGTTCGGCCCCCGGCTTGAGTCCACTGAGGGGCATGGCGCGCAGCCCAAGCAGGGCATTGGCGATGACGGTATCGGACCCATCCACCAGCCACTGGCCCGCGCTCTCCCCATCGCTCAGGCGGCGAGCCAGATCCCGGGGCAGCACCAGCACGGCGCGCACCTCCCCCCGGGTCAGGGCGGCTTCCGCCTCCTGCAAGCCCACGTAGCGCCGCTCGATCTGCACCACCTGGGTGGCCCTGACCGCCTCCACCAGCAGCCGCCCCGGCACGCTCTCGCTCATGTCCACCAGCCCGGCCGGGATCTGGCGCACATCCGTGTTGATGGCATAGCCAAACAGCAGCAGTTGCAGCAGGGGGATCATGACGACCATGCCGAAGGTCAGCCTGTCCCGCGCCAGCTGCCTCAGCTCCTTCTGGGTGATGGCCCAGAGCCGTCTCAGGCTGTTCATGGGTTCGCTCCTTTGGCCAAGATCCACGGGATCATCACCGCCATCCCGACCGTCAGCCTGTCCCGCACCAGCTGCCTCAGCGCCTTCTGGGTGATGGCCCAGAGCCGTCTCAGGCTGTTCATGGGTTCGCTCCTTCGGCAAAGATCCACGGGATCATCACCACCACGTTGCCGACCGTCAGCCTGTCCCGCGCCAGCGGTCTCAGCTTCTTCCGGGTGATGGCCCAGAGCTGTTGCAAGCTGTTCATGCCCTGCGCTCCTGTCCGGTACAGCTGACGAACACATCCTCGAGACTGGGTCTGACCGGCACCAGACTGGCGTTCGCCAGGGCCGGGCAGGCCTGCCGCAGCCAGGAGACAGGATCCGCCAGATCCTTGTCCACCAGCACTCGCAGCCGCTGGCCGAGCTGGGCGGCGGATCGCACCGGCACCAGTTGCAAGAGTTGCTGCTTGAGCAGCCGCAGATCCGGGGCCTGCACCTCCACCACCCGGGTGTTCATGGCCTCCATCAGCGCCAGGGGGGAGCCCTGGGCGCGCACCTTGCCCGCCTCCATGATGGCGAGGCCGTGGCAACGCTCCGCTTCATCCATGTAGTGGGTGGTGACCAGGATGGTGGTACCCCCTTCGCTCAAGTCGAACAGCTTCTCCCAGAAGTCGCGCCGGTTCTGGGGATCCACCGCCGAGGTGGGCTCGTCCAGCAGCAGCAGATCCGGGCTATGGATCACCGCCGCCGCCAGCGCCAGCCGCTGCTTCTGACCGCCGCTCATGGCCCCGGCCCGGCGCCGCGCCAAGGGCGTCAACTCATAGGTCGCCAGCAGCTCGTGCAGACGGGCATCGAGGGCCCGGCTGCCCATGCCGTGGATCCGCCCCATGAATTCCAGGTTTTCCCAGGCGGTGAGTTCGTCGTAGAGGGAGAACTTCTGGGTCATGTAACCGATGCGGCGGCGCAGTGCCTCCGCCTGTTTCGGGATGGCGAGGCCCAGCACCTCGATCTCCCCCTCGGATGGGGTGAGCAGGCCGGTCAGCATCCGCAGGGTGGTGGACTTGCCACAGCCGTTGGGGCCGAGGAACCCCTGGATCTGCCCTCTGGGCACCGCCAGCGCCAGCCCGTCCACGGCGAGGAAGTCACCGAAGCGGCGGCTCACCCCCCGGGCGCTGATGGCCAGTTCACCCACGGATGCCTCACTCATGGGCGGGCTCCCCGTCATCGACAGGCTCGGCCTGCACGGGCAGGCCGCTTGGCAGGTCCCGGGCTGCGGGCAAGTCTATCTCCGCCAGATAGACCAGCCTGGCCCTGTCCTGCTCGTTGAGGGCGTAGTAAGGGGTGAAGGCGGGCTCCTGGGAGATCCAGCGCAGCCGGCCGTTCAAGGGATCCGCCAGACCATCCACCCGCACCCGCATGCTCTGACCTACGGGGTAATGTGCCAGGGCGGTCTCCGGCACATAGACCCGGGCGTAGGGGGCATTGTCCGCCTGCAGGGCAGCCAGCACGGCACCGACCGGGACCCGCTCGCCGAGGTTGTAGGGCAGGCTGTCGAGGCGTCCGCTGCGGGTGGCAACCACGGTGAGATCTGCCAGTTCACGCTCTGCCAGCAATACATCCGCTCTGGCCGCTTCAAGCTTGGCAGTAGATTCGTCTATGTCTTCCGCCCGCACGCCCCGGGTCAGCTTGTCGAGCTGCTGACGGGCGCCGTCCCGCTCGGCCAGGGCGCCATCCCGCTCCGCGCGGGCCTTGTCCAGCTCCGAGGGGCTCTGCAGCTTCTGCCGCACCAGCCGTTCAGTTCGCTGGAAGCTGCGCTCGCTCTCCCTGAGGGTCGCCTGGGCCTTGTCCAGGCTGGCGCGGGCGGCGGCGATGTCCTCCGGCCGCTCGCCATTGGTCATGCGGGCCAGGGCCGCCCGGGCACTGGCCTCCTCGGCACGGGCCCGGGCCAGTACAGCCTGCTGACGGCTGTCGTCGAGCCGGGCCAGCACCGTGCCCTCCTCCACCCGGCTGCCCTCCGCCACCGGCAGGGCGCGGACAATCTCGTTGGCGGTGGCGGTGAGCAGTACTCTGTCCCGCTCCAGGGTGCCGAGCGCCTCGCCGCGGTGGTCAGGCTGGCAGGCGCCGAGCAGACCCAGCAGGGGAATGAAGAGCAGGCAGTGACGTAGCATGGGGGCTCCTTGGCCCGGCACCCGAGTCTGACCCGGCAGGGGCCGCCCGGGGTGGGCGTTGATGCATGACTGTCGCCAGCATATCCATTGTCAGTATTTTTTTCCTCAAGCCAGCTCACTCATTTGCATTCAGCTCGTTGACCTAAAAAGAAAAATATCAGAATACTGCGATTCAGGGCCGTTCAGGCAGCATCCCTTGCCGCCAGCGCAGAGCGCCAGGGACGCTGGCGAAGGAGAGACAAGGAGGTACCCGGTGTTAGACAAAACGTGGTTTCAGCTGTCGGCGGACATGACCTATGTCTGTCTGCGCATCGCCCCCGGACTGACCCACCCCGTCGCCGAGGCCGACGTGCTTGGCCTGCTGCGGGCCTCCAACTGTCGCCGCTACCAGCCCCTCACCGAAGGGATCCGGCAAGCGGTCACCCTGCTCGGCGCCCTGCAAGACAATCCCGATGCCCCCTCCCATGCCCCCGTCCCCATCGCCCAGCGCCAGGACGCCAGGTTGCTGCTGCAGGTCGAGAAGGATCTGATGAGCGCCAGGGCCCAGATCACCGCAGACTGGGGGGGCAAGCCCCTGACCCTGGAGCAGTTGCAACAAGCTCTGACGGAGAGCCAGATCAAGCGCGGGGTGGAGCCGGCCAGGCTGCTTGCCGCCGTGCAGGCGGCCAGGGAGGCGGCTCCCGGCACCCAGATCAACCCTGTCATCGCCCTTGGCCAGGCCGCCGAGCACGGGCTGGATACCCGGCTGGAGCGACTGGTGGAGACGGCAGCGGAGCGGATCCTCAGACCCCAGGA
The DNA here is from genome assembly GCF_054052485.1 of Aeromonas intestinalis. Classification (NCBI taxonomy): domain Bacteria; kingdom Pseudomonadati; phylum Pseudomonadota; class Gammaproteobacteria; order Aeromonadales; family Aeromonadaceae; genus Aeromonas; species Aeromonas intestinalis. The sequence goes on from NZ_JBSTYK010000018.1 coordinate 4,110, forward strand.
GCGGGATCACGGCAAGGTGGACATGCGCGACCTGGGCACCCTGCTGACCGTCAAGGCGGGCTCCCAGCTGATGCGGCGCCACCCCGCCACCCGGGGCATCGACGGTTTCACGGTGACGGACCAGCCCCTGCCCGCCAAGGCGGGCAAGGAGAGCGCCATGGTGGCGGGGGAAGGCAGCTGCTTCTCCCCCGAGGATCCGGATCTGCTGCTGGCGACCCGGCCCGGCCTGCCCTGTCAGGAGCGTGCGGGCATGCGGGTCGACGAGGTGCTGAGCGTCAAGCAGGTGGATATCCGCCACGGTCACGTCATGTTCGAGGGATCCTTGCTGGTCACCGGCGACGTCATGCCCGGCATGCGGATCAAGACCAGCGGCGACGTGGTGATCGGCGGCTTCGTCGAAGGGGGATATATCGAGTCGGGGGGGACCATCACGGTGCGCAGCGGCGTCATCGGCCGCAAGCAGGATAACGACGAATACCTCTGTCACCTCTATGCCGGCGGCGAGATCCACGCCAGCTATGCCCAGTACGCCCGACTGGAGGCCGATGGCGACATCCATATCCAGAGCCAGCTCAGCCACAGCTATTGCCGCAGCGGCCAGGATCTCAAGGTGGGAGACAGCGCCATGCGCAAGGGCCACCTGATCGGGGGCATCAACATCGCCAACCGGCTGATCATGGCTCCCGTGCTCGGCGCCTCGGCGGCGAATCGCACCCGGCTGCAGATCCTCGGCGGCTACTTCAGCCACAAGGAACAGGAGCAGGCCCTGCGCCAGCGCAAGCAGGCCTGCCGGGAACAGCTCGACAAACTGCAGGATCTCATACTGCGGCTGCTGCAACTACCCCACGACAAGCGCAACCCCGAGACCCTGCAGAAGATCAAGGAGATCCGCATCCGCCAGCTCGACGAGAACCGGTCTCTGGACGAGCAGCTGGCGACGGCCCAGATCGAGCTGCAGGCCCTGATGGCCAAGATGGACATCATCGCCACCCAGCGTCTCTTCCCCGGGGTCGAGGTGGAGATGGCTCACCACCACAACAGGGTCGACATCGAGCACGGCCCCATCCATTTCGCCATCCGGGATGACCAGTTACAACTGACCCCCTATCAGGGCCAGCGCTGATCCCAACGCTATCTGTCGTCGGCGTCCCCCACCGCGTGGCGTGATCCCGACGGTGATTTTCGCTACACTCGACAGCCCATTGGCCCCATGGGGCGGGCCAGCCAGACTCAGGTAGTGAGAAGATGTACAAGCTGATCGCATTGGATATGGATGGCACCCTGCTGAACCCAGAGGGCCGCATCACCCCCCGCACCCACGCCGCCATCACGGCAGCCCGCGCCAAGGGTGTCACCGTGGTACTGACCTCGGGTCGCCCACTGGAAGGCATGACCCCCTATCTGGCCGAACTCGGCCTCACCGGCCCCGATGACTACGTCATCTGCTACAACGGCGCCCTGGTACAGAAAGTCTCGGATCAGCGCATCATCCGCAGCCAGCTGCTGACCGGCAAGGACGCCAGCGCCATCGCCCATCTGGCGGATGAACTCGGGGTCAACATCCACGGTTTCTCCGTGCGTCAGGGACTCATCAGCCCCAGGGTCAGCACCTATACCGAACACGAATCCCGACTGGTGAAGATGCCCATCAACCTAGTGGACTTCGCCACCCTGCCCGCCGGCGAGCAGGTGATGAAGGTGATGATGATAGACCCGGAGCCCCAGCTCTCCCGCGCCATCGCCCAACTGCCTGCCGAGCTCTATGAGCGTTATACCGTGGTGCGCAGCTCCCCCTACTTCCTCGAGTTCATGAACAAGCTGAGCAACAAGGGCACCGGGGTCGCCGCCCTGGCGGAGCACCTCGGCATCGATGCCAATGAGGTGATCGCCGTGGGGGATGCGGGCAACGATCGCCACATGATCGAATACGCCGGACTCGGGGTCGCCATGGGCAACGCCACCGACGAGATCAAGCAATTGGCGCAGCACACCACCAGCCGCAACGACGAGGACGGGGTCGCCAAGGTGATCGAGCAGTTCATCCTGAATGCGTGATCCCGGCCGGGGCACCCAGGGTGCCCCGCATTTTTCACCACCCAGCCTGCATGTTTAATATATCCACCATTATGACCACCCCCTCTCACACCCTCATCCCTTCAGCCCCCTGATAACGGGACTCGAGCTGGCTCCCGCCTTATCAAAATTAACATAAACGCATCATTTCGTTTGACATATTGAACGGCCTTGGCAGACTGGGATCAGGATCCAGGCTGTCATCGCCCAGGCTGACCGACGATTCTGGCACCCCGGCACGACCCCGGATCCCATGACCATGCCTTGAGGCATGCCCTTGTCGCCACCCCGTGGAAAGGGCCTTCCCAAGGCGCAGGATGAGACACCACAGCCAAGGATAGCCAGGTGACCTATGCCCAACCCCTCCCGATCCCATGCCAAACCCGTCGTGTTGATGACCATGGGGGCCCAGCCCCGTAACGGTCACCCCTATCAGGTGATGACCCACAAATACATCAAACCCCTGGTGGAGATCAGCGGCTGCGTGCCCCTGCTGGTTCCCACCTGCTGCGGCGCCGAAGATCTGGAGCAATACCTGGATCTGGCGGACGGCGTCTATCTGAGCGGTGCCGGCTCCAACATAGACCCCGCCCTCTACGGTCAGGAGAACCTGACCCCGGACAAACCCCAGGACAGGGACCGGGATCTGTTCGACATCCCGCTGGTGCGGGCCGCCATCGACCGGGGTCTGCCCCTGCTCGGCATCTGTCGCGGCATGCAGGAGATCAACGTGGCCCTGGGTGGCGACATCTATCAGAAGGTCTATACCGAGCCCGGCTACGCGGATCACCGGGAGGATACGGAGGATACGGTGGAGGATCAGTATGGTCACAGCCATCAGGTCAGCCTGGTGCCTGGCAGCTGGTTTGCCGAACTGATGGGAGAGGAGCGGATCCCGGTCAACTCGTTGCACGGTCAGGGGATCAAGACGCTGGCCAAGGGGCTGGCCCCGCTGGCCTATGCCGAGGATGGTTTGATTGAAGCCCTCCATGCCCCCGAACTGCCCCAGTTCACCCTGGCGGTGCAGTGGCATCCGGAGTGGAAGGCGAGCGAGAACCCCCACTCCATCAAGTTGTTCGAGGCCTTCGGGGCCGCCTGCCGCGAGCGCAGGCAGCAGCTGGGCTAGTCGCCAAAGCCCTTGGCTTTGAGTCTCGGCAGCGCCCCGCGATCGGGGCGCAGGGTGCGGCACACATCCAGCCCCTTGAGGCCCCGCTGGACATGATCCGGGGCCTGGCCGAGCACCATGCCGTTGCCGCGATAGAGCTTGGTCTCTTCCAGCTCGAACAGCTCACCCCCAATCAGGAGCTGCTCCCGACCGTCGACCACCTTGCCCCGCTTCAGGGGCAGCGTCATGTCCACCTGGATTTCTCCCGTGGCGCAGCCCTCGCGCCAGGTAGCCTCGTCGGAGAAGGGGGAAATGGTGATCTCCCGCCAGGATCCATCTCGGAACTCCATCCGGTAGTGATCCCTCAGCAGATCGCACCCCGCCAGCACCATGGGCATCAGCAACCAGATGCCTCTCTTCATGCAGTTCAAACCCGCCGCTCCTTCATCTACTTGTGCCAAAGATAATCACCCCGCGCCAGGCCCCATGGCAGGCACCGGAGACGGTACCTTGCTTATCGGCCGCGCCCCTCAGAGCAACAGGGTAGCCAGCTCGTCGAGGGCATTCAGCTCAACATCCGGCAACAGTTGCAAGCCCTGAGCTGACCGGCCGCCCTCGTTGAGCCAGGCGGCCCGAAAACCGTGCAATCGGGCACCCAGCACATCGCTCTCGGGGTGATCCCCCACGTGCAGGATCCGCTCGGGGGAGAGCTTGAGGGCCGCCTGCACCGCCAGAAACATGTCGGGGGCCGGTTTCATCCGGGCGCCCAGCCCCGCCTTGCAGACCAGGGTGAAATAGTCCGCCAACCCGGCCTGCGCCAGATCCAGGTTGCCGTTGGTGATCACCACCAGGGGGTAACGCGCCGCAAGGCGGGCCAGCAGGGCGTGGGTTTCGTCGCTGACAACGATCTTCGAACGCTCTGCGAGGAAGCCGGCGAATACTGCCCTGGCCTCTCGCTGTGCCTGTTGCCGTGCCATTCCCCCCTGCATCAGGGCTGCGCAGATCCCCTGCTCGCGCGCCAGGCTGACGTCGTCGCGCAGCTCGGGGCGCGCCAGCAGCAGGTCGCGCTTGAGGGCGAGCCAGCCCGCCTTGTCGAGCATGGCGGTCGCCAGGTATTCACTGCGCAGGTGAGCCAGCATCCACTGCTCGGCACGAGTGATGGCGGGGCCGTTGTCATAAAGGGTGTCGTCGAGATCGAACGAGATGGCGGCCACCGGCTGCCAGCGGCGATAGAACTGCATGGACTCTCCTTGGGTGGCTGGGCTGCCCCCTTATTCGTTTTCCTCTGAACCCGGATCCCGCTTGGCTCTAGGGTGAGCACCGTCATACACCTTGGCCAGATGCTGGAAATCCAGGTGGGTATAGATCTGGGTGGTGGAGAGATCCGCGTGACCCAGCAGATCCTGTACCGCCCGCAGATCCCCCGAGCTCTCCAGCATGTGGGTGGCGAAGCTGTGACGCAGCTTGTGGGGATGCACGTGGGCGTTGAGCGCCTGCTTGTTGCCCCAGCCATCGAGCCGCTCCTGCACGGAGCGCGCCGACAGCCGCTGCTTGCGCTTGGAGACGAACAGCGCCTCCAGCTCGTCTCCCGCCAGCAGGGGACGCACCTTGAGCCACTTCTGCAGCCACTCCACCGCCATGCGCCCCATGGGCAGTACCCGCTCCCGCGATCCCTTGCCGGTCACCCTGAGCTGACGATCATCGAGCTTGATGTCCGCGAGGTTGAGCCCCACCAGTTCGGCCAGACGCAGACCGGAGGAGTACATCAGCTCCATGATGGCGCGATCCCGCACCGCCAGTGGATCCTGCTCGTCGGTGATGTTGAGCAGCTGGTACATTTCGTCCACGTCGAGGTTCTTGGGCAGGGGGCGCCCCTGCTTGGGGGTCACGATGCCGCGGGCCGGATTGGCCACCAGCCGCCCCTGGCGGACCTGCCAGTCGCAGAAACTGCGCAGGGCCGAGACCTTGGTGGCAAGGGAGCGAGGCGCCAACCCTGCCTTGTGCATCCGGGTCACCAGGCTGCGCACCTGGCTCGCCTCCAGCCTGGCCCAGTCGGTCAGGCCGAGACGCACCAGCTCGGCAGTCATGGCCTCCAGGTGAGCCTGGTAGTTGCTGCGGGTGTGGGGGCTGAGCTGACGTTCGACTCGCAGATACTCGATAAAGGCCGTCAGCGCCTCGGCCAGGGTGGCAGGCAGGGCATCGGCGGCGCCAGAAGCCTCAGCCACGGCCAATCTCGGGCAGGCGCAGTTGCAGCAGGCGGCCGAGCTGTCCCAGCAGCAGGGTATCCGTGTGGGGGGTGAAGTGGCCCGGATCCGAGCTGGCGAAGGCCAGCACACCCAGATCGCCAATTCGCATCAGGGCAACAGAATTGACCAGTACATCGCTCCCAAACAGCGTCTGTTTCTCGCCCTGATTCAGCCGCCCGAAATAATAGTCTGTCCCCGGCAGGCGCTGACCCAGCAGTTGATCGAGCTGTTTGCCCTTCGCCAGGAAGCGCTGCTCCGGGCCGCTCAGCGGGAAGCGTTTCGGGTTGAGCCAGAGCCGTACCCCGGTCAGGCGCAGGCGCTGCACGAAGGCCTTGCCCATGACGGCGCTGACTTCGAACAGGCTCTGGCAGCCGTAGAGTTCACCGTAGAGATCCGCATAGATCTTGAAGATCCGCTCGTTCTCGCTGGCAATCCCCATCAGCTCGGTGATCTCCTGCTCCAGCTGCTCGATACGCTCTCGCTGCCTGTCCATCTGGCGCTCCACCAGGGAGACGCTGCCCTTGCGCTCGTGGGGAATGCGAATGCGATCCAGCATGGCGGCATGACGCTGGAAAAACTCGGGATAACGGGCCAGGTACTCCAGCACTGTGGCTTCATCCATCAGTGATTCCTGCCGCTTGAGTTCGCTCATAACTTGGTTGATCCATCTGAAAAAGGGGCGCAGGGCCCCGACATTATCGTGACAGGGAGGGCTGACCCTCCCTCATGCCAGCAAGCCGTCTACAACTCTATCTGACCATCAAACACATGCTCGGCCGGCCCCGTCATGTAGACCGGCTGACCCGGCCCCTTCCAGGCGATGGTAAGCTTGCCCCCCGGCAGGGTGACGGTGACCCGCTCCTTGAGCTTGCCCTGACTGATGCCGATCACCACGGCGGCGCAGGCGCCGGTGCCGCAGGCCAGGGTTTCCCCCACCCCGCGCTCGAACACCCGCAGCTTGATCTCGCTGGCGTTGACCATCTCCATGAAGCCGACGTTGACCCGCTCGGGGAAGCGTTCGTGACGCTCCATGATGGGGCCCAGGGTCAGCACGGGGGCCTCCTCCACCGAGGACACTTCGATAACGCAATGGGGGTTGCCCATGGAGACCACACCGCACATCACAGTATGCTCCTGCGCGCGCAGCAGGTAGGTTTTTTCTGCCTTCTGGGCCCGGAACGGCACCTTGCCCGGTTCAAACTGGGGCACCCCCATGTTGACCGTGACCTGGTTCTCCCCCTCCAGTTGCAGGGTGATGCGGCCACGGGCGGTGCTGACCGCGATCTTGTCCCGGTTGACCAGCCCCTTCAGGCGCACGAAGCGGGCGAAACAGCGGGCACCGTTGCCGCACTGCTCCACCTCGCTGCCATCGGCATTGAAGATCCGGTAGTGAAAATCGAGCTCGGGATCATAGGGAGGCTCCACCAGCAGCAGCTGATCGAAGCCGATCCCGAAATGGCGATCCGCCAGCTTCTTGATGACGTCGTTGCTGAAGAACACCTTCTGGGTGACGCCGTCCACCACCATGAAGTCATTCCCCAGCCCATGCATCTTGGAAAAATCTATCAACATCCTGCGTTCCTGTGCCCCTTGGGCAGTAAATCCCCACCACACCGGCGACGGGTCAACGGCTCACGCTCTCGATTCGGCGGAACGTCTGGAAAACTCGGCAATGCCCGCGCACTCAGGGCAGCAGGTGCTCACCGCGCCAGAGATCGGCCAGCTGTTCCCGCTCCCGGATGAGGAACGCCTTGTCCCCATCAACCAGCACCTCGGCCGCACGGGGGCGGGTGTTGTAGTTGGACGCCATGGTGAAGCCGTAGGCACCAGCGGAGCGTACCGCCAGCAAGGATCCCTCGCCAATCGCCAGGGTACGCTCCTTGCCGAGGAAGTCGCCGGTCTCGCACACCGGGCCCACCACGTCGTACAGCGCCTTCTCGTGGGTCGCGCGGCTGTCCACCTCGATGATGTTCATCCAGGCGCCGTAGAGGGAGGGGCGCAGCAGATCGTTCATGCCGGCGTCGATCAGGGCGAAGTTGCGGGTCTCGCCCGGCTTCAGGAATTCCACCTTGGTCAGCAGCACCCCGGCGTTGGCGACGATGGCCCGGCCCGGTTCGAACAGCAGGGTCAGATCCCGGCCCGCCAGCTTGCGCTTGAGGGCTTCGGCATACTCGCTCGGATGAGGGGGCTGCTCGGCGCCGTAGTTGACCCCAAGACCACCGCCCACGTCCAGGTGATGGATATGGATGCCTTCCGCCGCCAGCTCGTCGATGAGCCGCAGCAGCTTGTCCGCCGCCTCCATAAAGGGCGTGAGTTCAGTCAGCTGGGAGCCGATGTGGCAATCCACCCCCTTGATCTCGATGTGGGCCATGGCCGCCGCCTTGCGGTAGATGGCGGGAGCCTGCTCGATGGGGATGCCGAACTTGTTCTGCTTGAGGCCGGTGGAGATATAGGGATGCGTGCCCGCGTCGATGTCCGGGTTGACCCGAACCGACACCCTGGCGGTCTTGCCCATGGAACCCGCCACCCGGTTCAGACGCTCCAGCTCGGCTTCGGACTCCAGGTTGAAGCAGAGGATCTCTTTTTCCAGGGCGAGGCGCATCTCGGCCTCGCTCTTGGCTACGCCGGAGAAGACCACCTTGGCCGGATCACCGCCCGCCGCCAGCACCCGGGAGAGTTCCCCGCCGGAGACGATGTCAAACCCGGATCCCAGGCGGGCCAGCAGGTTCAACAGCGCCAGGTTGGAGTTGGCCTTGACCGCATAGCAGATGAGATGGGGGATGTCGCCCGCCGCCTGATCGAAGGCGTGCCAGTGGCGCTCCAGGGTGGCACGGGAGTAGACGTAGAGCGGGGTACCATACTGCTCGGCAAGTTGTTGCAGGGGCAGCTGCTCGGCCTGCAACTGGCCGTCGGCGTCGTAGTTAAAGTGATCCAAGGGGGCGGTTCCTTCCTAAATTATTGCGGCGCGGCCTCGGAGGCCGGTTTGGCGGTCGCAGACGAGGTGGCTTGCGGTGTACTCTCTGTCTCGGGCTTGGCGGGGGCAGGCTGCTCGGCAGGAGCGGCTTGCTCGGGGGGCGGCATATAGAGCGGCCCCGTCAGACCACAGGCGCCCAACCCAAGGGAGAGAAATGCGGCCAACAGGCACTTGGTGAACTGGGTAGTCATAATGGTTCGCTGCGAAAAAATTTTTGGCCCTCTATAATCGCACTCACATTGTTAAAAGCAACAGGATAAACCGATGAAGGATCACGAGTATCACGCCCTGACAGACGCCTTTTTCCAGTACGTGGAGGACGTCATCGACGAGGGGTATCCGGATATCGACTGTGAACGGGCCGGCGGCGTGCTGACCTTGAGCTTCGAGAACAAGACCAAGGTCATCATCAACAAGCAGGAGCCCCTGCACCAGATCTGGGTCGCCACCCGGGAGAACGGCTTCCACTTCGAGCTGCGCGGGGAGAGCTGGATAGACAACCGCTTCGGCGACGAGCTCAAGACTCTGCTGACCCGGGCCTGCACAGCCCAGGCGGGCGAGCCGGTGCGCTTCCCATGATTGACCTGCACCCCGATGGCGCCCGTCATGCGGTGATCTGGCTGCACGGGCTGGGAGACTCAGGTGCGGGTCTGGCGCCCCTGGTGGACGCCCTGGACCTGCCCGCCACCCTGCCGGTACGCCACCTGCTGCCGGATGCCCCCGAGCGGCCCATCACCATCAACATGGGCTACAAGATGCGCGGCTGGTACGACATCAAGAGCTTCGAGGATCCGGCGGATCGCGCCGTGGAGTCCCATGTCCGCGAATCCGCCGCCCGCATCCAGGGCTTGCTGGATCAGCTGATTGCCGAGGGCTTCGCCCCCGAGCGCATCGTGCTGGCCGGTTTCTCCCAGGGGGGCGTCATCGCCTCCTTCACGGCCTTGCGCTGCCCGCAGCCCCTGGCGGGCCTGCTCTGCATGTCCACCTATCTGGCGGCGCCCGATGCCCTGATGGGGGAAATGAGCGAGGCGGCCCAGCGTCTGCCCATCTGCTACATGCACGGCATCTATGACGACGTGGTGGCGCTCTCCATGGGCTGGGAGGCGAAGAACCGGCTGGAAGCGGCGGGCCTCGCCCCCGAGTGGCACGAGTACCCCATGCGCCACGAGATCTGCCGTCCCCAGCTCGCCGACATCCGTCACTGGCTGCTGGCACGCCTCGACGGCTGAATCCCGGACGACGCATATGACAACGGCCTGCATCTGCAGGCCGTTTTCGCTGGCTCATCGGCAATCCGGCAGCATATCAACCTACCTCGCGGGCAGGCCCTGGATTATCTCGCTGTGGATTCTGGCTGCGGTAGGGGATCACCTCCAACTCATCACCCTGTTGCACGATTTCGTAGTACTGGGGCAGGTTGAAGTTGCTGAACTGGCCGGCATCCCCCGCACGCTCCTTGCCCGAGGTGTAGAAGCGGTTCACCCCCTGTACCAGCTCATCCTTGTTGCCGGCGAAGTGCTGGTAGATCTCCACCCGGTTGGCCTCGTCCAGGATATAGATGTTGGTGCCCGCATTGCGGGTGTCGAAGAAGAACTGCACCAGCCCCTCGCTGGCGTAGGCATCGACGATGCCGGGCAGGTGCTGGCTATGGCTCCTGTCCAGACGCAGCGGCAGGTGATCCAGCTTGTTGTGGGAGATGTGGCGATAGAAATCGATGGCGTTTTCCAGCTTCTTGACCGACACCCCGCGCCGCTCGAAGAAGATGCCGTACTTCTCGCGCCCGAGGGCCAGCGTCTTGACCAGCTGCTGCTTGTCCCGGGCGAGGCGCAACTCGATGCACTCGGCCAGCAGCTGCTGGAAGCGGGAGCGCACCAGGGAGCGGAAGTGCTGGCTATAACAGAACACCTCTATCATCTCCGGCGCGGCGGCATCCTGGTGCATCTTGCCGAGTATGGTGGTGAGGGCATCCACCACCGCCTCTTCCCCCTGGAAGTGCAGGGTACGGATCTCGCTCCAGGAGTTGCGATAGACCAGATCCACCGAGCCCACCAGACACTCCTGGTTGCGGCCGAAGGAGAAGACGTCGGCGGCGTTGGCGTCGAACTCGATCACCTGCCCCACCCAGTGGCTGGACGGATCCGTCTCCAGATTGAGGAAGATGGAGAGCTGGTGGATCTCGCAGGGACGGCTCAGGGCCAGGTTGGTGGCACGGGGATACTTGACCGGGAAGGTGCCGGAGAGATCGCGGCAGAACTGGTGCAGGTTGTCGATGTGCAGATCCGAGCCCTGATTGAAGAGGTGCACCCTGGACTGGGGCGTCATCAGGCCATTGAAGTAGGCCCAGGCCACCAGCTTGCTGATGTAGCCGTTATATTCGAGCGGCGCCCGGCCGATGATGTCCACCGGCTCCAGAGAGTGCTTGTAGAGATACCAGCCGGCGCGGTTGAGGCGGCCATGGGGCACCTGCACCAGGCTGAGATCCGGCTCGCTCAAGTCCGGCGCTATCTTGAGGTTGATGCGCTGCACCTTGCCCGGCAGACTCTCGAAGGCGGCATAGAGCTTGCGCGACAAGATGCCGATGTCTTCCGGGTTGATGGACTCGCTGATGTTGTTGCGACGGGCGAACTGGATGAGGTTGCGGTAGCTCTGCATCAGGGCTTCCAGCAACTCGGCATAGGCCACCTTGACCTCTTCGACCTTCCACTCCTCCCGGTGATCCAGGTGGTGCAGGCGCTCCGGGCCCCAGCCCCAGTAGGAGACCAGCTGGGCCATCAACTCCCGACGCCAGCTCGGGCTGTGTTCCTCTTTGGGATGGCTCAGGCCGTCACACACCTTGAGGTAGAAGCAGCGGCGCACCAGATCGAGGCGCTGCATGTCGCCGATGGACTTGAGGTAGTTGGTCACCTTGTCCAGCATCAGGCAGTAGTTGTCGAGCCGATAGTGCATCCCTTCGTTGTGCTGGAACCAGTCGCGACTGGTCACCGACAGCAGACGGGTGTTGGGATACTCGTGGGAGTAGGCCTCCATCAGCAGGGACTTGAGCACCGCCTTGTAGGGGGAGTCGATCCCCTTGTAGAGCTGCCAGAGGGCGGAACCGAAGTACTCCTCGGCGGGAATACGGTTGAAACCACCGAGATCCAGCCAGTCGTCCTGGCTCAGCTTGCCGTGGGCAAACAGGCCGTTCACATAGTCGTCGTAATGATCGTCATACTCGGCGGGCACCAGGTACCAGAGCAGGCGCTTGCCGGCGATGAGCATGGCGCTGCGATAGAACTCGTCGAGCAGCAGCAGGTGCTGGGCGCTGCCGCAGCTCTCCCCCTGCATCTGGGCATCGTTGCGCTGGCGGAACTTGTCTTCGGGGATCAGGAAGAAGTTGAGATCGACCCCCCGCTGCTCGGCCCACTTGGAGAGGAGCTGGCATTTTTGCTCCAGCAGCGCCAACCGTTCCTGGGAGAGGCCCGCCACGTGGCAGACCCAGATATCGAGATCCGAATGGCAGCACTGCCCGATGGAGGAGGTGCTGCCCATGGAATAAAGACCCTGGATCGACTTGTCGTGGGTGCTGAGGCCCCCCTGACAATTCGCGTTCTGACACAGATCCTGGATGAAGGCTTGCTGAGCCTCGTTGGCCACGAAGCTCCAGATGCCATGGGGCACATCACCTGCCACATAACCGGGCAAGAGAGGGTGATTGAAGTGCAGCATGACAGGCAGCAACTGAAACACCTGCTGCCCATAGCGACTCATGAGATCCAGCGCCCGTTGCGTCTTGAGACGATTGATCTCGTCGTAGCGCGCCACCAGCGTGTCGAGTTTTACCAGCAATGCCCTACCTATCGGGGAGAGAAATGACGCACCAAAATGGGGAGACGTCAAAAAAGTGTGATCATGTTAACAATGCAAACCGCCGTGGTAAACAAGCCCGCATGGAATCACCGGATTATTTCTGACCCTGTCAATAACGGTATCATGGGAAAGTAATAAATTTTAATGTTTTCAATTAATTAAATATCCGTAGCGGCTTAATGAAAATCATTTTCAGCTGCCTTTTTTGAGCCTGCCCCCGCTTTTGCCGGCTGCGCCATGAAAGCCCCTGCAAAGGGTGATAAGATCGTTTTCCTCACTAAAGATGAAACAACTGATTGATATGGCAGCCCGAACTCTGAGAATCGCCACTCGCAAGAGCCCATTGGCCCTGTGGCAGGCCAACTTCGTGAAAGACAGCCTCGAAGCGCTCTATCCCGATCTGGACGTCGAACTGGTGCCCATGAGCACTCAGGGGGACAAGATCCTGGATACGCCGCTCGCCAAGGTGGGCGGCAAGGGGCTGTTCGTCAAGGAGCTGGAGACTGCCATGCTGGAGGGGCGCGCCGATATCGCGGTTCACTCCATGAAAGACGTGCCGGTGGAGTTCCCCGAGGGGCTCGGCCTGCACACCATCTGCGAGCGGGAAGACCCGCGCGATGCCTTCGTCTCCAACCGTTTCACGCAGATTGACGAGCTGCCCCAGGGCGCCGTGGTCGGCACCTCCAGCCTGCGCCGCCAATGTCAGCTGCGGGCTGCCCGCCCGGACTTGGACATCCGCGACCTGCGTGGCAACGTCAACACCCGTCTCGCCAAGCTCGATGCCGGTGAGTACGACGCCATCATTCTCGCCGCTGCCGGTCTGAAACGGCTGGAAATGGCGCATCGCATCACCGCCTTCATCGAACCGGAACAGAGCCTGCCTGCCAACGGCCAGGGCGCCGTCGGCATCGAATGCCGGTTGGATGATCATGAATTGCACGCCCTGCTGGCGCCGCTCGAACACGGCGAGACCCGGGTACGGGTGCTCACCGAGCGCGCCATGAACCGGGCCCTGCAAGGGGGATGTCAGGTCCCTATCGGTGCCTATGCCCTGGTGCAGGGAGAGGAAGTCTGGCTGCGTGGCCTGGTGGGCAGCCCGGATGGCAGCCGCATCATCCGCGACGAGATCCGCGGCCCTGTCGCGGATGCGGAGCGGCTCGGGGAGACCCTGGCCCAACACCTGCTGGCCGATGGCGCCGACGTCATCCTGGCCGAGGTGTATCACCCATGACAGTGGGCAGGCGGGTAGCGGAGCGCGTGGCCTGATGATCCCGCTGGTGGTACGCCCCGCCGAGCAGGCCGACGAGCTGGCGCAACTCTTGCGCCAGCAAGGCCACCAGCCCCTCTGCTGTCCCTTGCTGGAAACCCGGCCGGGGAGCGAGCTATCCCGTCTCAGTGACATGCTGCCTGCGGCGGACATCGTCATCGCCGTCAGCATGCATGCGATTCATTTCGCTCATCATTTTCTGTTGCAAACTGGTCTGACCTGGCCACATATTGAGTACTTTGCGGTTGGCCAGGCCAGCACGGATGCCTTCGCCGAGGTGGGCATCCAGGCCCAGTGCCCGCACGATCCCCGCAGCGAAGGCTTGCTGCTGTTGCCAAGCCTGCAGGGGGTAGCCGGCAAGCGCGTGCTGATCCTGCGCGGCAACGGCGGGCGGGATCTCATCGCCACTACACTGGCCTCACGCGGCGCACTGGTGCACTATTGTGCCACTTATGAGCGCCACTACCCCGAACTCGACGGGGACGCATTGACCCGCCATTGGCAGCGTGCCGGCCTCGACAGCCTGCTCATCACCAGTGGTGAACTGTTGCAGCGACTGTTGGCACTGGTGCCAAGCCAGCATCAGCCCTGGCTCTATGATCGTCTGCTGGTGGTACCCAGCCCGCGCGTGGCCGAACAGGCCGAGGCGGCTGGCTTTACCCGTATCGTGATTGCCCAAGGTGCATCCAACCAGGCTCTGGTGGCCGCCCTGGAACTGAGGAAGATGGAATGACTGAACAACAAGAATCCGAGGTCAAATCCCAGCCAAGCGCTGCGGCCCCCGTGGCCAGCGATGTGCCCGGCAAGAAACAGGGTCGCTCCGGCGTACTCCTCGGCGGTGTCGCCATTTTGCTGGCCCTGGGGCTGACCGGCGGCCTCTATCTGCACGGACAACAGACTGCCGCCGCCCAGCAGGCCGAACTCGGTGCCCTCAAGCAGCAACTGGCCGAGGCCATGGGCAAGCTGGACCAGAGCAACAGCAAGGATGCCGATCAGCTGGCAGCCTTCGGCAAGGGTCAGCAGCAACTGCAAGATGCCCTGGACGCCCTGCAGCACAAGGTGCTGGATCTGGATGACAAGCGTCCCAACGACTGGATGCTGGCCGAATCCGAGTACCTGGTGCGGATGGCGGGTCGCAAACTGTGGCTCGAGCATGACCTCATCTCCGCCATCACATTGCTCGGCAATGCCGACGAGCGGATCAAGGCCCTCAACGATCCCAGCCTGATGCCCATCCGCAAGGCGCTGGCGGAAGATATCGCCAAGCTCAAAGGGATGCCGCGGGTCGATCGCGAGGGGCTGACCCTGAAGCTGGCCGCCCTCTCCGATCAAATCGAGCTGCTGCCCCTCTCCACCGTCAGCATGCCGGAAGCCAAGGCCGAGGCGGATCAGGCCGTCAGCACCAATCCGGACGAGTGGGAGAGCAACCTCAAGAAGAACTGGGTCAAGTTCACCGAAAACTTCATCACCATCCGTCGCCGGGATGGCGCCGTGGAGGCCCTGCTCTCCCCCCAGCAGGAGATCTTCCTGCGTGAGAACCTCAAGACCAAGCTGTTGCAGGCTCAGCTCGCCGTCTATCGCGAGCAGCAGACGCTCTACACCGACAGCCTGGACAAGGCCGAGCGCTGGCTGACCCAGTATTTCGACGTCGACAACAGCGCCACCCAGTACATGCAGTCCGAGCTCGACAAGCTCAAGGGGGAGCAGATCCAGTTCGACTATCCGGATCAGTTCAAGACTCAGGCCATGCTGGAGCAGGTGCTGACCGAGCGCCTGCAACGCATCCTGGCCGGCAACTGAGGAGGGCACCATGATTCGTCTGATCGTCATCGTCGCCGTCATGGTGGCGGGCCTCATCTTCGGCCCGCAAGCCTCCGGCAACAAGGGCTATGTGCTCATCTCCCTTGGCAACTACACGGTAGAATCCTCAGTCACCAGCGCCGTGATCCTGGCGGTGCTGTTCTACGGCGCCCTGCTCATCGTCGAGTGGCTGCTGACCCGGGTATTCGGCCTGCGCCGCAAGACCCAGGGCTGGTTCGGTTCCCGTCGCCGTCGCAAGGCAAACCTGCAAACCGTCAACGCCACCCTGGCCATGGCCGAGGGGCACTACAACCAGGCCGAGAAACTCTTGATCAAGGGGGCCGACAACAGCGACACCCCACTGCTGAACTACCTGAGCGCCGCCAAGGTCGCCCAGGCGCGCGGCGATGACATCCGCCGGGATCACTACCTGCAAAAAGCGCAGGAGGAGAACCCCAAGGCCGAGCTGGCGCTGACCCTGCTCCAGACCCAGTTGCAGATAGAGCAGGGCCAATACGACAGCGCCCTCGGCCGCCTCGAATCCGTCTATGCCCTCAATCCCCGCCACCCCATGGTGCTGGACCAACTGCGTCAGGTCTATCTGGCTCGCCAGGACTGGGCCGCACTCATCGAACTGGCCCCCGCCCTGCGCAAGGTCGGCAAGCTGACCCCCCAGCAGGAAGAGGAACTGTTGCAGCAGGCCTGGTGCGGCCGGCTTGAAGCCGCCGGGGACGCCCTCGACAGCCTGCGCCCGGTCTGGCAGGAACTGCCGCGCAAGCTGCGCCAGGATCCCGCCCTGCTCATCCGCTACGGGGATCGCCTGCGCCGGCTCGGTGCCGACAGCGAGGCGGCCGACCTCTGGCTGGAGGCACTGCGCAAGCAACCCGCCCCCGAGCTGTTCGCCCGTCTGCCCAAGCTGAAGCTCAATGACTACCAGCCCATGCTGACCCAGCTCCAGAAGATGCAGGATCAACCGGGCGCCGAAGCGGCACTGGCCCAGGTCTATCTGCTGGCGGGCCAGCTGGATGAGGCCCAGCGTTTGCTGGAGCAGGAAGTGGCCAAGGCGCCGAGCCCTGCCCTCTGCCACGCCCTCGGCCAGCTGATGGACAAGCGCCGCCTCACCAACAAGGCCAACGAATACTATCGTCAGGCCCTGGAACTGGCCGGGATCTGAGTCCAGCCCACGTCACGGAAAAGAGGCCGCAATCGCGGCCTCTTTTTATGAATGGGGTTTTGAATGTTGTCGCCACGCGGGAGAAGGAGCAGGGATGAAGGACAACAAGCAACCGCCCTCATCCAATCCCCTCCCTGAGGGAGAAAATCCAACGCTCAGGCGGTCAGCCGCTCCAGCTCACCGATGAGCCAGATGGCCTCCTGACGATGGGTGCCACACACATCCTGCATGGGTCGAAAGCCGCTGCACACCGCCGGACGCTCGGGCTGGCCGAAGATCTTGCAGCCCAGGCTGGCATCGAGCTGGATACAGGGGACGCCTGCCGGTTTGCCCTGGGGCATGCCGGGAATGGCGCTGCTGATGCTGGGGGCGATGCAGCAGGCGCCGCAACCCTGACGACATTCCATGTGATTCTTCCTCTGTAGGGCGAAGCAGTGTAGCAAGGAGTCCGCATTCCCCTAAGCCTTATCCCTGCTACCGCCAAAAGAACCCTTCGCCTACTGCGGGCAGCAAAAAGCCCGACCGTGTTGACGGTCGGGCTTTTTGTGACAGGAATTCAGCGCTTGCTCATCAGAGGATGATATCCCGCACTACGCTGTCCTTGCGATCCAGGAAGTGGATCGACTTGATACGACGAATGGTGCGCGACTTGCCGCGGATCAGCAGGGTCTCGGTGGTCGCCATGACGCCATCGCTGGTGATGCCTTCCAGCAGATCACCCTTGGTGATGCCGGTGGCCGAGAAGATGACGTTGTCATTCTTGGCGAGATCTTCCAGCTTGAGCACCTTGTTCACGTCGATGCCGAGGGCCTCGCAGCGGGCGATCTCCTGCTCGCCGAGGGCACGCACGTCCGGGCTGTCGCCCTTGACCTGATGGCGCGGCACCAGGCGAGCCTGCATGTCGCCGTCCAGGGCGCGGATCACCGCCGCCGAGATGACCCCTTCCGGTGCGCCGCCGATGCCGTAGAGCATGTCCACTTCGCTGTCCGGCAGACAGGTCAGGATGGAGGCAGCCACGTCGCCGTCTGGGATGGCGAACACGCGCACGCCCAGTCCCTGCATCTCCTTGATCGCCTTGTCATGGCGCGGTTTGGCCAGGGTGATCACGGTCAGGCGGGAGAGCGGCTTGCCGAGCGCCTTGGCCACGGCCTTGAGGTTCAGCTCCAGGGCCTGATCGAGGTCGATGGCGCCCTTGGCCTTGGGACCGACGATCAGCTTCTCCATGTACATGTCGGGGGCCTTGAGGAAGGAGCCCTTGTCGCCGACCGCCAGCACCGCCAGGGCATTGGCCTGACCCATGGCGGTCATGCGGGTGCCTTCGATGGGATCGACCGCGATATCCACCGCGTCGCCCAGACCGGTACCCACCTTCTCGCCGATGTAGAGCATGGGAGCCTCGTCGATCTCCCCTTCGCCTATCACAATCTCACCGTCGATCTGGATCTGATTGAGGATGTGACGCATGGCCGCCACGGCCGCCCCATCGGCGATATTCTTGTCACCACGTCCGAGCCACTTGTAGCCAGCCAGTGCAGCCGCTTCCGTCACTCGGGAAAACTCGATTGCCAGTTCACGTCTCATCGCAATATCCAACCTTTGGAGCCCGAAAACGGGCGGCATTCTACCACAAGGGCAAACCTTTGCGCGTAAAAGTGGCGGATCGCCACATAAATCGCGGCTTTCATCGGAATGACACACAACCGCAACCCCTTGTTCATGACACGGTCACCCCGCTGTCATCTGCCACTTCTAGCATGGCCCCGTCTTTTAAAACAGAAGCTTGCAACACAAGGGATTAAGATGAAAAAGCTGACAGTAGTCGCATTGGCTCTCACCGCTGCCTTCCAGGCTCAAGCCGTCGAAGTATACAAAAATGACAGCACCATGCTGGATATCTACGGCCGCATCTATGCCGGCCAATTCTTCGGAGAGAAGAAGGAACTGGATGCCAACGGTGGCATCAAAAACGAATATAGCGACAAACAGGGTGCAAACCAGTTTGTTCGTCTGGGCGCAAAGGTAGAAAGCGCCATCAACCCGGGGCTCAAGGCCCTGGCCCAGTACGAGCTGCAGTTCTACATCAACGACAGCGAGAAGACCGTCAGCGAGAACTCCGACAACCTGCGCACCCGTCTGGCCTTCGCCGGTGTGGGCGCCGACTGGGGCAACGTGACCTTCGGTCGTCAGCAAGGCGCCCCCGGCATGCTGGCCAACTGGACTGACGTCTCCCTCTCCGACGGCTATGGCAACGACGCCCTCGGCGCCAAGACCGACACCTTCGCCACCAACCGTGCCGGCTCGGTCCTGAAATACTCCGGCCTGTTCAACGGCTTCCAGGTCGATACCAGCTACAAGTTCGACGGCGGTGACACCGAAGAGACCACCAGCAAGGACAGCGATGCCGCCTACGGCGCCGCCGTGTCCTATACCTTCCCGTTCAATCTGGCGCTCGGCACCGCCTACAACGTGGGGATCCGCGACAAGAACAACGAGGAAGACGCCAAGCTGTGGCTGCTCTCCGCCAAATATGACAACAAGGCCGTCTATGCCGCCCTGAGCTATGCGGACGGTACCGACTTCCTCAAGACCGGCCAGGATCACACCGGCTGGGAAGCCGCCCTCGGCTACAACTTCGAGAACGGCATCGGCCTGCTGGCCCTGTGGAACAAGCAGAAGGTAGAGCAGGACGGCAAGGCCGACTATGACTCCATCGACTACTACACCCTGGGTGCCCAGTACAAGTTCAACAAGAACCTGCGGGTCATCGGCGAATACCGCATCAACAACCTGGACAGCCAGGACAGCGGCAAGCTGAACACCAAAGACGACTTCCAGCTGGCAGCCCGCTACGACTTCTAAGTCGGGCCTCGCTCAAGCTGAATGCCATAAAAACGGCGCGCAGAACTCTCTGCGCGCCGTTTCTATTTCATCCCTGGCCTCAGAAGCGGTTCACGATCTGTCGCGAGAGGTCGTCAGCACGGTGAAGAGCAGCGCAGGAACCGGAGTGTATGTGAATACATGAGCCTCTTTACCACACACAAGCGAGCAGCACATGAGCCTTGATCACGGCCTCGCAGCAAGATCATGGACAGTTTCTCGGCGAAGCGGCTTTTGCACTGCTACCAGCAGCAGCATGGGTCGCTCCGCCTCCTCCGCCAGCGCCGGGTTGGCGGCGATCTGCCCGGCCGTGGGGCCCCAATCCTCCACGTGACGGATCTCGAATCCCGCCCCGATCAGGGCATTGAGATAGGTGCCCAGGGTGCGGTGATACTTGATCACCCCTTCCGCCAGCCAGTTGCTGACCCGCTCGCCCTCCCGCTGATAGCCGTTGATGGGCCAGGATCGGCGTCCCTCCTCGTCCACCAGCCAGCCCTGGGGCTGGGGGCAGGTGAAGATGGGATGTTCCACCGAGAACACAAAGCTGCCGCCCGCCACCAGGGCACCGTGGATCTGCGCGAACAGGCTGTTTACCTCCGGCAGGTAGTGCAGCGCCAACGAGCTGTAGACCAGATCAAAGGGCTCACGACTCAGCTCAAGCCGGGCCAGATCCCCCTGCTGATAGTGGATCCGGTCGTCCCGGGTCAGTTCGGCGGCGCGGGCCAGCATCCTGGTGGAGAGATCGATCCCCGTCACCTCCCCCGCCCCCAGCTCCCGGGCCGCCCGGCAGAACCAGCCGTAGCCGCAGCCCAGATCCAGCACCCGCTTGCCGCTCAAGGCCGGCAGCATGGCCTGCAGCGCCGGCCACTCCGGCGCCCCTGCCAGCCCCTGCTGGGAGCGGGGCAACTGGGCATAGCCTTCAAAAAAGCCTTGGTTATCATAGATATTTTGTGACATCTCACGCTTTCCTTATTCAGGGTCATCGCGGCCAGGAGGCTGAGCGGTACAGCCATGAGCATACCCCTTGAACCGCCATCACCGGCCAAAAAAAAGCAGAGAACCCGGGCGGGCCTCTGCTCTGCTTCGTCCCCGCATCCAGGATGCGGGCCAACAAAAAAGGCCATAGACGAGGCAGCGTCTATGGCCTTGATTCAATCGTGCAGTTGCGACCCGGCGCTCGCGTCAGGGCGAGATCCGGAAGGTGACGGCACGATGAATGAGTGGGAGGCTCAGGCCTCCCAGGGCTCCGGACAATGCTTCATCGCACGCATCTGTTCGGAGTTCACTCGGGTCACTCGCTGATCCGAGGCATAAAGTGTCATCTGGTTCACCGGGCCAAGGCTGGCCGTTGAGAGAAGGGAGAAACTGGGCGCCACTCTAGGGGCTGAGCAGCCCGCTGACAAGCAGAGGATCCCGACTCTGCCAGGTGGCTCACGGCAATGTCTTCTGCCAGAACAGGGCGCGGCCCACCTCGGGGCTGAGTTCATAGCCCGCAAAACCACTGGCACGATAGGCGGCCTGCGCCACCTTGTTGCCCTCCAGCACCTCCAGCGTCAGCTTGCAGCAGCCGAGCTCCCGGGCCAGACGTTCCACCTCCGCCAGCAATCGCTTGCCGAGACCGCGCCCGCGATGCGCCGGGTGTACGGCGATGTCGTGGATGTTGAGCAGAGGGCGGCAAGCGAAGGTCGAGAAGCCCTCGAAGCAGGTAACCACCCCGGCGGGCTCACCCTCCACCCAGGCCAGCAGCACATGAGCACCGCTTCTCGCCGCCAGCGCCTTGGCCAGATTGGCCAGCACCTCATCCGAGAGCGGGCTGCCACCCCCCATCTCGTCTTTCGCGTATTCGTTGAGCAGATAGACCAGCGCCTCGCCGTGGTGCGGGTTGTGCAGATCTGCCCTGATGATCTCTTCCATGTTCCGTGTCCTGTTTCCTTAAGGTGGCATGGGCGCCACCGCACCCGGATGGTAAACCAGCCCCTTGCCACAACCAAGACTCATCCGATGCATTACTTCAGGACGATGAGCCTCAACTGACCGCACAACTGGTCTTAGGTGTGCCACTTTTGCATCTTTGCCTTGCCAGCCAAATGTAAATGAATATCATTAGCGCCCTCCTGCTTCGGGAGCTTTTTAATAACTACAAATAAATCAATAAGTTCAGGCCAACAGGTCGATTAGAAGAGTCACACGCAGATGCAGAACCCCAACCCCCAGCGCGCCCTATTGGGCGTCGCCTTGCTGTCCCTTTGCGCCAGCGCCCGGGCCGAAGACGAGACCCTCACCGTCATCGGCAAACGCAGTCAACACGAAGAGGTCGCCACCGCGACCCGCACCTCCACCCCGGCCAAGCTGGTACCCCAGACCATAGAGAGCATCCCGGCCAGCGAGCTGACCGCCTATGGCCAACCCACCCTGAGCGAGGCCCTGAGCGGCATTCCCGGGGTCAACGCCAGCGGTGACACCCGTTTTGACGGCGTCACCATTCGTGGCTTCAACGCCAGCAACGACTTCTACCTGGACGGTCTGCGCGACGACATGCAGTACACCCGCGATCTCGGCAACATCGAGCGGGTCGAGGTGCTCAAGGGTCCGGCCGCCGTGCTCTACGGCCGTGGCAGCACCGGCGGCATCATCAACCGGGTCAGCAAGAAGCCTCAGCGGGGCCAGGCTTCCAGTGTCACCGCCCGGGTCGGCAGCTTCGACAGCCAGCGACTCGCGGCGGATCTCAACGCCGAGGCCGGTGAGCGGGTGCAACTGCGCCTCAACCTGGCCCAGGAGGACAAGGAGAGCTTCCGCGATGGCGTAACCAGCAAACGCACCCTGCTGGCCCCGTCCGCCAACTGGGAGATCACCGACAACCTGAACTGGCTGGTACAGTACGAGCGCAACGGCAGTGACCGCACCCCGGATCGCGGTATCCCAGGGGTCAACGGCCGCCCCGCCGATGTGCCCATCGAGAGTGTCTACAGCGATACCAGCCGCGACTACATTGATGACGTGGCCCAGTCCACCCGCTCCCAGCTGACCTGGGATCTGAGCGAGCAGTGGCAGCTGCGCCAGCAGCTCGGCTACACCACCCTCGACAGCCAGTTCGACAACACCTATGTCACCAGCGTGAAAGGCGATCAGGTCACCCGCGCCCGCTGGCAGCAGGATCTCAAGGCCAAGAGCCTGACCAGCAACACCGAAGCGGAAGGCGAGCTGCAGACCGGCCCCGTCGAGCATCGTCTGCTGGTGGGACTGGAGCAGAGCTGGCAGGAGCGCACGCCGAAGCTCTATCAGAACGCCACTGCCATCCCGCCGGGCAACCTCTACGATCCGGGTTCATTGCCCACCTATAACGGTGCCATGAAGCTCTCCAGCGACGCCAACCACAAGGTTCGTGGCTACGGCCTCTATGTGCAGGATCAGCTCAGCCTGGGTGACTGGCACCTGCTCGGCGGCCTGCGCCGGGACGCGTTCACCGTCACCAGCCGCCGCAACGATCTCGACAAGGAGGAGACCCTCTCGGTCACCAGCCTGAGCCCTCGCCTGGGCCTGGTGTGGAACCCCCTCGAGGAGCACGCCTTCTACACCTCCTACAGCAAGACCTTCACCCCGGTGGGCGGTGAGCTCATCGGCATCACCCCGGGGGACAAGAACAACAACCTGGATCCCCAGCACACCCGGCTGTATGAGGGTGGGGTGAAGAGCGACTGGCTGGATGGCAAGCTCGCCACCACCCTCTCCCTTTACCGGTTGGAGATGTACAACAAGCGCAGCAAGGATCCGCTGGACCCCACCAGGGTGATCCTGACCGGTCTGCAGCGCACCGACGGCATCGAACTCAGTGCCCGCGCCCAGCTGACCGACGAGATCTACCTGCACGGCGGCGTCGCCATCCAGGACGCGGAGCAGGTCAAGGCGGATGCGGATCTGCAGGGCAAGCGGCCGATGAACGTCTCGCGCGAGAACGGCCAGTTGTTCGCCGGTTACCAGAGCGGCCCGCAGGGCTGGTATGGGGAAACCGGGGTGACGGCGGTGGGGGATCGCTTCGCCGACAACGCCAACACTACGGTGCTGCCGGGCTACGCCCGCTATGACGCCCGCGCCGGTTACCGCTGGCAGCACTGGGATGCCCAGCTCAGCGTGGAGAACCTGACCGATCACCACTACTACGTCAGCGCCACCAGCGCGGCCCAGATCATGCCGGGCAGCCCCCGTCAGCTGAACCTGACCGCGGCCTACCGCTTCTGATCCCCCCCTGACCAGACTGGCCGGCGCAAGCCGGCCAGAAACGCATGAAAACCAAGAAACTCCCGCTCCACAACAACAAGTGGGTGCGCCGCATCCACGCCTGGGCCGGTTTTGCCACCCTGGCCCTGATGCTGATCTACGGCCTCACCGGCCTCTGGCTGCAACACAGGGCCGTGCTGCCCCTGCCTGGCCCCCATACCGACAAACAGAGTGAAATCCTGACGCTGACGACGCCGCTGGCGGATCCCGCCGCGCTCACGGCCCTCTTGCAACAGCACTATGCCGACGGACTGGCAGAGGCGCGCACCGCCATCACCCCGCCCCAGATCCTGCCCACCCCGAGCGGCACGCTCACTCTGCCCGCACGCTGGGAGCTCAAGGGCGTCACCTTGAGCGAGAGCCTGGCTGCCAGCTATGTGGTCGGCACCCTGGAAGTACGCATCGAGCGCCAGCAGGCCAACTTCGCCGCCAGCCTCAACCGGCTGCATCGCGGCATGGGCACCGGGCTCTCCTGGCAGCTGATGGGAGATCTCGCCGCCCTGGCGCTGTTGCTGCTCGCCCTCACCAGTCTGCTGATGTGGAACAAGCTGCACGGCCCGTCCCGCCGTGGCATTGCCCTGCTCCTTGGCGGAGCTCTCGTCACCCTGCTGATCGCCTTGCTCTAGGCGCCAGCCTGGCCAGGGGCCCCGGCCCGTTACATACACCAAAACGGGATCCTGCTCTCACCGGGGGTAACGTCATTTTCGGGGGAGGTAACAAAGGGTAACCCGGCGCGGGCAAGGGTCACAGTTGTCGGCACACCGGCTGGCGGGGGTCGGATGCGGCTGTTAGGGTGCGGCCAGAACTCCAGATCCCAAGAGGAATCATGCGCATTTCCAGTATCGAGTGCGGGCGGGTGCTGGCCATCCTGGCCGTGATGACCATCCACATCTCCCCCTTCAGCAACCCCTTCGATCCCACCCTCTGGGGGGACCCCCTCTATCTGTGGCTCGGGGGCATCATCAACCAGCTGTGTCGCTTCGCGGTGCCGCTGTTCTTCCTATGCGCCGGTTATTTCCTGCAACCCAGGCTGAGCCAGGATCCCCTGGGGGTGGCACTGCGTTACTGCCGCCCGCTGCTACTGCTCTGGCTGGGCTGGAGCCTCATCTACCTGCTGGTGCCCTTCAACCCGGTGGCGGCGGTGCAGCAGGGTTATCTGCCGACCATGGCGGGCCAGTGGCAGATGCAGATCGGGGATAGCCTCAACGCCTGGCTGGTGGGCGGCATGATCCACCTCTGGTTCCTGCCCGCCCTGATACTGGCGGTGCTGATCCTGGGGCTGTGCCAGCGTGCAGGGCTGCCCGGACTGGCGCTGGTGATGGGGGCGGGACTCTATCTGCTGGCCCTGCTCGGCGGCTCCTATGGCAAGCCGCTGCTGGGGGGCGAGTGGGCCCTGCTGACCCGCAACGGCCCCTTCTTCTCGCTGCTGTTCGTGGCCCTCGGCGCCTATCTCAAGGCTCGCAACTGGCGGCCGGACACCGCCCTCGGCGTTCGCCTGCTGGGTATGGGGCTCGCCCTCTACGCCCTGGAGGCCTGGGGACTGCTGCGCTTTGGCGAGGTACCCCTCAATCGTCACGACTTCCTGCTGGGATCCGTCCCCTGGGCCATTGGCCTGTTCGGCCTGCTACTGGCCAATCCCGGCTGGGGCGAAGGGAGCTGGCTGGCACGCCAGGCCCCCAAGGTGCTCGGCCTCTACTGCGTGCACATGATGCTGGTGGTCTGGCTGATGGTGTTCGGCCCCCAGGGCAAGCTCGTCTGGTGGGAGCTGCTGAAGGTGCCGGCCCTGTTCGCCTGCTCCCTGCTGGCCTATCGGTTGCTGGCCGCCACGCCGGCCAGCCGCTGGTTGCTGCGGGCCCGCTGACCGGATCAGTCTGCGGTCTCGGCCTCATTCTGGCGCGCCAACAGCTCGCCGTGAGTCAGGGCGAAGTCGTGCATCTGTTGCAGCAAGGGGATGAGGGCGGTGCCGAGCGGGCTCAGGGCGTATTCCATCCTGGGGGGCACCTCGGGGTAGAGGGTACGGCGGATCACCCCGTCGGCCTCCAGCTCCTTGAGCTGGGCGGTGAGCACCTTCTGGCTCACCTCCGGCAGGCAGCGGCGCAAGTCCCCGAAGCGCAGGGTCTGATCACGCAGATGAAACAGGATGGCGGGCTTCCACTTGCCGGTCAGCAGGCGCAGCACCTCATAGGCAGGACAGGGAACAGAAGACACGGCAAGGCTCATATGTGGTTACTTTGAGGTAACTATGCCACGAAAAGGTGCCTTCTTGCAGCCAAGATGCCGGCTTCTTATGATGTGGGCTCAGCCAGTTCAGTCCAGAGAGAGGTAAACCATGCCCAGCCTGCTGCAGATCCATTTCAACTTTCCCCGCGAGATGATGGGGCCGGCCCTCACCGAGGCGGCGCTGCCGCTGGCGGAATCCATCACCCGGGAGCCCGGCTTCATCTCCAAGATCTGGACCGAGAACCCGAATACCGGCGAGGCCGGCGGCATCTATCTGTTCGAGGATGAAAAGAGCGCCCTTGCCTACGCGACCATGCACGAGCAGCGTGTGCTAGCCATGGGTGCGAGCGGCGTGCAGTACAAGCTGTTCGAGGTCAACGAGCCCCTGAGCCGGATCACCCGCGGTATCCTCTGATCCCCTCGCCAAGCCCCAGCCGGTAATGGCTATCCCCCAGCCAGACGAAGCCCAGCCGCCGGAATAACCGCTGGCTGGGCAGATTGTCCGGATCGATATCCGCCAGCAGCGTGGTCAGCCCCAGCTCCCTCGCGAATACCATCAGGGCACCCAGCGCCTCCCCCATCAACCCCTGCCCCCAATGGCGCCGGGCCAGCATGCAACCCACTTCTGCCTGACAGCTCGCCCGCTCGAAGCTGTGCAGGCCACAGGTGCCGACGAGGCGCTCGCCATCCCGTTCAACCAGCCCCCACTCCAGAGACTCCCCGGCTGCCAGCAGGCGTTCGACGCTCGCCAGCATCTGCGCCACGGTGGCGAGTTCGGGAAAGGCGGGCTCTCCGGTGAAGCGCATCACGACGGGATCCCCGTAGATGGCGAACAGATCCACGCTGTCTTGCCCGTTGAGCGGACGCAGCAACAGTCGCGGGGTGTGCAGCACGGGGAGTGTATGGGGCAGCGGGTTCAGCAAATTCAATCCCTTGAAGGTATGGGTGTGTCTCCCATGATGACGCCTAGAACCTCAGGGTCAATCCCACATTCGCCTGCCACTGGGTGACCAGATCCCCCCGCACCCGAAAGGCGCAGATCTCGGGGTCGCAGAGGAAATCCCCATCCTCGTCGAGCAGGGAGCCATAACCACGCACTTCGGCCCGCAGCGCCAGATGCTCGGTCAGGCGCGGCTGCACTCCGAGCGCCAGGGACATGGAGGGGGCCGTCTCGCTGTCATGGGCATCGAAGCGGGTCACCCCGATCCCGGCGCCGATGTAGGGGGCCATGACGTTGTCCGACAGGGTCAGCACCCCGGCAAAATGCAGGGTATCCACCGTCAGCCGATCCGGCAGCGTCGGGGAGAGGGGGGTGGACTGGTGGCTGTAGAGCAGCTCTATCAGGCCGGGATCGTCCACCTCCTTGCTGATGAAGAAGCCCCAGTTGGCCGAGCTCTCCCCCTGCAGGGAGGTGACCGTGCCCCCATGCGGGGTCGGGACCGCGTCATCCGCCTTGTCAAAGTCGATGGCCGAGCTGTATCCCGCGAAGGGAGTCAGCTGCCAGCCGCGATCCCCGTCTTCGGCCGCCCAGCCCTGACCCAGCGGCAGCAGCAGCCCCATCACCATCATGCCCGCTCTCGTCACGGCTCTCTCCCTGCTCGTCAGTTGATTGCAACGCGTTGTGCCAAAAGCATATCAGGGCCCCCGGCGCCCCATGCTGCACAGGGGCTGTATCGAATATTTTTAGGCCGCATGTCCTTCTCCATCCCCCGAGATAAAGATCCATCCTGCATGCGTCATTCATCTGGGATTAACCTCGAGCCCGTAAGCTGGCGGCGCCACAGGGGTGGCATCACAGAACGAGGATTTCAGGAATGGTTGCCGCGCAACTCAACGACCCACAGAACAAGCTGTCAGACACCTTGCGAGCCACGGCCCACGCCATCGAGGAGAGCCACATCAGCCTGCGGGACATGCTGGCTCTGGTGGGTGAGCAGGGCATGCTGCTGTTTTGCGTGCTGCTCACCGTGCCCTTCCTGCTGCCGGTTTCCATTCCCGGCGTCAGCACCCCCTTTGGCCTGCTGATCCTGTTTATCGGCATCGGCATCACCCTCAACCGGGTGCCCTGGCTGCCCGCCATCCTGATGGAGCGCCGCTTCGCTGCCGAGCACCTGAAACCAGCCCTGCACAAGGGGGCCGATCTGCTGGCCCGCATCGATCGCTTCATCCGCCCGCGCCTGCTGCTGCTGACCGGCAGCACCACCATCAATCGCTGCAACGGCCTGCTGATCATGCTGGCAGCCCTGCTGCTGATGCTGCCCCTCGGCGCCATCCCCTTCACCAACGCCATGCCCGCCTGGGCCATCCTGCTGCTGGCCATCGGCATGTTGCAGCGGGACGGTCTCTTCATCGCCGGCGGCTACGCCCTGGTGAGCGCGACCCTGGTCTGGTTCAGCGTGCTGGCCATCGGCCTGCTGATGGCGGGCCAGAGCGTCTCGACCCTGTTCGGCTAGGGCCTGACTGAAACAACAAGGGCGACCTCCTGGTCGCCCTTGTTGTCATGACTGCCTCATCACGTCGAGATGTCATCGTGGGCCACCCGGTTGCGCCCGCCCCGCTTGGCCCGATAGAGCCACTCATCCGCGCGGGCCAGCACGGCGCCCACCGTCTCCCCCGGCTGGATCAGGGTGGTGCCGAGGCTCACCGTGATGGGGGCCGGATCCGGCGCCATGGCTGCCACCGCGGTGCGAATGCGTTCCGCCACCTTGAGCAGCGTCTGCTCGCCTATCTGGGGCAGCAGGATCAAAAACTCCTCGCCGCCGCTGCGCACGAACATGTCCTCGGCCCGAAGCTGGGCCGCCACGCAGGCACTGAAGCTGCGCAGCACCCTGTCCCCCTCCTGATGGCCGAAGCGGTCGTTGATCTGCTTGAAGTGATCGATGTCCAGCATGATGAGACCGCTCCCCCCCTCCCCCTGCAGCCGCTGCTGATAGTGCTCGAAGAAGAAGTGGCGGTTGTAGAGGCCGGTGAGCTGATCCGTCTCCCCGAGCCGCTTGAGCCGCAGTTGCAACTCGTGCTGGCGGGTGATGTTGCGGGTCATCCAGGCCACCGCCCGCTTGCCGTCATAGAGGGATGGCAGGGGGGCCAACTTGCCCTCGAAACGCTGCATCCCCTGGGGGCCCGCCTCTGCGTTGATCCCCTCCACCTCCACCTCCACCGGAGAGAGGTCATACTCCACCACCTGCACCTCGCCGCTGGCAAAGGCCTGCGCCATCTGATCCAGCACCCACTGCGCCTTCTCCAGGGGCAGCACATCCAGCAAGCGCTTGCCGATCAAGGGGTTGCCATCCTGATAGGACTGCTGCTCAACCCCGCCGATGTATTCCACGTAGTAGCCATCTTCACTGAGGATGAAGACGGGATCGGGCAACTGAGCCATCACTTCGTAGAGCTGTGCCACCGAGAGAGCCATCTGTGTTCCTTCCAGGATCCGGGCGCAGGCCCCGTGTGTTCTGTTATACACGACCCGTTAAATATCGCACACGGTCTTTCTACGGGCAGGACGGCGCCTCTGCGCCAGCCAGACACCCCTGTCATGGCGGTCATCTGCCTCTCGATGGCATAGGTGAACTGGGAATCAAACAGCCCCCTATTCAGGCCGAGCCGTCGGCGAGAGCCGACACCCCGAAAGTCTGGCAATCGATAATTTCAATGGATGCGCTCAAATCTCATCATTCATATCGTCATGATGAAACAATCAGCATATTTGACAGGTAAAATGCAGTGGCGGCAGTTCAATACACCACCACAAAGTGGCGAGGATGGGCTGATAGGAAGGGGTCGGCCAGGCAGATTCAAACAGCCCATGCGACAACGCCACCTCGTGGGTGGCGTTGTCGGGGGCAAGGAGGCACTTAACGACTGGCGGAGCGACTCGCGTTCCACAGCAGTTCACCGCTTTTCAGATCCATCAGGGTCATGGCGAGCCGGTAGCCGGTCCCCTCGGAGACGAGATCCCCGTACAGCATATAGTTGGCGCCGGTCTGACGACCCAGCCGCACCAGGGACGCCGGATTGCCCCCCTGCTGATACTCCAGCTGACCGGTGATGGCCGCCACCTGACCGGGATCGGCGAAGCTGAAGCCGCCGTGCTGCTGGATGCGCTGGCTCATGGCGATGGCCATGGGCTGGGTGCTGAAGGGCTCAGTGGTGCCGTTACGCGGCGGGGTCAGCAGCAGCACGGGGTTGCTGCCCGCCAGCGCCTTCACCTCCGGAGCTTTCAAGAAGGCATCCGCCATGGCGAGTGCCAGGCCGGTCGGCGCCACGGGTTTGGGGGCAGGCTTCACCACCTCGGGCTCGGTCACCGGCTTCTCCGGCTGGACCACAGGCTGCTTGGGCTCTGACACCGGCGCCTGAGTGCCGCCATAGGGATTGACCGCACAACCGCCCAGCACCAGGGCACCCAACACCAACAAGGAACGCAGCTTCATCTTCTCTCTCCACCAAAGTCCGTAACCGGACGCCGCCAACATCCGCAATCGGGCGCCATCAACGCCCATCAACCGGGCAGCGCCAACCATCCATATAGCGGAGCCCGGCTCCGCGCCCCTCCATGCTAGAGAAAAACCGGCCCGAGCGCGAGACGCCTTGCCCACCCAGCGACAGGGATTGGCCCAATCAAGATCTCATCTCCACTAGGGCAACAGTGAGAGAGGGCCGACAACCATTCGCTCTCCACCTTGACCCTCTGCCGTTGCCGGGTGATGCTGCTCACTCTTCATTTGGAGCTAACCACCATGAGACTGACCCCACCCCAAGTCCCACAGAGCGATGATCTGGATGCCCTGCGTGCCGGCCTCTCCGGCTACAACCTGGCCATGGCGGGCGCCCATCAGAGAGAGCAGATAGCCAGCTTTATCAAGGACGAAGAGGGCAAGGTACTGGGAGGCATCCTCGCCGACATCAAGTGGGGCTGGCTGCACGTGGACTGGCTCTGGATCGACGAACGCATTCGCAAGGATGGCTGGGGCGCCCGCCTGCTTGGCGCCATGGAGCAGTACGCCCAGAGCAAAGGCATCACCAACTTCCACCTCGAAACCACCAGCTTCCAGGCCCTGCCCTTCTACCAGAAGCAGGGATATTCCATCTTTGGCGAACTGCCGGATATGCCGCCGGGGCATGTCAGTTATTTCCTCAAAAAGCAGGGTTGCCAATGACATTCCAGCCCCTTGCCAACGCCAGGATCCTGATCCGGCCCTTCGATCCGAGCGATGCCAATGAGTTTGTCCGCGCGGCCCACGAATCCATCGAGACAGTCGGCACCTGGATGGGCTGGTGCACTCCCTCATTCAATCGGGACAAGGCGCTAGGGTGGTTTGCCACCTGCGATCAGGATCGCGCGGCGGGGCGCGCCTATGACATGGGGATTTTCTGCGCCGCCACCGGCCAGCTCTTGGGTGGCGCCAGTATCAATCAGCTGTCTTCCCATCATCGCTACGGCAATATCGGCTATTGGGTGAGGCAATCCAAGCAGGGCCAAGGCATAGCCCGGCAAGCAGTCGCCCTGCTGCGTGACTTCGACTTTACACAGTTGGGTCTATTTCGGCTGGAGATCGTGATGGGAGTTGGCAACACCGCCAGCGAAGCCGTCACCATCGCCGCAGGTGCCACCTTCGAATGCCGGGCAAGAAACCACATTTTCCTTCATGACCAACCCTTGATGCACATGTCTACGCCTTTATTCCCGCAGACTAAATCTTTTAGCTGAGAGTATTCCATATGGCTATCGGAGGTACGCGAGCACGCTCTTGGTGTCCCCCTCCAATCCGCCGAGGGGAAGGGGCAAGGTCAGGAGCGCCATCAGGGATGATGGCGCAGACGCAGCCGGCACAGGGATGTGCCGTCTGCGGCGATCCGTCCAACCTTGCACCTGATCCGAGGGCAACCGCGTAGCGGTCGGATTGGCGGGGGAGAAGACCTTTGGTGACTTTGGGTCTTTCCAAAGTCACTCGCCCCGGCCCGAAGGGCGGGCGAAACCCCTTCGAGGCCGGCAGCCACGCGTCCTGCACGGCGAAGCCGTGCCATTTCCCCCACCCTGTGGAACGTGCCAATTTCCCCACTCGATCGTCTGATTACGCTTCGCTAATCAAACCTACGACGGTACGGCGACGCCGTGCCATCAGACTTGCCGAAGGTAGCGGAGTCCCGCCGCCACGCCGGGCGGCTACCGGCCAAGGAAAGGTTCCCAGTCCTTAAACACCGGCTGCAACCCCGCTTGCCGCACGGCTGCGGCGACCTCACCGAGGGATCTGTCGTCGTGGATGGCGAACTGCTCCAGCTCATCCTTGCCGCCGTCTGCGTAGCCGCCGGGCTGGGTGCGCGACTCCGCCGACATCTGGGTGATGCCAAGGCGCAGGGCGCCGTTGCGAAACGCGGGGGATTCGCGGGTGGAGAGGGAAAGATCCAGGGTCGGCGAAAAGAGGCGCCAGGCGCAGATAAGCTGCACCAGCTGGCGGTCCGTCATGGTCACCTCGGGCTCCAGCCCCCCGGTGCAGGGGCGCAGGCGCGGGAAGGAGAGCGAATAGCGGCTCTGCCAGTGATGGCGCTCCATCCAGGCCAGATGCTCGGCGACAAAATAGCTGTCGGCACGCCAGTCCGAGGAGAGACCGATTAGTGCCCCGAGGCCAATCTTGTCCACCCCGGCGCGGCCGAGCCGGTCCGGGGTGGCGAGGCGCCATTCGATATCCTGCTTGTTGCCGCGCAGGTGATGGCGGGCGTAGGCGGGGGCGTGATAGGTCTCCTGATAGACCATGACGGCGTCGAGGCCGAGGGTTTTCAGCTCGGCGTATTCGGCCTCGGACAGGGGCTGCACCTCCATCCCGACGGTACTGAAGTGGCGGCGGATGATCGGCATCATCTCGCGAAAATAGGCCATGCCAACCTTGGTCTCGTGTTCGCCGGTCACCAGCAGCACGCTGTCAAAACCGCGCGCCTTGATGGCCAAGCACTCGCGCTCTATCTCCTCTGCGTTCAGGGTCTTGCGCTTGAGGCGGTTGCTCATGGAGAAGCCGCAGTAGCTGCAGTCGTTGGCGCAGAGGTTCGACAGATAGAGCGGTACATAGAAGCCGACCGTGTTGCCAAAGCGCTGGCGGGTGAGACTTTCTGCCAGCTGGGCTAGCCGGGGCAGATAAGCCTCTGCCGCCGGGGAGATCAGCGCCATAAAATCCTGCAGATTGCGGCGGGATTTCCCCAGCGCCAGCTCCACGTCCCGGGCCGTCTTGGCCCGGATCTGCATGCCCACATCGTCCCAGTCGAGTGCCTGCCAGCGGTCGACAAAGCTCGCTTCCTTTGTCTCGGCCGCGGCCCTCACCCCCTCTCCCAAAGGGAGAGGGGAGATAATAGCTTGTCCCGTGACGACGACTCCCTGGCTCATAGGGCCTCCAGAAAATCGGTAAGCGGGCTGGAGGCGCTGGCCTGGAAGCCGCGGCTGCCAAGGCCAGCCGCATAGGCGCTGCGACCCGCCTCGCAGGCGAGCGCGAAGGCGTGGCCCATGGCGACCGGGTCACCACTCACGGCAATCGCCGTGTTGACCAGCACCGCATCGGCGCCGAGCTCGAACGCCGCCGCCGCGTGGCTGGGCGCCCCTATGCCCGCATCCACCACCACGGGCACATTGGCCTGCTCGATGATGATGGCGAGGAACTCCCGGGTCACCAGCCCCTGGTTGGAGCCGATGGGGGCGCCAAGCGGCATGACGGCGGCGCAGCCCACCTCTTCGAGCCGCTTGCAGAGCACGGGATCGGCGCCGCAGTAGGGCAGCACCACGAAGCCCTCCTTCACCAGCTGTTCGGCGGCTTTAAGTGTCTCGATGGGATCGGGCAGCAGGTATTTGGGGTCGGGGTGAATTTCCAGTTTCAACCAGTTCGTGCCCAGCGCCTCGCGGGCCAAGTGGGCGGCAAACACCGCCTCGGCGGCGGTCTTGGCCCCCGAGGTATTGGGCAGCAGCTTGACCCCGAGCGCTCGCAAGGGCGTGAGGATATCGTCGTGGCGCTTGCCCGGCTCCAGCCGCTTGATGGCCATGGTGACCAGCTCTGAGCCGCTCGTCTCGATGGCGGCGGCCATCAGTTCCGGGCGGGCGAACTTGCCGGTGCCGGTAAACAGACGCGATGAGAAATGGTGATCGGCAATGCGCAGCATCTTAGCCTCCGGTCATAGTGGTAGGAAGAGATGGCGATCCGCCGCAAGGCAGCCCCATCAGGAGTGAGAGAGCAAACTTCATGCGTTACCCTCCGGCAATGGCAGTGAAGAGATGAAGTTCATCCCCGTCATTGAGGGGGGTCTCTGGCCAGCGGCTGCGGGGCAGCACGGCGCCGTTGAGGGCCACCGCCACCCCCTGAGGGTTGACCGCTTGCGCCGCCAGCAGGGCGGCCACACTGGCGACCTCTTCCGCCGTCAGGGCCAGCGCCTTGTCGTTCAATCGAATATTCATGGGCAATCCTTGTTGGCGCTGCCACAAACAGGGCAGGCGGGATCTGCAGGCAGGCGCAGAGTCTGCCACTCGTGAGTCAAAGCATCGAAGCGGCGCAGGGTGCCCGCCACCGGGCTCTCACGGCCAAGCAGCAGCTTGATGGCCTCCAGCGCCTGCAAAGAGCCCATCACGCCGACCAGCGGGCCGGTGACGCCGCTGCTCTGGCAGCTTTCTTTGATGTCGGTATCCGCCGGGTAGAGGCAGGCGTAGCAGGCGTGCTCGGGGGCGCTTCGCACCATCAGCTGACCCTGCCAGCCGACCGCGGCGGCCGAGACCCAGGGCTTGCCCAAGGCCACGCAGGCGGCGTTGATGGCGTGGCGGGTGGCGAGGTTGTCGCAACAGTCGATCACCAGATCCACCTCGGCCACGAACGCCGGCAGGCTCTGTTCATCGAGCCGCTGGTTGATGGCGATCAGCTCCACCAGCGGGTTGTGCTGGCCAAGGCGCTCGCGGGCCAGCTCGGCCTTGGAGCGGCGCAGATCCTCCCCGGTATAGAGAAACTGGCGCGGCAGATTGCTGGAATCCACCACGTCGCCATCGGCGAGCCAGAGCGTGCCCACGCCAGCCCCGGCGAGATAGAGGGCGAGCGGTGAGCCCAGCCCCCCGAGGCCGACGACCAGCACCGACTTCCCTTTGAGCCGCACCTGTCCCGCTTCCCCGATTTCCGCCAGCATCAGCTGGCGGCCGTATCTCAGGTACTCTTCGTCACTCAGAGACCCTTCATCAGAGCGCATAGGCAGCCTCCTTTTCCGGGATGGCGGAGTGCGCCGGATCCCCCGCCCCCACGGCGGCCAGCAGCCGGGCCGTGGCCCCCTGCCAGTCATCGCTCGCCGTGATGGCGGAGACCAGGGCGATGCTGCCCACTCCACTCTCCTGCACCGCCCCTATGCGGGGCTCGCCGATGCCGCCGATGGCGACCGTGGGCCAGTCCGCCATCAGGGCGCGATAGTGGTGCAGGCGCACCAGCCCCTGGGGGCGGGAGGGCATCTGCTTGGTGTTGGTAGGGAAGATATGGCCGAGCGCGATGTAGGAGGGGGCGAGTTCCCGCGCCCGCATCAGCTCGAAGTAACCGTGGGTGGAGATGCCGAGGCGCAGGCCGGCGGACTGGATGGCGGCGAGATCCGCCGTCTCCATGTCCTCCTGCCCCAGGTGCACCCCGTAGGCACCGGCCTCGATGGCTTGCTGCCAGTAGTCGTTGATAAAGAGCCGGGCGCCATGCTGGCGGCCCAAAGCCACCGCAGTTCGAATAGCTGGCGCCACCTCGGCTTCTGGCAAGTCCTTGATCCGTAATTGTATGGTCTTGACCCCCGCCGCCAGCAGCCGCTCCAGCCACAACACCGAATCCACCACAGGGTAGAGGCCGAGGCGATGTTCGGTCTCGGCGAAAGGGCCTCGGGGCAGGCGGGCCTCGCTGGCAGGACAGAGACCGAAGCGGCGATCCAGCTCGGAACCTGGCAACACGGCGCGAGGGAACCGGGGGAGATCGACCGGCCAGCCGAGGTGGGCGATGGGGCCGGGGCCGGCTCCCACCCCCTGCGCCCCTGCCAGCCCTTGTTGCAGGTAAGCGCGCGCAAGTGTGATGGCGTCTTCGATGGGGTAGTCCAGCGCCACGACGGCGGCGATGGCGCTGGCATAACAGCAGCCGGTGCCGTGGCCGTGACGGGTGGCGAGGCGCGGCGCCGCCAGCCAGAACTCCCGACCCTCATCCTGGTAGTAGTCGAGACAGTGATCCCCGCTCCAATCGAGGTGGCCGCCCTTCACCAGCACGGCGCGGGCGCCGAGTTCGCGCAGCCGCGCCGCGCCCGCCCGCACCAGCGCCGGGCTGGTCGCCGGAATGCCGGTCAGGGCTTCCAGCTCGGGGCCGTTGGGGGTGATGAGAGACAGGCGCGGCAGCAGGTGTTCGCGCACCGCCGCCAGCATGTTCGGCTCCGCCATGGGGGTGCCTGTACTCGCGATGGCCACCGGGTCATAGACCACAAAGGGGGCGCTCAGGGTATCCAGCCGCCGAGCCAGTACCTCCACATGCAGCCGGGTCGGCAGCAGGCCTATCTTGATGGCGGCGGGGGGCAGATCAACGCCAAGGGCGTCGATCTGGGCGCAGAAGCTCTGCATCAGCACGGGATCCACCATCTTCACCGCCACCGAGTTCTGGGCCGTGATGGCGGAGATCACCGAGCAGCCGTGCACCCCGAGGGCATGCATCGTATGCAGATCGGCCTGGATGCCGGCGCCGCCCCCGGAGTCCGAACCCGCTATGGTCCAGACGATGGGTTTGGATTCGCCGTTCATGCTTCTTCCCGATCCTGTTTGAGCGCGGCGGCCTGATGGTAGAGCTCGCCCCCCTTCTCCTTGAACACTTCCGCCATCTGGGCCATGCCGGTTTCCACCTCCGCCACGACCCGCTCCTGCTGGCCGTCCATGCCCACCAGTTTCACTTCGACCGCTTCCAGCTTGGCGGCGTAGTCGCGCACGTCCTGGGTGATCTTCATGGAGCAGAACTTGGGGCCGCACATGGAGCAGAAGTGCGCCACCTTGCCGGACTCCTGGGGCAGGGTCTCGTCGTGGTAGGCGCGGGCGGTCTCGGGATCCAGCGCCAGGTTGAACTGATCCTCCCAGCGGAACTCGAAGCGGGCCTTGGACATGGCGTTGTCGCGGATCTGGGCACCCGGGTGACCCTTGGCCAAGTCGGCGGCGTGGGCGGCGATCTTGTAGGTGATGAGCCCCTGCTTCACGTCTTCCTTGTTCGGCAGCCCCAGGTGCTCCTTGGGGGTGACATAGCAGAGCATGGCGCAGCCGTACCAGCCGATCATGGCGGCACCGATGCCGGAGGTGAAGTGATCGTAGCCGGGGGCGATGTCGGTGGTGAGCGGGCCGAGGGTGTAGAAGGGGGCCTCGTGGCAGTGTTC
Source organism: Aeromonas intestinalis (assembly GCF_054052485.1). Taxonomy (NCBI): domain Bacteria; kingdom Pseudomonadati; phylum Pseudomonadota; class Gammaproteobacteria; order Aeromonadales; family Aeromonadaceae; genus Aeromonas; species Aeromonas intestinalis. The sequence continues at coordinate 41,340 of NZ_JBSTYK010000018.1, forward strand.
CAGCTGCTCGGTCATGTTGCGCTCGATCATGTGCATGGGCACGTGGCCAGGCCCCTCGATCATCACCTGCACGTCGTACTCCCAGGCGATCCTGGTGAGCTCACCCAGGGTGTGCAGCTCGGCGAATTGCGCCTCGTCGTTGGCATCATAGACGGAGCCCGGACGCAGGCCATCCCCCAAGGAGAGCGCCACGTCGTAGGCCGCGCAGATCTCGCAGATCTCGCGGAAGTGCTGGTAGAGGAAGTTCTCCTTGTGGTGGGACAGGCACCACTTGGCCATGATGCTGCCGCCGCGGGAGACGATACCAGTAAGGCGCTTGGCGGTCATGGGCACGTAGCGCAGCAGCACGCCGGCGTGGATGGTGAAGTAATCCACCCCCTGCTCGGCCTGCTCCAGCAAGGTGTCGCGGAACAACTCCCAGGTCAGATCCTCGGCGATGCCGTTGGTCTTCTCCAGGGCCTGGTAGATGGGTACGGTACCGATGGGCACAGGGCTGTTGCGCAGGATCCACTCGCGGGTCTCGTGGATGTAACGGCCGGTGGAGAGATCCATGACGGTGTCGGCGCCCCAGCGGGTGGACCAGACCAGCTTCTCCACTTCCTCTTCGATGCTGGAGGTTACCGCCGAGTTGCCGATGTTGGCGTTGATCTTCACCAGGAAGTTGCGGCCGATGATCATGGGCTCCGCTTCCGGGTGGTTGATGTTGCTGGGGATGATGGCGCGACCGGCGGCCACCTCATCGCGCACGAATTCCGGGGTGATGTTCTCGGGCAGACGGGCACCGAAGCCCTGGCCCGGATGCTGGCGCAGCAGCAGCTCGGAGCGCACCCGCTCGCGGCCCATGTTCTCGCGAATGGCGATAAATTCCATCTCTGGGGTGACTATCCCCTGGCGGGCGTAGTGCAGCTGAGTTACCCAGTGGCCAGCCTTGGCGCGACGGGGTTTGGGCAGGTGCTCGAAGCGCAGGTGATCCAGCCCCTCGTCAGCCAGGCGCTCCTGGGTGAAGGTGGAGCTCAGGCCCGGCAGCGGCTCGGTATCACCCCGCTCCAGCACCCAGGCTTCCCGCAGGCGCGGCAGGCCGAGGCGCACGTCAATCCGGGCGTTTTCATCCCCGTAGGCGCCCGAGGTATCGTAGACAGGCACAGGATCGTTGGATTCAAACTTGGGCTCCTCCTTGGTGCCACCGACGAAGGTGTCGGCCAACTGGATCTCGCGCAGTCCCACCCGGATGTCGGGACGGGAGCCCTGAATGAAGATGCGCTTGGAGTTGGGATGGGCCATCCCCTTCAAGTTGTCGATAAAGCGCTGGGCGCTGGCACGCTGCTCGCGGCGGCTGGCCGGGACGGCCTTGGCGTTGTCGGAAACGGGCTGGACTTCTGGTGCGGACTGGATTGGGGTAGACATAGCAAAACTCACATTAACTGGTTGAAGTTATGGGTGTTTGCTTGTCTGGAGTTCGAGGAGAAGATGAACCTGCGAGCGGATGTGCTTACGAGAGGGAGTGGTGGTGCTGTCTTGGCCAACCGGGCTGATTATCCTGGCTTACCTTCCTGCCCCGCACAGACTCTCCCTGATGGGATGATTCGGCGAGGCAGGCTCCCTCTCGTGCGCTGGCTTGCCGAGGGCTGCCCTGTAGCAAGTCGGGAGCGGAGGCTCCCAAGCGCGGCAACTCGCAAGTTACCCTTGTTTCCCTTCGCAGGTCTTAACCTGATCAGGTTCCACGGATCCCGAATTAACGGTCTCAGCTTAGCGTCGTTCGACGGTCAGCACTCCGACAAGATGGCGCCAGTATATACGGCTCTGTTGTGAACTCAACTATGATTTTTTCGCTAACTAGCTACAATAGCGGTATTTCATTAAAATAGGGATGATATTTATGAAGATACATGTACGAATCTGCTTGATTGGCCTAGTTTGTTTTGGAATCAATGGCTGCAATAGCGATAACGACAATAAGACGCTGGCAGAACAATTAAATTATGCTCCTGAGGAACACGCTACAGAAAATGACATCAGCCCTTCTGTCTTCGTCTCCGCCATTGATCTCTCAGGATTGAATGAAGCTGATATAAAAAGCATCTCTTTCACAATAAAACCTAAGAATGGAAGTTTTTCGAAGGCAGTATCAGCTACCTACAACAAACAATATCTATCCCGTAACAATCTATACGACCCCACTAACAACAAAATACAGGTCCCTATTTTTGGACTGTACAGTAATTATGACAACATATTAACCCTGAATATTTCATTCATCGACAGCAGCATTTATTCATTCCAGAAAACGATCACAACACAGCGCTATATAGATAACGTGGGTATATATGACACCCCTGAAATAACTACCAAGCCGACGTCCACTCCCAGCTTTAGCTATTTTTATATAAAAGGCTCATTAAAAACACCAATCATCATGGATATAGATGGTGAAATACGTTGGGATATGGATATTAAAAGAGAATCCGGTTCATCCATATTTATGAATAACACATTTGTTACCGGTAACACAAAGAGTAAAAAAATTGACAGTCTGTCACTCTATGGAGTACAAAAAGAAATCAATCTCACCGGCACATCTATGGGCTCTGATGCCTATTTTCATCACAATATTGATCCTGGTAAAAATGGAATGCTTATTGAGTTGGATGGCACCACTGATGGGGCACTGAAAATTGAGTCTTTTCTGAGTGAAATGAATACAGATGGCAACGTCATAAAAGAGTGGGATCTCGGAAAGATATTCTCTGAGTACATGCTGCAGGAAGGTGATGACCCCAGTAACTTCGTTCGTAATGGCATTGACTGGTTTCATATGAACGCAGCCACCTACGATCCCTCAGATAATTCATTGATTATCTCCAGTCGTGAAAATTTCGTCGTAAAACTGGATTACGACACAGGAAAAATAATCTGGTTGTTGGGGGATGAAACCAAGCATTGGTACTCTTATCCTTCATTGCAAAAACTGGCCGTCTCTCTCAGCCCAGGCCAGGTTCCCATAGGTCAACACGCCGTATCGATCACCAACGAGGGGAGATTAATGCTGTTTAATAATGGACGGCAAAGCTTCAATCACCCATCAGGAACCTCGGCTGGCATTGATCTGGCCAGCAGTCAGGTCGCTATTTTTGATATCAACTCTCAGAATAAAATGGGTCAGATGGTATGGAATTTCGATGACGGTATCTACTCAGACATTTGTTCAAGCATCTATCAAGATAAAACAACATCTCAAGGAGATTATCTTATAAATTATGCCGCAGCAGACAACAGAGCTCGCGTGGTGATCCAGGGAGTGAACAAGGAAAAGCAAAAACTCTTCGAATTTAGCTACCCCAGCACAGTACCTTGCGCAACCTCTTGGAATGCCATCCAAATTCCCCTGGACAACATAATTTACAATTGAATATGTAATGGCGCCGTCATGCGGCGCCATTATTCTCGTATCCAAATTATTCGTATCGATACCATGAAGAGCTTGTCCATGTCATTACACAACCCCATGACCAAGATGACATATCTGATACCACTCTCTATTTTCCCTTTTGAATCTTCGCCTCATAGATGGGAATCCCGGTAAATCCCTTCACCACCATCCAATCGCTCACTCCCCCAACCGCTGCGCCAATCCCGAATACCGCTCGGTCTTTTTCCGTACCGCCTGGGCCAGCAGGGCACGATCGCCGTAGAGATCGAGACGGCGCTTGGCGCGGGTGATGCCGGTGTAGACCAGCTCTCGGGTCAGCAGGGGGCTGGGGCCATCCGGCAGCACCAGCACCGTATGGGCAAACTCCGACCCCTGGGACTTGTGGATGGTCATGGCGTAGACGGTCTCGTGGGGGGGCAATCGGCTCGGCAACAGGGCCCGCAGGCTGCCGTCCGGCTGCTCGAACCACACCTTCAATCGGCCGCTCTTATCGTGCTCATCGCTGTAGTCCGGCAGGCAGAGCCCCATGTCGCCGTTGTAGAGGCCGATGCCGTGATCGTTGCGCACCACCATCACCGGGCGGCCCGCGTACCAGTCGCCGTCACGCTGGACAAGCCCGGCTCGCGCCAGCGCCAGTTCGAGGCGCTGATTCAGCCCCTCCACCCCGAAGGGGCCGTCCCGCAGGGCGCAGAGGATCTGAAAGCCGTTGAACGCCTTGAACACGGCGGCGGGATCCTGCCCCTCCCGGGCCGCCTTGAGATAAGCCCCATACCCCTCCACCCCCTGGGCGATCAATCCCTCGTAGGCCTCCCCCGCCCAGGGGTGCAGGCTGATGTCCTTGAAGCCCTGACTCCAGACCGCTTCCACCGCGGCCGTGTCGCCGCCGTTGCAGGCCCGCGCCAGCTGGCCGATGCCGGAATGCTGGTCGAAACGCCAGCTCTTGGTGAGCAGGCAGAGGCTGTCACGCACGGTTGCCCCCGCAGGCGTGCCCTGCAGCCGGTAGCCGGTCTGGCGGGAGAGCCACTGTGCCTGCGCCTGGCTCACGCCCTCTTCCGTGAAGCTGCAGATATCGCCGAGCACGGCTCCGGCCTCCACCGAGGCGAGCTGATCCTTGTCACCGAGCAGGATGAGGCGGGCATGCCTGGGCAGCGCATCCAGCAGGCGCGCCATCATGGGCAAGTCCACCATGGAGGCCTCGTCCACCACCAGCAGGTCCAGGTGCAGGGGGTTGCCCTTGTGATGGCGGAACTGGCTGCGACCGGGGATGACCCCGAGCAGCCGGTGCAGGGTGCCCGCCTCGGTCGGGATGGCCGCCACCACCTCGGGGGCGAGATCCAGCGCCTGCAGGGCGCTGCCGATGCTCTCGGTGAGCCTTGCCGCCGCCTTGCCGGTGGGGGCCACCAGCCGGATGGCGGGGGCCTTGCCCTGTTGCAGGCCGGTCTCCACCAGGATGGCCAAGAGCTTGGCCACCGTGGTGGTCTTGCCGGTGCCGGGGCCGCCGGAGATCACCGCGAAGGGACGCGCCGCCGCGGTGGCCGCTGCCAGCTTCTGGCCGTTGCAGCAGAGCGCCTCGGGCACCAGGGTATCCAGCGCAGCCAGGTCGCTCGCCGCCTGGGCGCGGGCCAGCAAGGCCTCCACCTCGGGCCAGTTCACCTCGTCCGGGAAGACCAGATCCAGATACTTCTCCACAAACTGGGGGGCCGAGAAATCGGGGGCAAGGCGCGCCTCCAGCAGGGCCGAGAAGATCAAGGCGTCATCCCGGGCAAACAGCCGCGACAGGGTCGGTGCTATCTCGGGCCATTCGGCCTGCTCGCTCAAGGCGCCCAGATGGCGAGCCACCCCCTGCTCGAAGTCGTGGTAGCGGGTGAGGTAAAGCCGCTCCTGCCAGAGCCGCAGGGGCCAGCGCGGCGCCTCCCCGTCATTCTCCTCCTGGCCCACCAGCGGACTCGTGGCGAACAGCCCGGGCCAGAGCGCAGGGTCTGCCAGATCCATCAGCAGATCCCGGCTCTGATCCGGATCCAGCCCGAAGGGACGCCAGCCACCCTGGCTCGTCAGCAGGTTGAGCGGCAGACAGACGTGGCCACGGCCGAGCTCGAAACAGGTGAGCGCCGCCCCCAGCACCAGCTCGGGACCGGCCCCCAGATCCGCCACCAATTTGGCAAATTGCAGATCCAGCTGGCGAATGCGCCCCGCCAGGGCCAATTGTTTCAAGCGTTCGATCATCACAGCGCCCGTCATGCGTCCACCTTGTTTGATTTTTCTAAACGATCTTCATCAGGCATCACAGTTTGACTAAACAACTCGTCCAGCCCCAGCACCAGTTCCCGGCTCGGACGGCAGTGGAAGACGCCCCCCGCCGGCATGCCCCGCAGGAAGAGGTAATAGACGCCGCCAAAGTGCTGCTCGAAGTCGTAACCCGGCAGCCGTAGGCTGAGCAGCCGGTGCAGCGCCAGCGAATAGAGCTGGTATTGCAGGTCGTAGCGATGCTCCCGCATGGCAGACTCCAGCGCCGGACGGTCGTAATCCGCCGGGCTCATGCCGAGGTGGTTGGATTTGTAGTCCAGCAGATACCAGCGCCCCTGCCATTCGAACACCAGATCGATAAAGCCCTTGAGCATCCCCTGTACCGTACTGAAACTTAAGGGGTTGTTGCCCGCCGACAAGGGATCATGGCGCTGGCACAGGGCCGTCAGGGCCGGGGCAGTGACCCGCCCCATGGGCAGGAAGAACTCCAGCTCCACCTGCTTGCTGCCCGCCCCGAGCGCTCGCAGCCGCACCGGCTCCCCAAACCCAGTCTCGAGGGGGGTATCCAGCACCGCTTCCACCTGCCGTTGCAGCACGGGGGCCCAGTGCTCGTCGAACCCCTCCTGGGCCAGCAGGGTGGCGATATGGGCGCACAGCTCGTCCCCTTGCGCACTTTGGAAGTCGATGGTCTCGAACAGGCTGTGCAGCAGGGTGCCGGGGCGCGCGCCCTTGGGGAAGCTGAAGATGGAGGCCTCGGGGACCTCTTCCAGCAGCGGCGCGGCCGCCTCCGTCACCACCTCCGCATCGAAGCCGGGATTGGCCAGCACGCCCTTGCTGTGCCCCTGGCCCTGGGCCGCGAGGCCGGAGTAGGAGCTGATCCACCAGTCCCGCTCCAGTCGCCCCTCGAAGCGGCGCACCAGGGGCTCACCGAGGGACGCCTGATCGGGCTCCAGCGGGGCCGGGCGGGTGAGCGAGGGCTCACCGACCGCCACCCCGGGCAGGGCCTGCGCCAGCTCGCCAAGAGCCGTGTTCAGGGTCGCGGCATCGCCGGCCTCCCCCCGTTGCAGCAGGTAACCGATGGCGCACTGGTGCAGATCGGTTTGCTCGGATTTGCCGTTGCCGGAGCGCACCGGGGCCAGCCCCAGCCAGGTGGCATAGACCCCCCGGGTCAGGGCGACGTAGAGCAGCCGCAAGTCTTCGGCGAGGCGCTCCTTGTCGGCCTCGGCCAGGGATGCTTCCGACTCGGTCAGATCGAGCACGGTGCGGTTCTGGCCATCCTCCTCCTCGTGATAGAGGGGCAGTTCGGCGGCCCGATGGCTGCAGATGAAGGGCAGGAACACCAGGGGGTACTCCAACCCCTTGGACTTGTGGATGGTGACGATCTGCACCAGCTTTCGCTCGGATTCGAGGCGCAGTACCTGCTCCGCCACCTGGCCGTTGGGGTGGCTCACCGCCTCCCCCAGCCAGCGCAGCAGGGCATACTCCCCGTCCAGCTCGCAGCTTGCCTGTTGCAGCAACTCGGCGAGGTGAAGGTAGTTGGTCAGCCGCCGCTCCCCATAGGGGCTCGCCAGCAGGGAGGCGGCGAGGTTGCGCCTGTGCAGCAGGGCCCGCAGCATGGCCAGCACCCCGTTGCGGTGCCAGATCGCGCGGTAGTCCATGAACTCCTGCACCGCGCTCTCCCAGGCCCGCTCGTCCGAGGCAAGGGCATCCAGCGCCCTGGCGTCGAGATCGAACAGACCAGTGGCGAGCGCCGCCCGCAGGCTGCGCTCCTCGCTCGGGTTCTGGCAGGCATGCAGGATGAAGAGGATCTCCCGCGCCTCCACCTGAGCCAGCACGCTCTCCCGGTTGGAGAGATAGACGGAGGCGATGGCGAGGCGGGCCAGCTCCTGCTGCACCAGCCGCCCCTCGGCGCCGGTGCGCACCAGCACGGCGATCTCCCCCGCCATGAGCGGCGCGTCCCCTATCATGGCCTTGCCCTCGCGGGCGAGTCCGAGCAGGCGGCGAATCTCGGCGGCGGTGGCGCGGGCCATCAGGCTCTGATACTCCCCCCGGTTGAAGGTGGGCTGGCCGCCCAGCTGCCAGCAGTGCAGCACGGGAGCGACCTCTCCCTCCAGCAGCAGCGTCTTGCCCTTGCCTTGGGCTTCCACCGGCAGGAAGGGGATGTCCGCCTCATAGATGAAGGGATCTTTCGCCCGCTCGAACAGACCGTTGACCGCCGCCACCAGGGCGCGGCTTGAGCGGTAGTTGCGCCCGAGGGTGTAGTGGGCACTCACATTCCGGCGCGCCTGGATATAGGTGAAAATATCGGCGCCGCGAAAACCGTAGATGGCCTGCTTGGGATCGCCGATCATCAGCAGCGCGGTATCCTGTCTGCCGCCGTAGAGGCGGTGGAAGATGCGGTACTGCTGGGGATCGGTATCCTGGAACTCATCGATCATGGCAACCCGGTAGGTCGCCCGGATCCGCTCGCACAGCCGCTCCCCGAGCCCGGAGCCCAGCGCCCCGTCGAGATCTTTCAGCAGGTCGTCGAACGAGAGCTGATGGGCCTGACGCTTGCTGGCCTGCATCCGCTCACGCACCACCCGCGCCGCCCGCTGCAACACCAGATCCCGGATGCCGGGACGGCTCGCCAGCAGGGCGTCGATCTCGGTGAACAGCGGCAGGGTCGGCACCGTCCCCCCTTTCTTCAGGTTATCCTCCAGCGCCCGCTGGCCGAAGCGCTCCAGCTCCTTGGGAATGGCGTAGCCGCTGGCGGGATCCCGGGCCCAGTCGGCCAGCTTGCCGAGCCAGCCTTCGTAGTTTTTGCCGGTATAGCGGCTGATGTGGCCCTCGGTCTGGCGGCGGATCTCGTCTCCTTGCGCCAGCCACCGCCCCTTCACCTCGTCGATGCGGGCCATGGCCTCGCGGTGGCGCTCGATGAGCGTCTCCTCCCCCAGAGGCGGGCGGATCGCCAGCTCGCTGTTGTCGAGCCAGCCGTTCATCTCCCGCAACAAGGCCGCCGGGCTCGGCCAGAGCTTGCGTACCGCCCGGGCCAGGGCCTCGTCCACCGGGTAGAACTCGGCGCGCCAGTAGTCACTCACCGCCTGCAGCCGCAACTGGCTGTCGTCGGTCAAGAATTCCGTTTCAAACAGGGCGCCGGATTCGAAGGCGTTCTGTTTGAGCATGCGCTGACAAAAGCCGTGGATGGTGAAGACCGCCGCCTCGTCCATCTGCCGCTCGGCGGCCAGCAGGCGGCTCGCCGCCAGGGCATGATCCTCCACCTCCACCAGCAGCTGTGCCAGCAGGGGATCGCCACTTTCACCGCGCAGGAAGGCGAGGCGAGCCTCATGGATGCGGGCGCGGATCCGCCCCCGCAGCTCGGCGGTGGCGGCCTCGGTGAAGGTCACCACCAGAATCTCGGTCACCGACAGGGGACGTTCGTGGGCGCAGGGCTCGCCCGCCGCCTTCCCCTCTTCCATCACGGGGCCGTGACCCAGCAACAGGCGCAGGTAGAGACCGGCGATGGTGTAGGTCTTGCCGGTACCGGCGGAGGCTTCGATCAGGCGCTCCCCATAGAGGGGGAAGCGCAGGGTATTGAGCAGATTCGCCATTATTCCAGTCCCTCGAGGGCAGCAGAGAGCGGGCTCAGGTGTTCCCGGGCCAGGGCCTGCAACTGGCCGAGCACCTCGTCATTGAGTTCGGGGAAGCAGCGGGCGACGTAGATGTCCTGCCCCTCGCCAGTCACCATGTAGCCGCCATTGAAGCGGGCCAGCGCCACCTTGTCGGCGGCATCGGGTTTCTCCGGATCCTTCTCGATGGCCTTCTGCCACTCCCAGGCGGTGCTCGGGAAAAACGGCAGCGGCCGCTTCATGCCCTGCTGCCAGAGCGCCACCAGGGCCGCCAGTCGGGGGCGCGCCTCCTCGGCGGGCAGCACGGGCAGGCGCCAGCCCTGCTTGGCGTCCAGCAACAGGGTCTCGCCGGGATATTGACTGAGGCAGAGGCACAGGTGCTGCACCCAGCCCAGCAGCAGATCCTTGCCGTTGAAGCTGCCGGGTTTCACCACCAGGGCGCGGCCATGCTGGGTGTCTATCCAGCCCTGCAACTGCCCCTGGGTGAGGGAGATGTCGATCTCCACCGCTCGCTTGTCCCCGTCGTCAACCGCCAGCCAGGGGCGCAGGCGCGCCGCCAGCTTGCCCATGTCGGCGTCCAGATCGTCCAGCAAGAGGTTGCCGAACCAGCCCTGGGGCAACTGACCGGAGAGGCGCAGCCGCTCCCGGCGCTTGCTCATGGCCTCCCCTTCTGCCAGATGGGCATCCAGCAGCAGGCTCTTGAGTTGATAATGCTGCAGGCCGTCCAGCTCGAACGGCTCGCTGTCCTCGATATTGGCCTCGTCCAGTTCGAACCACACCTTGAGGCGACGGTTGAGGAAGTACTTGGCGGGCTGGCGGTAGAAACGCAGCAATTCGGCCAGCTCCAGCCCCTGCTCCTTGCCCCATTCGGCGGGCAGCGGCAGCTCGCCGCTCTGGAAATTCGCCGCCCCGGGGGCGGGATTGAGGGCCGGCAGCCAGTCGGCGGCATAGGTGAAGAGACCGGATCCCGGCGTCGGGTAGAAGTAGCTGTGGCTGTAGGGGGTGAGGGGGTGTTCTGTCACCAGGTGTGCCAGCAGCCGCTCGCCGGACGCCTCGTCAAAGAGCGCTTCATCCCCCGCCAGCACGAAGCCCTGGCGCACATAGTCGATGAGCTCCGCCAGCAGCACGGACGGCACCTTCTCGCTGTTGTCCTCGGCGCTGAAACCCTGATAGCTGATGTAGAGCCCCTGCTGGGCGCTGAGCAGCGCCTCGAGGAAGAGGTAGCGGTCGTCGTCCCGGCGGGATCTGTCCCCGCGCCGGCCCGCCACCGCCATCAGATCGAAACCCATGGGAGCCAGGGTACGCGGATAGACACCGTCGTTCATGCCGAGCAGGCAGACCTGGCGAAACGGGATGGATCGCATGGGCATCAGGGTGCAGAAGTTGACCTGGCCGGCGAGGAAGCGCTGGCTGGAGCGGGACTCCCCGAGCACGCTGCCGAGATAGTCCCGCAGCAGATCCGGTGAGATGGGCTGCTCGAAGTGCGCCTCGGCCAGCCCCTGCTGCCAGTCGGCGAGTGCCGTGCGGATGAGTTGCAACAGCCGCTCCTCACCCTCGTCGGCAAGGTAGAAGCGCTCCAGCAGGGCGTTGAGGCAGCCGATCCACTCCCCCAGGGGCTGGGGCTGTTGCAGCCGCGGCAGGAACTCGGCGAGGGAATCCACGAACCAGGCCAGCTTGCCGAGAATGAGCCCCTGCTGACCCTCGATATCCGCGTAAGGCAGGATACCGTCCACCGGCTCTCCGTCCCCCATGGCGAAGCCAAGCAACATGCGGCGCAGACCGAACAGCCAGCTGTTGCCGGCAAGCGGCGGCAGATCGAAGCGCGCGGGATAGGCATCGTCCAGCCCCCAGCGAATGCCGGTCTCCTGCACCCAGCGCCGCAACTGGTTGAACTCATCATCCCCGAGCTCGAAGCGGCGCAGCACGGCGGGCACTTCCAGGATGGCCAGCAGCTCCCCGGCCCCAAAGCGGGCGCTCGGCAGCCCCAGCAGGGCGAGGAAGCTTTGCAGCAGCGGACTCTCCTGACTGGCGGCGCGGTCCGATACCGCAAAGGGGATCCGGGCACGGTCACCCGACCGCTCCTTGCCGAAGACGGCCTGGATATAGGGGCCGTAACTGTTCACATCCGGCATCATCACCACCACGTCCTTCGGGGTGAGGGTGGGATCCGCGTCGAACATCGCCAGCAGCCGATCGTGCAGCACCTCCAGCTCCCGCATGGGGCCGTGGCAGGCGTGGATCTGCAGGGAGCCATCGCTCGCGTCGAGCGTGCTCTTGTGGCGGCTGCTGTCGAGTTCGAACTGGCCTTCCCCCCGCGAGGCCAGCTCCAGCACATCCTTCTGGATGCAGCGCAGCAGGCTGGTTTTGCCCGTGCCATCCTGCTCGTCGATATCGACGAAGGCCTCGATCTGCGGCACCTCCAGCTCCATCAGCTGGTGCAGGTAGTCCCGCCCCAGCTTGCCCATGGAGGCGAGCAGCGGGTTGGCGGGGCCTTGCAGCGCCTCGAGATCGGTACCGGGTTTGAGCCTGCGCTCGAGCCGCGCCAGGGTCTTTCTGTCCAGCAGATCCCCCCAGTAGTAGCGGCAGGGGTTGGTGATGAACAGGTGCACTTCCACCCGGCTGCCGAGGGCTTGCAGCGCCTCCACGTAGCGCGGCGGCAGGGCCGAGATACCGAACACGAACACCCGCTTGGGCAGCGTGCCCGGCAGATCATGGGTGCGCGCCAGCTCGTGGATGAACTCTTCGTAGAGATTGGCGCGGTGATAGCCGCTCGGGGAGAGCGCCAGGGTGCGCGCCACCAGTTCGCGCCAGAGCTCGGGCTGCCAATCCTGGCCACTCACCTCGGCCAGCTCCTGGCTGCCGGTGCCGACCAGTCCCTCCCCCTGCTCCCAGCGGGCGATCCAGTCTGGCCGGTAGACCAGATATTGGTCGAACAGATCCGCAATCTTCTGGCACAGCTGCCACAGCCGCACCTGCTCCGGTTGGGAAGAGCCTTGCGCCTCGCTTTCCTCACTGGTGTTCCCCAGATAGGCGGCGAGCGGCGCGAAGGCGGGTCTGTCCAGCAGGGCGGGCAATATGCTCATCAGTTGCCAGCTCATGGACCCCTTGTTATAGGGACTCTGGCGGGGCACGTCCGCCAGCACCTGGGTGAACATCTCCCAGATGAAGCTGGCAGGCAGGGGGAAGTCGATGTTGGCGGCAATGCCGAACGCCTTGGCCAGCTCCAGTTTGAGCCACTGGGCCATGCCCGGACTCTGCACCAGGATCTGCTCCCGCGCGAAGGGGTGAGCCAGGGGTGCCTGCCGGATGTGGTTCACCAGCAGCTCTTTGAGCAAGTCCAGTGAATTGGAGTGGTAGAGGGTAAACATGATCAACGCCCGCCAGGTCAGAAGATGATGGGGTGGATAGTCGACGTGGGCGACTCCCGCCATGACGAGACAGGGCGCGGGAAGAACCCGGGGCCCGTCACGTCATGGGAGAGGAGATTGTCGAGGATTGGGGGATAAGATGCAAAAGGCGCTTGTCCCCCCATGGCGGGGGACGATCACAGTTCCTGACAGGGCGGCCCTGAAACGCGGACAATAAAAAGGCCGGTGCACTCGCACCGGCCAAAGGCGTTGGAAAACTTCAACTATCAGGGCATTACCAGTTCTTGCCGAGGCGGGCATCCAGGCTGAAGGCACCGGCACCGGCCGCCGCCAGGGCCAGGAAACCACCGGCCACCGAGACGTTCTTCATGAACATCAGCATCTGCATCTGCTCGGCAGGCTGATAGTGGAAGATGAAGGCCGCCATCAGGGTGAAGCCAGCCATCAGCACGGAGAGGCTACGGGTGAACAGGCCCAGCATGATGGCGAGACCACCACCCAGCTCCAGCAGGATCACCAGCGGCAGGATGAATCCGGGAACCCCCATGGCTTCCATATACCCCTGGGTACCGGCATAGCCGCCGATCTTGCCCCAGCCAGCCACCACAAACATCAGTGCCAGCAATACACGACCTACCAGCAGTGCCACGTCTCTCATTTTGTCCATCTCCAGATTCCTTTGATTACACATCACTCGTTAATAGTGTAAGACCGATTTAGTAACTCATTAATTTCACCATGATTTATAAATCACGGCAGATCAAACAGCAGGGCTTCACTGTCTTGCGAAGCCACCAGCGACCAACTCTGCTCATCACGGCTGAGCAGACCATCGCCGGGTTGGGCAGCCAGACCGTTGCCAGTCAGCTCCCCCGAAATCATATGCAGGTAACCGTGGCGTCCTTGCAATGCCCATTCGAGGGTCTCCCCATGTGCAAGTTGCAGTCGCCATACCCGGGCCTGCTGGCGGATCCTGAAGGATCCGGCTTCCCCGTCCGGTGACGCCACCAGGGTCATACCGGGCTGGGTTTCAATCTTCTTCTGCTGATAACCCGGTTCGGTACCGAACTCGTTCGGCTCAATCCAGATCTGCAGCAGGGAGAGCGGCTCTGTCTGCGAGGGGTTGTACTCGCTGTGGCGGATGCCGGAGCCTGCGCTCATCAACTGGAACTCCCCCACCGGGATCTGCTCGGCATGACCGAGGCTGTCCCTGTGTTCTATGGTGCCGCTCAGCACACAGGTCAGGATTTCCATGTTGGCATGAGGGTGGGTGGCAAAACCGCCACCCGGCGACACCCGATCCTGATTGATGACTCGCAAGACAGAGTGTCCCATCCAGTCCGGGTCATAGTAGTGACCGAACGAGAAGCTGTGACGGGCATCCAGCCAGCCAAAGTTGGCGTGACCTCGTTCTGCTGCGGCTCTCAATTTCATCATGGTGTGCTCCTCATGTAGCAAGGCGTGTATTAACGCTGGCGACCGTCACCCAGACCGAACGGGATGCGGTAATTGCTGCTTTCATTGCCCAGGTTGACCGTCAGGTTGCCCTGGGTGCGGCTCGGGATCTTCACGATCTGGGTGCCGGTCAGGTTCGCATGAACCGAGGCGAGCACATCACCGGCTTCGTCACGCACCTCCAGCATGGGGTTGGACTTGCCGTCGATGGCGGCGCTTGCCTGCCAGTTCACGACCAGCACACCCGGTGCGGCGCTGAAGTCAGCGGGGACGGAAGCGTGAGCCACACCAGCGGTCATCAGGCCTGCAACGGCCAGCATCTTGATTACGTTTTTCATGTTCATTCACTCTCTTGTTTTATATGTCATTGCCAAGGCCGACTGGCCCGAATCAATGCATCCATGCAAGAGGTCATTCAAATATGGTGTTGTTCTTTCACCGACATCAGACTTCACCCCTTGGGGTGTCACGGCCCTGAACTACCGATTATTTGGCCGCTCGGCTCTCCTGCCGAAGCGATGATTGAATATTAGGGTGAGTTGCCCTAAGTTGTTAGCGAGATAATCTGGCAAACATGTTCAAAAAAATTGAAGGTTAGATATGGCCAAGGAGACAAACAAGGAACGGGCCCTGACCCTGGAAGCCATCCGGGTGCTGGATGCCATCGATCGCCGGGGCAGCTTTGCGGCGGCGGCCGATGAGCTGGGCAAGGTGCCATCGGCCCTGAGCTACACGGTACAGAAGCTGGAGGATGAGCTGGATGCCATGCTGTTCGATCGCAGCGGCCATCGCACCAAGTTCACCCCCGCCGGGCGCATGCTGCTGGAACGGGGTCGGGTGCTGCTGGAGGCGGCAGAACATCTGGTGGGGGAGACCCGGGCACTGGCCCGTGGCTGGGAGACCGACATCACCATCGCCGTCGATGCCCTGGTGCCGCTCCAGTTGCTCTATCCGCTGGTGGAGCGTCTGGCCGAGCTGACCGACACCCGCTTGCGGCTGCGGGCCGAAGTGCTGGCGGGCAGCTGGGAGTCGCTGGAAGATGGCCGTGCTGATCTGCTCATCGCCACCCTCAACCCCGACATCATGCTGACCGGCATCAAGCATCAGATACTGCAGGAAGAGGTGATGCTCTACGTGGCCCACCCGGATCACCCCCTGCACCAAGAGGCAGAACCCCTGGCGGACGATACCCTGCGCCGCTACCGCGCCATCGCCATCGCCGACTCCGCCCTGCGCAAACCCGTGCTCACCTACCGCCTGCTCGACAAGCAGCCGCGCCTCACCGTCAGCACCATGGCCGAGAAGCGTGACGCCCTGCTGGCGGGGATCGGGGTCGGTACCATGCCGATGAGCTGGATTGCCGAAGACATCAAGGCGGGCAGACTCAAGGTGATAGGGCCCGAGTATCGTCATCAGGTACAGGTCGCCCTGGCCTGGCGGCGGGATACCATGGGCAAGGCCAAGAGCTGGCTGATCCGGGAGATCCCCAGGCTGTTCCCCTGCAAGGAGACGTAAAACTGAATCGATTGAGTACCGAAATGACGGCGAGCGGGGGGAAAGAGGCGAAAGATGCGCCTCTTCCTTGACGGCGGGCTCAGATTCGGAGAAAAGAAAAAGCGGATCTCTTGCGAGCTCCGCTCAATGCCAGGAAAGAATAAAAACCTTACGGTTTAAAAAACCCTTAAATTGGAAGCAAACAATCGTTTTCTCAACCAGGAAGGTTATGAATCCGATTCGTGTTGAATTATGTGCGATGTAATATGCATCACCAGCAAAATGTTGAAAGGTTGAAGGATATGCACCATGGAGTGTCATAATCTGCCACCTTGCTACCTCACTGGTCAGTCCATTTCAGCCGTTATCGCCGGGTTTATTTCCTCTGGTTTTTCAAGGTGTCAACTTCTGAGCCCAAAACCATAAAAACTCTCACTTTCTGACACGACTAAAAATGCAGATAAAGGAATAATTGCATGACCTATAGCCAGACCCTGGCCAACCACATTCTCGACACCCTGAAGAAGACCCTTACCGACAAGGGGATCCGCTACCAGACCCTGGCGGAGGCCATGGGCGTCTCCATCGCCACCGTCAAACGGATGATGAACAAGCCCTCCCTGCCGTTCGATACCCTGCTGGAGATCTGCCATTTGGTGGGACTGTCGTTCGAAGAGCTGCTGGACAAGACCCAGGATGCCCAGAGCCGGCGCGCCGTCTTCACCCAGGAGCAGGACGAGGCATTTCACAAGGAGCCCGGCCTCTACGCCTTCCTCGCCAACATCTTCTGGCGTGACAAGGCCCTGGTGGACTTGAAGCGGGACTATGGCCTCACCGATGCCTCCTGCTATCTCTATCTGCGCAAGCTGGAGCGCCTCGGCATACTGCAGCTCGGCATCGACAACAGCTACCACTTCCTCATCAGCGAGCGCATCAGCTTCGAGCAGCACAGCCGCTTCGCCCGCCAGCAGGCACGCCAGGCCATGTCGGTGCTGGGGGACTATCTGGTGGAGAACATGCACAAATCCAACAACTACATGGCCCTGTGCCAGTTGCACCTGAACGAGAGCGAGGCCATGGCGCTGATCGATCGCATGAAGGAGTACTGGCATCAGGAGCTCAAGTTGAACCGCCCCGCCATCGGTCAGCGGGAAGACAGCAAGACCTACACCATGTCCCTGCAACTGGCCGACTGCGGCTACCAGAGCTTCGACGACCTGATCCCCAATATCGACAACTGATCCGCCGGGATCCCTTCCCAGGATCAGGATCCTGCCATCAACCTGGCAGGATCCTTTTTCACTCCAACCCAGACCACTCCCTCGACGAACCAGCGTGGCGCGCGTTGACTCCCTCACCCTGGCACGGCGCCCGGGCTGTCGGCCAGCACGGGCGCGTGCATCCCTCGTGGTGGTGCCAGGGCCCGGGTATCCAGACAGATGCGAATCGCATCGGAGCGCCAGTGCTCGATATCGCAGTCCACCAGCGCCCCCGCCTCGTCGTAATTGACCCGCACCAGCCGCAGCACGGCGCTCCCCTCCGCCAGATTGAGGGCCTGGGCGATGCCTCCGCGCGCCGCCGAAGGGGTGATCTCGAGGCTGGCCCCGCCCTGGCCTATGCCATAACGATGCCGGTAGAGCTCGGTGAGGGAGCTGGCCAGGGGGGCGCTCGCGATATCCGGGAAGCGGCTCGCCAGCAGATGATGGCTGACGTGGAGCACGGGCCGCCCGTCGATCAGCCGCTGGCGCCTGATCTCATAGAGCGGGGTAAACGGAGCCAACCCCATCCAGTGGCAGAGCTCGCTGCTGGCCAGGGCGCTGCCGTGGGCCAAGACCCGGGTCTCTGCCATGCGCTGTTGCTCGCCAATCCACTGATGAAAATGGGTGTGGATGGCGGGGTCGTAGGTGAGCCTGGGGGGTGCCACGAACCAGCCGCGCCGCTCGGCCCGGTAGATGAGACCGTCCGCTTCGAGGCTCGAAAGCGCCTCCTTGACGGTGATGCGGGTGGTGGCGAAGCGCTCGCTCAGTGCCCGCTCGGCAGGCAGTTGCTGCCCCGCCCCCAACTGGCCGCTGCCGATGTAACGGCGCAGGATCTGGCATATCTGTTCACTCTTGGAAGGCATTCGGCTCTGGCTCACGGTCGGGTCCTGCTGATGACTGGCCTATGCCAGCGGCGTTGGGGCAACGTTGTACCCCGACAGAATGACAAGCCGGTGACAGCGCACGCAGATGATGCAAGAGGAACCCGCCGACCAGCGCGGCCACAACCCTTGCGCCTATTGTCATCAAACTGCCACTCAACTGCCCCGCCACCGTCACATTTGCCCCCTAGCATCCCTCTCGAACCTTAACTGACCTAGTCCAGAGGGATGGGATGATGAAAAGCGTGATCGCAAGTGCACTGGCCCTGGTGGCCATCAGCCAGCCGCTGTTGGCGGCAGACAATATCGCGGATCTGGAGAAGGCCGCCCGCGGCGAAGGCCAGCTCAACAGCGTCGGCATGCCCGACAGCTGGGCGAACTGGAAGGACACCTGGCAGCAGATCGGCAGCGTTTACGGCATCAAGCACCAGGACACCGACATGAGCTCGGCCCAGGAGATCGCCAAGTTTGCCGCCGAGAAGGCCAACGCCACCGCCGATATCGGCGATGTGGGCGGTGCCTTCGGGCCGGTCGCCGTGCAGCAAGGGGTCACCCAGCCCTACAAGCCCTCCACCTGGGCGGACATTCCGAACTGGGCCAAGGACGCGGACGGCCACTGGATGCTGGCCTACACCGGCACCATCGCCTTCCTGATCAACAAGGATCTGGTCAAGGCCGCCCCCACCAGCTGGCAATCCCTGCTGGGCGGCGACTACAAGGTGACCCTGGGTGACGTGGGCGTCGCCTCCCAGGCCAACAACGGCGTGCTGGCGGCGGCCTATGCCACCGGCGGCAGCGAGAAGAACCTGAAACCGGCGCTGGAGCTGTTCGGCAAGCTGGCCAAGCAGGGCCGCCTCTCCTTGAACGATCCCACCATCGCCAATATCGAGAAGGGAGAGGTGGAAGTGGGGGTGCTGTGGGACTTCAACGCACTGAACTACCGCGACCAGATAGACCCCGCCAAGTTTGACGTGGTGATCCCGAGCGACGGCTCCGTCATCGCCGGTTACACCACCATCATCAACAAGTGGGCCAAGAACCCCAACGCCGCCAAGCTGGCGCGGGAGTACATCCTCTCCGATGCCGGTCAAGTCAACCTGGCCCGCGGCTATGCCCGCCCCATCCGCGACAACGTGGTGCTGCCGGATGACGTGAAGGCCAAGCTGCTGCCGACCGAGCAGTACGCCAACGCCAAGCCGGTCCAGGATCACGCCGCCTGGGAGCAGAGCTCCAAGGCCCTGCCCCGCCAGTGGCAGGAAACCGTCATGATCAACATGCAGTAAGGAGTGCCAGTGCAACACAAGGTGATAGTGGTACTTGTGGATGGCCTGTCTGCCGAGGTAGCCCACACCATGGGCTACCTCGAAGGCATGGTGGAGGCAGAGCGCGGCCTGTTCACGACCCTGTTCTGCGCCCTGCCCTCCCTCTCCCGGCCACTCTACGAATGCATACTGACCGGCGTGCCCCCGGTGACAAGCGGCATCACCCACAACGGGATCAGCCGCCTCAGCCAGCACGACTCCATCTTCCATCTGGCCCGCGC
Organism: Aeromonas intestinalis; assembly: GCF_054052485.1. NCBI lineage: Bacteria > Pseudomonadati > Pseudomonadota > Gammaproteobacteria > Aeromonadales > Aeromonadaceae > Aeromonas > Aeromonas intestinalis. Next base: position 60,619 of record NZ_JBSTYK010000018.1, read on the forward strand.
CGGTGGCAAACGTACCGCCGCCGCGGCCTATCACTGGGTCAGCGAACTCTACAACCAGAGCCCCTGGCAACCGCTGCGGGATCGCTTCACCCATGACGAACAACTGCCCATCCAGCACGGCTGCTTCTACTGGGACGACGGCTACCCCGACAGTCACCTGCTGCTGGACGGCGAGTGGCTGCGCAGCCGGTACGACCCGGACTTCCTGCTGATCCATCCCATGGGGGTGGACGATGCGGGCCACCGATTTGGCCTCGATTCCCCCCAGTACCGCAACCAGGCGCGGCGCATGGACAGCCTGCTGGCCGATCTGCTGCCCCAGTGGCTGGATGAGGGGTATCAGGTGCTGATCACCTCGGATCACGGCATGAACGAGGATCGCAGCCATGGCGGCACCCTGCCCGCCGAGCGCCAGGTGCCGCTCTGGCTGTTCGGGGATGCCTTCGTGGCCCAGTGGCCGGCCGGACCCGCGATCCAGCAGACCCAGCTCTGCGCCCTGATGGCGGACCTGCTCGGCGTGTCCCACGACAAGCCGAGGGGCCCCCAGTTGCTCAAGACGGGTCAGAACCGGGAGGTCCACTGATGATGCCTGCCGCCACTGATACCCTGACAGCACAAGGTGCGCGCCAGGGCCGCGCCCGCCGTCACTGGCTGCCCGCCCTGGTGCTGCTGCCGTTCGCGCTGCTGATGATCCTGTTCCAGCTCGCCCCCATGGTATGGGTACTGGTGGGCAGTCTGCAGACCCCGGATGGCTGGGGGCTGGGGCATTATCAGGAGATCCTGGGCTCTCCCTTCTACCTGCAATCCTTCGGCAACTCATTGTGCATCGCCGGCATCAGCAGCCTGGCGGGGCTCGCCATCGGCACCCTCGGAGCGGCGGCCCTGCGCCACAGCGGCGAGGGGCTCAAGCGCCTGCTGCTGGCCTTCGTCACCATGACCGGCAACTTCAGCGGGGTGCCGCTGGCGTTCGCCTTCATCATCATCCTCGGCATCAACGGCGCCATCACGCTCTTGCTCAAATCCTGGGGCTGGATCGACGGCTTCAACCTCTACTCCGGCAGCGGCCTCATCCTCATCTACACCTACTTCCAGATCCCCCTGGCCCTGCTGCTGCTCTACCCGGCCTTCGACGCCCTGCAGGATGACTGGCCCCAGGCCGCCGCCCTGCTCGGTGCCAGCCCGCGCCAATACGTGTGGCAGGTGGCCCTGCCGGTGCTGACCCCCGCCCTGCTCGGCACCCTGATCATCCTGTTCGCCAACGCGGTGGGGGCCTATGCCTCCGCCTATGCCCTCACCACGGGCAACTTCAACCTGGTGACCATACGAGTGGCCAGCCTGGTCTCCGGCGACATCTTCCTCGAACCGAACCTGGCGGCGGCGCTGGCGGTGATCCTGATGGTGCTGCTGGGCGTGGTGACCGCCGCCAACCAGTGGCTGCTCAAGCGAAGCTATCTGAACAAGGGGAACTCCCATGCGTGACCTGACACCGCGCTGGCCGAGGTGGGTGCTGGGCGCCCTGGTGGCGACCCTGCTGCTGCCCCTGCTGGCCACCTTCCTCTATTCGATCTCCACCCGCTGGGGCGCCACCCTGTTGCCGGATGGGCTGACCCTGGATTGGTATCTGAAGCTCTGGGGGGATCCCCGCTTCCTCGCCGCCTTCGGTCGCAGTTTGCTGGTCTGCTTCGCCACCCTGCTGCTGGGGACGGCTGTGCTGGTTCCGACCGTGCTGGTAGTGGCTTACTACTTCCCAAGGCTGGATCCCTGGATGAATCTGCTGATCCTGCTGCCCTTCGCCGTCCCCCCCGTGGTCTCCTCGGTGGGTCTGCTGCAGATCTACGCGGACGGGCCCCTGCCCCTCATCGGCACGCCGTGGATCCTGATCGGCACCTGGTTCACCGTGGTGCTGCCCTTCATGTACCGGGCCCTGGCCAACAGCCTGCAGGGGGTGCCGCTCAAGGATCTGATGGACGCCGCCCACCTGCTCGGTGCCAGCAGCGCCCGCGCCTTCGCCCTGGTGGTGCTGCCCTGCCTGCGCAAGGGGCTGCTGGCGGCGCTGTTTCTGTCGCTCTCCTTCCTGCTCGGGGAGTTCGTGTTCGCCAACATGCTGGTGGGCACCCGCTACGAAACCCTGCAGGTCTATCTCTACAACATGAGATCCACCTCGGGCCACTTCACCAGCGCCCTGGTGATGAGCTACTTCCTGCTGACCCTGCTGCTCACCTGGGCGGCCAACAGATTCCATCGGTGACAAGTCATGTTCCACTTAGAAGTCAATCAGTTGCATAAATCCTACGGCGAGACACGGGTGTTCGAAGGGATCGAATTCGGCATCCGCAAGGGGGAGCTGGTGACCCTGCTCGGCCCCTCCGGCTGCGGCAAGTCCACCCTGCTGCGGGCCCTCGCCGGGCTCACCCCGGTGGACGGTGGCCAGATCCGGGTCATGGGGGAAGAGATCACCTGGCTGGCGCCCCAGCAGCGGAGCATCGGCATGGTGTTCCAGAGCTATGCCCTGTTCCCGAACATGACGGTGTGGGACAACGTCGCCTTCGGCCTCAAAATGAAGCCCCAACCGGGGCGGGAGCTGGCCAGCAGCGTGCGGGAGGTGCTCGATCTGGTTGAGCTCACCGAGCTGGCGAAGCGCTACCCGAGTGAACTCTCCGGCGGTCAGCGCCAACGGGTCGCCCTGGCCCGCGCCCTGGTGGTGCGCCCGCGGATCCTGCTGCTGGACGAGCCATTGTCGGCACTGGACGCCCGCATCCGCCGCAGCCTGCGCCAGCAGATCCGCGCCATCCAGCAGCACCTGGAGCTGACCACCCTGTTCGTCACCCACGATCAGGAGGAGGCGCTGACCCTGTCGGATCGGGTCTTCCTGATGGACAGGGGTCACATAGTACAGAGCGGCAGCCCGGAGCAGATCTACACCCGGCCCGCCAACGCCTTCGTGGCGGGTTTCATCGGTCACTACAACCTGCTCGAATCCGGGCAGGCCCGTGCACTGCTGGGGACTGGCCACCACGGCAGGCTGGCCCTGCGCCCCGAGTCCATCAGCCTGCTGCCGGCCGGGAGCCAGAGCCAGGATCCCAGCCTGCCCGGCATCATTCGCCAGCAACAGTTGCTCGGCAACGTCATCCGCTATCAGGTGGAGTGCGCGGCGGGCCTGCTGACGGTGGATGCCCTCAACCGCTCGGCCTGTGAGCTGCTGCCCGTGGGTACGGGCGTCACCCTGGCGATAGCCCGGGATCAGCTCTGTGAGGTAGCATAAGATAATGAATCCTATTCTTTTTTCCACCGGCGCCCGGGTGCCGGCAACCCTCACGAGGAGCGGACATGGCACTGGCACTGTTTGATTTGGACGAGACCCTGATCGCCGGGGACTCCGCCAGCCTCTGGCTGGCGTACATGGTGACGGAGGGGCTGGCCCCGGAGGCCATGATCGCCGAGGAGCAGGCCATGATGTCCCTCTACCATCAGGGCAAGATGGACATGCACCAATACATGGCCTTCACCCTGCAACCCCTGGCGGGCAAGCCCAGAACCTGGCTCGACAGCCTGTGCCAGCACTTCGCCGAAGGGGTGTTGCGGGAGCGGATCTATCCGGAAGGATTGGCGCGCATCGAGTGGCATCGGCAACGAGGTGACGTCCTGGTGCTCATCTCCGCCTCCGGCGAACACCTGGTGGCCCCCATGGCCCGCATGCTGGGAATGGATCACTGCGTCGCCATCCTGCTGGATGAGGAAGAGGGCAGGCTCACCGGCCAGACCCGGGGCACCTTGAGTTTTCGGGAGGGCAAGGTCAGTCGCGTCAACCAGCTGTTCGGCGGGGAGCCTCATGTCTGGCAGGAGAGTCATGGCTACAGCGACTCCCACAACGATCTGCCGCTGCTGCGGGCCGTGGCTCACCCCCATGCGGTCAACCCGGCCCCGGGCCTGCGCCAGGTGGCCGAGGAACTGGACTGGCCACGCCTCAGCTGGCAGCTGGCCGTCTGATCACCAGGAGCCCTGCCGGGCTCTTTTGCCATTCATCTGTTACTCGCCGCTCGTCAGGGCATCGCCAGGGTGGGGAGATCGATGGGAGGACCGAAATAGAGCCGGTTCTTGCCGTCCCGCTTGGCGCGATAGACCTCCGCATCGACCAGGGTCAGCAACGCCTTGGCATCCAGACCCGGGGTGTTGGCCACCAGCCCGCCGCTGAAGGTGATCCTGAGCGCGGGCTCGCGCCACTCGAGGGCCGCCACCCTGTCCCGGTACTGCTCCAGCAGCATCTGGCAGAAGGCCGCATCGGGGTTGATCAACAGCACCGTCAGCTCCTCGCCACCATAGCGGCAGACCCAGCCATGATCCCCGAGCAGCTGGGCCCCCAGATGGGCCACTCGCCTGAGCACCACGTCTCCGGTCTGGTGGCCATAGGTGTCGTTGACCCCCTTGAAGTTGTCCAGATCCAGCATGGCCAGACAGAAGGGTTGCTGCTCCGCCAGCAGGTGGTGCAGCCGCTCATCGAAGAAGCGCCGGTTGTAGAGGCCGGTCAGCTTGTCCATGTTGGCCTGCTGGCGCACCTCGTGATAATCCTTGCTCACCTCCGCCAGCTCCGCATAGACCCGGCTCAGCTCGCGCATCCCCCCCTGGGGCACACCGTCCGGCCGCAAGCGACTCTCCCGGATCATGGTGGAGAGCTCGTTTTGCATGCGCCTGAAGTTGCGGGACCAGAACAGCGCCAGCAGCGCATAGAGCACGCTGGCCAGCACCACGACCCCCAGCACGTTGAAGGAGGCGCGGGTCACCACGGCCTGGAAGCTGGCCGCCGGCTGCACGCTGATCAGCACCCAGTTCCAGTGGGGCAGACGGCGGTAGGCCACGAACTGCTGGGACTCCTCGTCCAGGAAGATGCCCTCGTTGTGCTGGAAGCGGGAGAGCCACCTGGGATGCGGCATGGCCTTCATCAGCTGGTTTGCATCCGGGTAGGCCAGCACCTTGCCGGAGCGGTTGATGATCATCTGATAGCCCGCATCGGGCTGGCTGTTGAGCTGGGCGGAGAAGGGAGCCAGTACCACATCGATGGCCACCACCCCCTTCACCTCATCCCGTTGATCGGTGAGGGCGCGGGCCAGGGAGATCACCAGGTTGCCGTCGCTGTAATCCAGATAGGGCTCGGTCCAGACCATCTTGCCCACATGCTGGCTCGCCAGCTGATACCAGGGGCGTACTCTGGGGTCAAAATCGGCGTCCGCTCGCCAGTCGGGATAGATCAGGATCTGGCGGCTGGCGGTGCCCACGTAGACGTAGATGAGATCCGCCATCATCTTCGTGTAGAGCGACCACTCCTGCCGGTAGCGGTCGCCGTGCAGCACAGTGGGACCGCTGAAGTCCTCAACCCTGACCCGCTCGTAGATCAGGCTGAATTCGCGCTCAAGTTCGTTGAGATAGGGTTCGATGAAGCCGTGTTGCAGTTGTTGATTGGTGGCGAGCAGGCGCTGGCGCAAGTCATTTTGCAGGCTGCGTTCCATGTGCAGATAGTAGATACTGCCGAGCATCAGCACCGGCAGAAATAGCAAGACAAGCCCCAGTCGCATCCTGGCAACCAGAGACCAATTCTGCGTGGTCACAATCCGCTTGTCACCCTTGGCCAATCCGGGCCCCCGCTACCGTCCGATGCGATCTGATGTCAGAATATCAGCCCTGCCAGATGGCACCAAGAGGAAGCGTGCGATGAGCAAGATGAGAAGGAACAGGCTCAGATGTTGAACCCGGATCTGCTGACGGCGCTCCATTATTGCGCCGTGATCACGCTCACCGGGGCGGTGACCTCGGTCTATTTCCTGTTCCGGCGTGGCATGTCCATCGAGCAGGTACGCAAGCTGCTGCTGGCGGACAATCTGGCGGCCCTGGCGCTGCTGCTCATCTTCATCACCGGCGTGTTGCAGGTGCTCGCCCACCCCATGAGCCCCGCCGCCCTGTTCGCCAATCACGGCTATCGCACCAAGCTGCTGCTGTTCTTCGTCATGGCCATCAGTTTTGGCTACCCCAGCCGGCTGTTCCATCGCTGGCGCCGCTCCCTGCGCCAGGGGCAGGCCCCCATCGTCTCCACCCAGCAGCAGTTCTGGGTGATCTGGATCCTCAGGGGCAACCTCTTGCTGCTGGCCCTGATCCCCGTGCTGGCCAGGCTGGCCAGCGGCTGAGCCAAGGTAGCCACCTTCTCGCCACTGGTGGCGGTCACTCCGCCGCCTCGGTGCCGACTCGGGCCCGCCCGCGGTTGGGTCAGCCAGCGATCGCAAATCCCGCGACAATCCCCCCCGTACACGGGTATCGTGGTGACAGGAGCCGAGGAGTGCTCCCGTTATTGCTGCTTCAGGGATGAATTCACATGCGTTCGAACATGATGTTATTGATGGCCGCCGCCATCTGGGGGCTGGGCTTCGTGGCCCAGCGTCTGGGGATGGATCACATGGGCCCCTTCACCTTCAACGGCCTGCGCTTCCTGCTCGGCGCCCTCTCCCTGCTTCCCCTGCTGTGGTGGCTCAAGTCACGACAACCCAGCGCGCCATCCTGGCAACCGGCCGCTGAGCGCCGCCTGCTGCTGACGGGCGGCCTGCTCGCCGGTACCGTGCTGTTCAGCGCCGCCTCCCTGCAGCAGGTGGGGCTGCTCTATACCACGGCCGCCAAGGCGGGCTTCATCACCGGGCTCTACATCATACTGGTGCCGGTCATCGGCCTGTTGCTGCGCCACAAGACGGGGGCCAACACCTGGATCGGCGCCCTCATCGCCATGGCCGGGCTCTACTACCTCAGCGTGACCGACGACTTCACCATTGGCTACGGGGATCTGTTGCAGGTCGTCGGCGCCCTGTTCTGGGCCATCCACCTGCTGGTGCTGGATCACTACTCCAACCGGGTCGCCCCCATCCGCCTCGCCGGCGTCCAGTTCGTGGTGTGCGGCCTACTGAGCCTCGCTACCGCCTTCGTCATCGAGGTACCGACCCTCACCGGCGCCGTGGCGGGCTGGCAGGCCCTGCTCTACGCCGGTCTGGTATCGGTCGGCATCGGCTACACCCTGCAGGTGGTGGGTCAGCGCGGCGCCCATCCGGCCCACGCCGCCATCATCCTCAGCCTGGAGACCGTCTTCGCCGCCATCGGCGGTGTCTTGCTGCTCGGCGAAGTCCTGGACGAGCGCGCCATCGTCGGCTGCGCCCTGATGCTGGCGGGCATGCTCATCTCCCAGATCCGGCTGCGCTGGTGGTGGAAATCCCGCCGGGACAAGGTGCCCAGCCAGCCCTGATCCCAGGCCGCCCCCTCATGGATCCGGCATGGGATCACCGACCCTGCCGACGGGGGCTCACGGGCCCGGATGCAAGAAGGAGCCATCACTGGCTCCTTCTTTGTTTACTTCTCACATCGACTGCCTGATGGCTAATAAGCAGTGTCTCTGACCATCAGGCTTTGACACTGGAGCAGAAGCTCACGTCGTCTCGCAGCGGATCCTGGCTCACGCTGTGATAGAGCTCGAAACAGGGGCCGTCGCCGAAGGCCAGCCCGGCCGCCACGATGTCGCCGATATGCTCCTGCCACAGGGGCCCGTACTGGTTTCTGTCCGTGATCTCGTAGCGGGACTGGGCGTAGCGACCGGCGGGGATGAGCTGGGACTCCACCTCCCCCGAGACCGCCGTGCCCGCCGGTACCGCCACCCCGATGTCGGTACGGCACAGGGCGGGCGCCGTCACTTCCGGGTTGTCGTGGTAGATGAAGATCCACTCCCCCTCCGCCAGGCCACGCGCCGCCGCCCACTGGTAGAGGCGCTGGCAGACCGGGTCATAGCCCTCGCCATAAGGGCCGGTGACACGAATGTAGGCCAGGGTACGGGCACTCATCTGTTCGGTTTTCATCCTGAAACTCCTCTCGTTTGACTGACCCCCATCATGCCCGCTCCCCTCGGGAAGGGCGTGTCCATCCTTGCCAACAAGGTGTCCAGCCTTGCTGTTTGGCAGCCGCTCCGGGTGGCGGCGCACCTCCCCCGGGGTCATGGCGAACTGCTTGCGAAACGCCTTGGCAAAGGCCTGGGAGCTGGAAAACCCCGCCGCCAGCGCCACGCTGGTGACCGGCGCCTTGCCGTAGCGCAGGGCGGCGCAGGCCCGCTCAAGGCGCAGCCGGCGTTGCATCTCGCCGGGGGCTTCGCCGGTGACCGCGGTGAAGACCCGGTGGAAGTGGTAGCAGGAGAGGCAGGCCAGGGCCGCCACCTCGTTCAGGCTCAGCTCGGGATCCTGCTCCAGCGCCCGGATGGCGGGCCGCAAACGGGCATGGTAATCGATCATGACAAGTTCACTCTCATGGCAGGCGCACCCGCCCCATGTGCAGGGCATCGACGAAGCGCCCCTCGCGATAGGCGTAGGCGGGGGATCGCCCCTCCTCCACGAAACCAAACTTGCGATAGAGCGCGATGGCAGGGGCATTGTCACTGAAAACGGTCAGCTCCAGGCGCTGCAGGTTGAGCCAGTTGTCCGCCAGATCCACTGCCGCCCCCAGCAGGGCCGAGCCCACCCCGCGACCGGCCCAGTCATCCCGCACCCCCATGCCAAAAGAGGCCACATGGCGGCGCCGCGGATTCGGCTCGATCGCGAGCCTGAGATCCCCCACCAGCAGATCGTCGACCATGGCCACCAGGCCGTAGCCGCTGCGCTCCGCCAGCCGCTGCTGCCACATGGCCAGGGTCGGATAGGGCAGTTGCAGGGTGCCCGCCTGGGCTCTGGGCATGGCATAGAGATCCCGCAGCCCCTCGGCATCGCCAACCTCCGTCTGACGGATCCTGATCTCAACCATCTTCTCTCCTCCCTGCGCTGTGAATATCCGTCCAACATAGCGCCCTTTGCGTCCACTGCCAACTCCATTTGGTTCATCTATCAAACACTTAGGCATGGCCGATTGGCCCCGTTTTCACCCCTTGGGTAGAGTGCCTCCATCAACACAAGGAGCCGCATCATGACCGACAAGACCCTGCACAGCGCCAATGGCGCCCCCGTCGTCGACAACAACAACAGCCTCACCGCCGGCCCCCGTGGCCCGGTGCTGATGCAAGACATCTGGTTGATGGAGAAGCTCGCCCACTTCGATCGTGAGCGCATCCCGGAGCGGGTGGTCCACGCCAAGGGCTCGGGCGCCTACGGCACCTTCACCGTGACCCACGACATCAGCGCGTTCAGCAAGGCCGACCTGTTCAACGCCGTCGGCAAGCAGACCCCGGTGTTCCTGCGCTTCTCCACCGTGGCCGGTGAGAAGGGGGCCGCCGATGCCGAACGCGACGTGCGCGGCTTCGCCCTCAAGTTCTACACCGAGCAGGGCAACTGGGATCTGGTGGGCAACAACACCCCCGTCTTCTTCATCCGCGATCCGCTGAAGTTCCCGGACTTCATCCACACCCAGAAGCGGGATCCCCGCACCAACCTGCGCAGCGCCACCGCCGCCTGGGACTTCTGGTCCCGCCACCCGGAGTCCCTGCACCAGGTCACCATCCTCTTCAGCGACCGCGGCATTCCCAAGAGCCTGCGGGAGATGAACGGTTACGGCAGCCACACCTTCAGCTTCATCAACGACGCCAACGAGCGCTTCTGGGTCAAGTTCCACTTCAAGACCGAGCAGGGCCACAGCTTCTACACCGATGAAGAGGCCGCCACCGCCGTCGGTCAGGACAGGGAAACCAGCCAGGCGGATCTGTTCAACGCCATCGAGCGGGGCGACTTCCCGCGCTGGAAGGTCTATGTGCAGGTGATGCCGGAGGCCGAGGCCCACACCTATGCGATCCACCCCTTCGATCTCACCAAGGTGTGGCCCCACAAGGATTACCCGCTGATCCCGCTCGGGGAGCTGGAACTCAACAAGAACCCGGACAACTACTTCGCCCACGTGGAGCAGGCCGCCTTCACCCCGGCCAACGTGGTGCCCGGCATCGGCTTCTCGCCGGATCGCATGTTGCAGGGGCGACTCTTCTCCTACGGCGACACCCAGCGCTACCGCCTCGGGGTGAACCACGGCCTGCTGCCGGTCAACGCTCCCCGCTGCCCGTTCAGCGGTGCCCACCGCGATGGGGCCATGCGAGCAGACAGCAACGGCGGCGCCAGCCCCAACTATCAGCCGAACCGTTTTGGCACCCAGACCCCGAGCGGCCAGCACGAACCGGCCCTGAGCCTGGAAGGGGCGGCCCTGCACTACGATTTTCGCGACTATGACAGCGACTACTACAGCCAGCCGGGGGATCTGTTCCGCCTGATGGACGAGGCACAGCGTGCACGCCTCGCCGCCAACCTGGCGCGATCCTTGGTCAACGTGGAAGATGACGCCATCGTCAGCGCCCAGTTGAAGCACTTCGAGCAGGCGGATCCCGAATACGCCAGACGCATCGAGCTGGCACTGGCCGCACTGCAGCGCTAACCATCTGACAGGCAATAAAAAAGGAGGCCAAACGGCCTCCTTTTCTGTTCCTGGAAACAGGTAGATACGGGGCCCTGAGGCCCCGCATCTATTTAATCATCAATCCCGAACGGAACGCGCTTCGCGCTCTGCCCGTTCCCGTACCAACAGGCGTTTATACCACCAGCTACTGCGACGACGTTGCATATTGGAGGAGCGACGAGCCATTTGCTTAGATCCCAGTCGAGAGAAGAAAGTGCCGCATTATGCGATAGAGATCACGCCCGTGTCTGTAGCTGGATCAAGAAAACGCTCACTGACCCACGACGATCGTCTGCCGATTGGGGCCCCCCTGCGGGGCGCTCTGATACAACTGAGGCTCACGCCAGGCCAACGGGCCGTTGCTCTCCTGCGGATCCTGCGGGGCGCACTCCAGCCAGATATCCCCCTGCTGGATGCGGGCCCCCGGGGAGAACTTTTGATCCTGATACCAGCAAATCCGCTCCGGCAGGGAGCCAAGGGGCAGCACCAGATCCGCGCCCACCGAATGGCGAGCTGGGGTCTGCACCTTGACCGGATCCGCCAGGACATCGGCGATCCCGGCAAGGGCAAACAGCGGGAGTACGAATTTAATCATGACAAGCGACCTGTGACGAAAGAACCCGATCCATAAAGGCGACCATCGCCGTCGTCTACTTGACCAAAAAGTGACGGCCCATCTGGCATTCCGGGGGCAATATGGTAGCCTGCCAGCGCCCGCTGGCTCCATCCATCGAGCAGGCGAACCAGTTCAGGTGATACTGTCGGGAATGCACAGAATATTACCTTATTAATCAAATAATTATTGGATATGTTGTCAATGCGTATCATGCCGTTGCTCAAGGCTGCCTGCCTGAGCCTGATGTTGTCAGCCTGCGTTGCCCCCCTCCTGCTGATGAGCCCCACCAGTCAACTGATGTGGGCCCTGCTCAAGCCCCTTGTCGGTTTCGACCCGAACGAGGCTAATCTGTTCGAGCAGCCGATCATCAAGGATCGGATGACCGCCATGCTGGGCCCCAACTACGACACCACCATGCAGTTGCTCAAGACCGCCAATGAGCTGCAACAGGAGGGGCCGCTGTTCTACGTGGTCTCCCGCTATGCCCCCGTGCCGGATATCGCCAAGCAGGCGGGCATGGTGTGGAACGCCGACACCAACCAGCTCGCCGTCATGCTGCAAAAAGGGGACGGGGCGACCCAGGTATTCGGTGAGAACACGAATGGGGCCACCCCCACCTGGCCCAGCACCATGCAGGATTGGCAGAGCGCCAGCCCTGCCGCCACCGCCCTCGGCGGGGTCGGCAAGGCCATGACGGGATCCGGCGGCTCGCTGCTCGGCAACATGGTGGGCGCCATGCAGCAGAGCGCGACCCAGGCCATTTCCGGCTCCGCCAGGCAGGCGGTCGATGGCGCCGCCGGCGCGGCGACCCAGCAGGTGAACAAGAGCCTCACCGGCACCCTGCAACAGGCCAACCAGGCGGTGACGGACTCCGCCAAGCGGGCGGTCGGCGACGCGACCACCGGCGTTCAGCAGCAAGCCACCAAGGCGACCACCGACGGCGCCAAGCCGGCCGTCAGCGGCGCGACCACCAGCGTTCAGCAACAGGCCAGCAAGGCGGTCACCGACGGCGCCAAACAGGCCGTCAGCAGCGCGACCAGCACTCAGCAGCAGGCCACCAAGGCGGCCACCGACGGCGCCAAGCAGGCCGTCAGCAGCGCAACCAGCACTCAGCAGCAGGCCGCCAAGGCGGTGAGCGATGCCGCCACCTTGCAGCAGCAAGCCATTCAGGCCGTGAGCAACGGAGCCAAGCAGGCGAGCGGGGCTGCAGCCACCGTCCAGCAACAGGCTACCCAGGCCGTGACCAACGGGGCCAAACAGGCGAGCGGTGCCGCAGCCACCGTCCAGCAACAGGCCACCCAGGCCGTGACCAACGGGGCCAAACAGGCGAGCGGCGCGGCGACCACAGTCCAGCAACAGGCCAGCAAGGCGGCCACCGACAGCACCAAACAAACAACGAACGCCGCCGGGGCGGTGAAGGCGGAAGCCGACAAGCTGGAGAGCCAGGCTGCCGAGCAGGGCGACCAGGCCAGGGCGGATGCGGAGGCGGAGCTTGAAAAGCTGCTCAACTAAGCCATGGCGATATATTCCACCATGCAAACAGGGCACCCCGGGGTGCCCTGTTATTTATCCGCGATGAGGCAGTGAATATTAGAGGTGACGATCCTGCTCGTCCGACTTGGCAACCTTGTCTTCGCTGTGTTCGATGGCGGTGCGGATAAGATCGACCCCGGCCCGGATGATCAAGACCCCCATGTTGACCAGCTTGACGCAGACCCACATGAAGGTGATGAGCAGTATCAGCTTGAGCACCGTCTGGAACGCTTCCAGGAAGTTCTGTTCCAGCTGGTTGGTGAGGCCGTTGGCACTGGTCATCAGCCAGGTGTATACCTCGCGCACGAAGGGGATACGGCTTGGCATCTCCAGTACGTCCAGCGCGGCGGGCAACGCCTGGAAGATGACGATGCTGCCGAACAGTATCAAGATGACGCCGATGGCGACCCCGAGGAAAAAGCCAAACTGTCTCATGGAAAGCCCCAAGATGAGTTGAGTGAAAGGAACAATAGCCGCCAATACTAGGGACTGCCTCTGCCAACGGCAATCCTTGCGGCCCAGATTGGCCCTGCGCTGCGTCAGTTGCGACAGGGATGCGTCAGTAAACATTGCCCAAGTCGCTGATTTCTGTGACCCTTGCCCTATTCCCCAGCCCCACGGACCCGCCATGATCCGCGCCTGTTTTTTCCTGTTTCTGCTGCTGTCGCCCCTGCTCGCCGCCCAGGCCGGGCAAACGGCCCCCAGCGCGGCCGCCTGCGTGATCCGCCACCAGCAACAGCTGCTGCTGGTGCAAGACAGGATCTCCGGCCGCTACAGCCTGAGCGGCGGCTACATCGACGAGGGGGAGACCCCGGCGCAGGCGGCCCTGCGAGAGCTCCACGAGGAGACAGGGCTGCCGGGGCGAATCACCGCCGAGCTGGGACGCTGGCAGCGGGCCCAGCTGTTCGCCTGCCAGACACTGGCCCCCATCCAGGCCCAGCGAGGTTCGGGCTTTGTCTCCCTGTTGCAAGCCCCCAACCTCGGCGGTGAAATTCTCAATGCCAGGCTGATCGAACCGGCCCGCTTGCCCGATGACCAGCGGCGCTTCCCTGCGCAGCTCGACTGGCTGGCCCCCAGGCTCGGGGAGGTACCCGAGAGCCCGGTCGCCTGGCAAACGGATTTCAGCGCGCACACCAGTCCATTGCACAGGACCGAGCTGCCCCTGATCCAGCGTCTGCAGCGCTGGCTCGGGCCCAACGCCCAGTGGCTGGAGGCTGGCAACCTGCTCGGCAGCGCCCCGGCGCAACTCGCTCTCGCCCTGTTGCTGCTCCCCCTGCTGGGCTGGCAGAGACTCCGGAGACTGCTGTTTGCCATGGGGTTGCTCACCCTGCTGGTGCAGCTCGCCAAGGAGGGATTGGGCTGGCCCAGACCCCTCCACCTGGATCCTGCCCTCGGCCAACGCAGTGCCCAGGGCTTTGGCATGCCGAGCGGCCACACCGCCTCCGCCCTGCTCTGCTGGGGCATGGTGCTCGGCTGGCTGCCCGGGCTCAGGGCCTGGCAGAGCCTCAGCCTGGCGCTGCTGCTGGCGGCCCTGGCCGGGCTGGCCCGGGTCTGGCTCGGGGTGCATTTCATCTCGGACGTGGTGGCGGGGCTGGGGCTCGGTGCCCTGCTGCTGGCCCTGCGTACCCCGCTCTGCGCCCTGGCGGACCGGCAGGCCCCCTGGTGGGCCCTCCTCCTCGCCAGCCTGATCGGGGCCTGGTTCACCCAGTCCAGCGCCCTGGCCGGGCTCACCATGTTCACCCTGGGGCTGGTATCGGGTAATCTGTTCCCACTCGAACGACACCCAGTCCCGCCCCTCGGCGGTCCCTTGCTGGCGCTGACCGGCAGCCTGGGTATCGGCGGCCTGCTGCTCGCCCTGCCTCTGCTTACCAGCAGTTCCCTGCTGATATTGGCGGGGCAGGGTGTGCTGCTGGGTTGCCTGGGGCTCTGGCTCAGTGCCGGCCTCTGGTGGTCACTGCGTTTCATCAACCCCGGCTCCCGATCCCGGGGCCCAACCCCTCATTAAAGGGAATGCGATAGCTATGAAAAAAGTGGATTTGGCCAAGATCACCCTGGGTGTGCTGTTCCTCAGCCTGCTCATCGTCTCGTGTTTCATGGTGCTACGCCCCTTCCTGCCCGCCCTGGTGTGGGCCACCATGATCACCATCGCCACCTGGCCGCTGATGCAGATGGCCCAGCGCCTGTTGTGGGGCAAACGGGCCCTTGCCGCCCTGCTGATGAGCAGCATACTGCTGCTGATGTTCGTCATTCCCCTGTTCATGACCCTGGCCAACGTGGCGGAGAAGGCGCCCATGCTGATCGAGCTCGGCACCGAGCTCAGCCACTCGCCGCCCCCCGAGCTGCTCTGGCTGCAACAGGTGCCGGTGGTCGGTGACAAGCTGTTCGAGTTCTGGCAGCAGATCCTGGCGAGCGGCGGTCAGGTACTGTTCGCCAAGCTGGCCCCCTACTTCGGTCAGACCGCCCGCTGGCTGGCGGCCCAGGCGGGCAACCTCGGCTTGCTGTTCGTCCACTTCATGCTGACCGTGGCCATCTGCGGCCTGCTCTACCACTCCGGCGAGAAGGCCGCCGACGGCATCCGTCGTTTCGCCCACCGGCTGGCGGGGCAGCGCGGCGACAACGCCACAGTGCTCGCTTCACAGGCCATCCGGGCCGTCGCCATGGGGGTGGTGGTCACCGCCCTGGTGCAATCCTCGGTGGCGGGTTTTGGCCTGCTCATCGCCGGCATCCCCTACACCATGATCCTGGTGGTGCTGATGTTCCTGCTGATCGTGGCCCAGATTGGCCCCTTCCCCGTACTGCTGGCCAGCGTCGGCTACCTCTACTGGAGCGGTGACACCACCTGGGGCACCTTCCTGCTGGTCTGGTCCGTGCTGGCGGGCACCATGGACAACTTCCTGCGCCCCTTCCTCATCAAGCGGGGCGCCGACCTGCCCCTCATCCTGATCCTGGTCGGGGTCATCGGTGGCCTGCTGGCCATGGGGATCATCGGCCTCTTCATCGGCCCCGTGGTGCTGGCGGTGGGTTACACCCTGCTGGATGCCTGGATCAAGGAGGATGAACATCCCGCCA
The DNA here is from genome assembly GCF_054052485.1 of Aeromonas intestinalis. NCBI lineage: Bacteria > Pseudomonadati > Pseudomonadota > Gammaproteobacteria > Aeromonadales > Aeromonadaceae > Aeromonas > Aeromonas intestinalis. The sequence continues at coordinate 76,268 of NZ_JBSTYK010000018.1, forward strand.
GCGACCAGCCGGCACCACCCCAGGGTAAGGTGGTAGCGCCACCCCAGGAGAAGGTGCTGCCATGATGTGAAACGCCGCCATCGGGCGGCGTTTTGTTTTCAAGATCAAGGAGTAGGCTCTGACCATTGGATAGTCTCAACATTAGCCTAGAACCAAAGTTCGAATCCCTTGCGCCAAATCCGAACCAGGGTTCGAATCGCCGACCTCCCTCCCCTACCTCCCCCGCGTTCATACCGCCACAATGCCTCCACTATGTCGGAGGAACACAAGATGAACGAACTGAGAGCAACACGCGCCCTGATCACTGGCGGCGCGAGCGGGATCGGACTGGCCATCGCCGAGGCCCTGGCCCGTGAGGGGGTGGAGCTTGTCCTGGCGTCCCGTCGCCAGTCATTGCTGGAGCAAGAGGCCGCTCGCCTGAACGCTAAATACGGGGTGAGGGTGCTGCCCCTGGTGCTGGATGTGTGCGACGGACCCCAGGTGCGTGCCCAGCACGCCCAGGCCAGCGCCCTGCTCGGCCCCATCGATCTGCTGATCAACAACAGCGGGGTCGGCAGCGACCATCTGGTGCAGGATCTGCCGGAATCGGAGTGGGACAGGGTGATGAACACCTGCGCCAAGGGGACCTTCCTGCTGACCCAGGCCTGCCTGCCGGACATGCTGGCCCGCCGCCACGGCACCATCATCAACATCGCCTCCCAGGCGGCCAAGAACGGCTACGCCAGGGCCAATGTCTACTGCGCCGCCAAGTTTGCGGTGCTGGGCTTCGCCAAGGCCCTGCGCGAAGAGGTGCAGCATCAGGGCATCAGGGTGCACACCCTCTGCCCCGGTCTGGTACAGGTGCCGCCCCCGGCCTGCGCCGATGAACGCAAACCCGGCTGGTTGCAGGTCGAGGATCTGGCCGAGGCCGTGCTCTACACCCTGCGCCAACCCGCCCATGTCCAGCTCGACGAGATTGGCATGACGGGGATCTGACCCAGTCGTGCCATCGGACGACATCAACGACATGGGGCGCCGAGGCGCCCCGTTTAGTATTTAAATCTGGCATAACCAGCCACTGCAGAATATCAGTCAGGTTGATGCAGGGTAATACAGTGGATACCACCACCTCCTGCGGCCACAGGATCTATGTCGATCTGCACTATCTTGCGACCCGGATAGAGACGGGCCAGCAGATCCCGGCAGTAACGGTCGGCCTTGGCATCCCCGAACTGGGGGGTGATGACGGCGCCGTTGATGGGCAGGTAGTTGATGTAACCGGCGGCAAAGTCCGGGCTGCGGCTGAATTTATTGTCTCGCCCGCCCAGGGGGGGCGGCAGCTGATGCAGCTCCAGCTTGTTGCCATCGGCGTCCGTCGCCTGCTGCAAGATGGCCAGATGCTGGCGAGTCACCTTGTAGTCGTAGGAGTCGGGATCGTTGTCCATGTTGATCACCACCACCCCGGGGCGCACGAAGCGGGCGTAGAAGTCCACGTGGGCGTCCGTGATGTCCTTGCCCTTGATCCCCGGCAGCCAGATGATCTTGCGCAGCCCCAGGTTGGCTTTGAGCTCCGCCTCCACCTGCGCCTTGGTGAGGCCCGGATTGCGGTTGCTGTTGATCCAGCTGCTCTCGGTCATGATGGCTGTGCCGTTGCCGTCCACCTCTATGCCGCCCCCCTCGCCGATGAGATCGCTCTGCAGGTAGTAAGCGTCCGCCTGACGGCTCACCAGGGAGGCTATCCTGGCGTCATAGCTGTGCTCCTGCTTGTCTCCCCAACCATTGAAGTTGAAGTCCACCAGCCCGAGTTCCCCCTGCTCGTCCTGCACGAAGACGCCGCCGGTATCCCGCAGCCAGATGTCGTCCATCACGGCGTGGATGAAATGGGTGTTGCGCTCACCGCACAGCTGGCGCGCCAGATCCTCTTCTTCCTCGTGACAGAGCACGTTGACCCGGGTGTAGGGGGCCATGGCTTTCACCAAGCGGCCTATGGTGGCCTGCACGTCCTTGTAGTTGCGACCCCAGATCTCGCTGGTGGAGCCGAAGGCCACCCAGACCTGGGCCTGGGGGGAGGACTCCTCCGGCATGTGGTAGCGGCCGGCGGCACTGGTCTCGCCAGCGGCAAAGGCCGAGCGGGCGCCGGGCAGGCTGCCAAACCCGGCGATGGCGCCGAGGGCGACCAGCTGTTTCAATACATGGCGTCGGGAAAACATCTTTCTACTCCTAGGATTCAGAGGCTGCTCTTGAAGCGAGTCCAGGCTCGCATGCGGGCACGCATCTGGGATTGAGCGATATCCTGGCCCGGAATGAGCCGCTGGTAGCTGGCCTCGTCCAGGTAGATATCCGGGTTGGCCGTCATGGTGGCATCCACCATGGGCTTGGCCTTGGCACTGGCAGTCGGATAGCCGGTGCTGTTGGTGATGGCCGCCATGTTGGCAGGGCGCATCACGAAGTTGATAAAGGCGTAGGCATATTCAGGATGGGGGGCATCCGCCGGGATCGCCATGGTGTCCATCCAGATGGTGCTCCCCTCCTTCGGCAATCTGTATTCGAAGTCGGCCCCCTTGCCTGACTCGGCGGCCGCGCGCCTGGCCTGGGTCATGTCGCCGCTGTAACCCAGAGAGAGGCAGAGATCCCCGTTCACCAGCTGGGTCACCGGCTGGGACTGGAACTTGCGGATATAGGGCTTGATCCCCTTGAGCAGGGCCAGGGCCGCCTCCAGATCCGCCGCCCTGCCGCTGCGGGGATCCCGCCCGAGGTAGTGCAGCACCACAGCCAGCACCTCGTCCGGGGAGTCCACGACCGAGATGCCGCAATCCGCAAATTTCGCCGCCAGCTCGGGCTTGAACAGCATGTCCAGGCTGTTGACCGGGGCATCCGGCATCCTCTGCTTGATCGCGTCCGCATTGTAGGTGAGCCCTATGGTGCCCCAGGTGTAGGGCACCACCGCCTCCTTCGCATGGGGATAGGCCTGCTGCAAGCGCACCAGCTCGGGATCCAGATCGCCGAGGTGCTGCAACTTGCCCTTGTCGAGGGGCTGCAGACTGCCCGCCCGCATCAGCCGCTCCGCCACCGTATCGCCGGGGAAGATGAGGTCATACCCGCTGCGACCCGCCATCAGCTTGGCCTCCAGGGTCTCGCTGCTGTCCATCACGTCGTAGATGACCCGGATCCCGGTCTCCCTGGTGAATTCGCTCAGGGTATCGGGGGCAAAATAATCGGACCAGTTGTAGAGGCGCAGCACCTTCTCCTCCTGCGCCTCCCCGGCCTGAACCCCGACGCTCAGCAGCAGGGCCAGCCCCATGGCTATCTTGGTCAAGGCGCTCATGATGGACGCCCTCCCCGATGGCTGCGTCCGTCCAGACTCAGCAAGGCGCCATACATCTCGGGGCGGCGATCCCGATAGATGCCCCAGGTCAGCCGCTCCTCCGCCATGGCAGCCAGATCCAGCTCCTGCACCAGCACCCCCTGGCTGTCCCTGTCCGCCTCGGCCAGCAGAGCCCCCTTGTGATCCGTGATGAAGGAGGAGCCATAGAAGCGCATCTGCAACTCGGGATCCCGGGTCGCCACCTCGCGTCCGATGCGGTTGGCGGCGATCACCGGCATGATGTTGGCGGCGGCGTGGCCGCGCTGGGTCAGCTGCCAGTGATCCTGCGAGTCGAGCCCCTCGGCCCCCGGCTCGGAGCCGATGGCGGTGGGATAGAGCAACAGCTCGCCCCCCTGCAGCGCCATGGCGCGGGCCGCCTCCGGGAACCACTGATCCCAGCAGATGCCGACCCCGATGCGACCGACTGCCGTGTCCCAGACCCTGAACCCCGTGTCCCCCGGGCTGAAGTACTCCTTCTCCTGATAACCGATGGCGTTGGGGATATGGGTCTTGCGATAGACCCCGAGCAGCCTGCCATCCTCATCCGCCACCGCCAGGGAGTTGAAGTAGGCGTTGCCGGCACGCTCGAACCAGCTGATGGGCAGCACCACCCCCAGCTCCCGCGCCAGGGCCGAGAAGCGGCGCAGCACCCGGCTCTGTTCGAACGGCTCCGCCAGCGCCAGATGGCCGTGATACTGCTCGATGCAGAAATAGGGGGTGGCAAACAGCTCCTGCAACAGCACCAGGTTGGCCCCCTTGGCGGCGGCCTCCCGTACCAGGCTCTCCGCCATGTCCAGATTGCGCTCCAGCTCCCAGCTGCAGGCGAATTGCGTGGTGGCGACGACTATCTTGCTCATCCGGATACCCTCCCCGACACCCGTTCCCGCCGACAGGCGAACTGCTTGGTTGCGACGACCTTGTTCATGAATCTCTCCTCCCTGATCCCATCATGGCGCGGGGGCGGGGGGGGGCGCGGCGGGGGGGGGGGGGGGGATAGCATGCACGCGCCCCCCGGG
>NZ_JBSTYK010000019.1:0-74203 GCF_054052485.1 Aeromonas intestinalis
CCGGCCCCCCCCGCGCCCCCGCCGCCCGGGCCGCGCCGCCCCCCCCCGCGGCGGTGACCGACTGCTGCAGGGCCAGCAGGCTCAGTTCGTCCGAGTAGGCGAAGCCGGTCTTCTCGCCGCTGACGGCGCGCACCCCGACCCCCTGATCGATGTTGTAGCTGCCATCCTTGACGATGCCGTCTTCCAGCATCCAGGACTCGTGCCAGCTGCGCTGGAAATAGAGGTCACCGAATTCCACCTGGTGGCTCATCAGGCTGCCGAGCAGTTGTTGCAGGCGTCCCTCATCGAGATCGTTCGGGGCCAACAGGGAGGCACTAACCTGGCTCAATAGACTCAATCTTCTTCTCCAATCTCGATATGAGATGTCATGACGATTCATTCATGGGGACCACAAGGTCAATCAGCCCATGGGGATCACCGCACGCAGGCATGGCTCGGTACCGGCAGGCGGCTGCGTTGCAATTCGCTTTATCCATCACAGCAGTCGGGCGTGGCTCGGTACCGGCAGACGGCTGCGTTGCAATTCGCTTTATACCCATCACAGCAGCCGGGCATGACTCAGCACCGGCATGGTGCGTTTCAGCTCCTCGACCAGTCCGCCATCCATCTGCGCCAGCACGGTGGCATTGCTCGATGGCTGGCAGGCCAGCACCCGGCCCCAGGGGTCGATCACCATGCTGTGGCCCCAGGTCTGGCGCCCCGTCTCATGGGTCCCCCCCTGATTGGCCGCCACCACGTAACACTGGTTCTCGATGGCGCGGGCCCGCAACAGTGGCTCCCAGTGCGCCTCGCCAGTCACGGCGGTGAAGGCGGCGGGCACCAGCAACACCCGGGCGCCGGCGAGGGCCAGCTGGCGATAGAGCTCGGGAAAACGCAGATCATAACAGATAGAGAGGCCGAGTGGACCAAAGGGGGAATCCACCAGGGCGGGCTCGTGGCCCGGGCTGAAGGTTTCCGACTCCCGGTATCGGCCGTGGTTATCCGCCACATCCACGTCGAACAGATGGATCTTGTGGTAATGCCCCTTGCACTCCCCATCGGGGGCGAACACCAGCGAGCTGGTGTGGATATGGCTCGAACCCGGGATCCGGGTCGGCATGGCGCCAGCCACCAGCCAGATCCCGTGAGTGCTGGCCCAGTCGGCCAGCTGTCTTTGAATGGGGCCATCACCGAGGGACTCGGCACCGTCCAGATAACCCTGCCGCTCGCCAAAGAGGGCGAAGTTTTCCGGCAGCAGGGCCAGCAGAGGGCGCTGCGCCGGCAAGGCTGCCAGCTCGGCTTCGATCCGTGCCTGGTTGTCCTGCCAGTGACGGCCTGAAATCAACTGAATGGCGGCTAACCACATGACGCGCTCCTTGTCGTTGGGCAAGCCATGGGATGGGGCTCCCTGTCGCTTGCCGGGGTCATTGCACTATGAGGGCTTTGGGGGCTTGGCGAAAGGGAAATGCATGCTCGGCCCTTGAGACTTTGCTCAACGCTGGCCCGAGCCCTGGTGCTTGGGATTGAGCAGGAAGGGGGTCACCTCTTGCGCCGGCAGACTGGGGGCCACCGCATCCACCGCCTCTTTCTGCTGCTGGTTGAGCTTGATGCGGGCGCGATCCCGCCCCGCCTCGATGAGTTTGGGATCGTCCAGCGGGCCCGAGACCCGAAAATCGATGCGGGTCACCACATCCACCACGGGTTCCAGCAGCTTGGAGAGCGCCAGCACATAGAGCCCGGTGATGGGGGTCAGGGAGAAGGCCGCCACCACCGGCAAGGTACCGCCGAGGTTGGGGGAGAAGCTCAGTTCGTAATCGAGGCGCCAGCGCACCAGGTCGGCGATGCCCTCCCCGCGCAGATTGCCCGCCGCCCCCTTCATGTAGAAGTCCTTGTTCTCGGCCACCCCCTGCTTGATCCGGGCCGAGGCGGACATGGACTCAAAATAGAAGCCCTTGTCGAACACATCACGAAAATCGAGGCGCAGCTTGCGCATCAGCGAGTCCAGACTGAGCAGGGAGAGCAGACGCGCCCCCTTGTCGTTGACCTCCCGCAATGTGCCCCCTTCCAGCTGATAGTCAGCCGTACCGGCCAGGGTCGGCAGGTTCAGGCGATAGGGTACGTCCTGCCAGTTCAGATCCAGCGCCAGCTTGCCCGGGGCGTCGCCGATGGGGGAGGTAAAGCCGAGGCGCTTGAGCAGCAGCTCGCTGTTCTGGGTGCTGATCCTGGCGCTGGCCCGTGTCTGCATCTGACCGGATTGTGACAGCCACTGCGCATTGCCCTTGAGGGTGCTGCCAGCGAGCTTCATCTCCAGTCCCTTGAGCGACAGGCTATTGGTGCCGGGGACCAGCTCCCCTTTGAGTTCCCCGAGGGGCAGTTTGCCGAAACGGCAATCCACGCAGCTGAAGCTGAGCCAGGGGATGGCATCCATGATGGCCTGATCCTGGCGGGGATCGGCCTTGGGGCTGAGATCCGACCCCTTGCCGGACCAATAGATGCGGGCAAACTTGGCATCGATGGGCTGCTTGTCGGTGACCGGCACCCGCACCACCCCCATCACGTCCGGGCTGTCGATCATCACCTCGGTGGCCTGGCTGACCGGCCCCACGGTAAAATGCACCGCCTTGAGGTTGGCACTGCCGATGTCGGCGCGGGCCAGCTGACCATCCACCCACCACTCTTCCGGCAGGAAGGAGGGGCCGACCACGGCGTTGCCGCCCGGGCCCTGCTCTGGCAGCCACTGATGGAGTCGCGCCAACCAGCCGGCCACGTCAGCCTGCTGCTGGTTGATGGCAAGCAGCATGGGCTTGTCTTGCAGCACCCTGGCCCCTGGCTGGCCGACATCCACCCGAACCCGGCTCAGATAAGGGGTCCCCTCGCCGTACACCAGGCGGCTTTGCATGTCCACGTCAGCCCCCAGCACGCCGCGGATGTCGGCGCTGCCGTCCCGTCCTCGTACCGTGACCTTGAGCGGCAACCGGCTGTCGGCGGCCTTGGTCAGCGGAGACGGCAGATCCAGCCCCATACCCTGCAGGTTGGAGTCCAATGCCAGCTGGAAGCTGAACGGCTTGTCATGGGGCAAGGTCAGCCCCAGGGTGCCGCTCCAGTTACTACGGCCCTTGAGCAGATCGAGCGCCGGGATATCCCGGCGCTGCTGGCTGCTGTCCCAGATCCCCTTGAGTTTGAGGTCGACCTGATAGTGATTCGGAAACTGCTTGCCCTGATAGTCCAGGGCCAGCGGCTGGTTCCAGAGACTGGCCTTGAGATTGCTGAAACGGGTGTGTTCGTTGTCATACTCGAGCTTGCCCTCGACCCCCTCCAGCGGCATGTCCAGGGTGGCAATCCTGACCTTGTTGTTGTGGAAGCTGGCATCCCCGCTGGCCTTCACCTTCCCCTCGCCATCGAGGGGAATATCCAGCTTGACGGTCCCCTTCATGGGCCCACGGATTTCGATCTCCCGCAAGGCCTGTCCGACCGAGTCCTTCAGCGGGGAGTCTTGCAGATAATCGCTGATGGCCTTGCCCTCGCCCGCCACCTTGGCATCCACGTAGAGATGGGCGCCGGGGGAGAGATCCGGGATCCAGGCATGCACCGAGTCCGAGCTCGCCTTGCCGAGGCGTGTGGAGCGGCTGTTCATGTCCAACCCCGCATTCTGGAACAGTAGGTCGATCTGCAGATCGGTGAGGGGTTGCCAACCGGGGAAGAATTCGTAGGTGGCCTTCTCGAGCGGCACCGCCACCTGGAAGATCCCCTGACCCTTGTCATAGGGGAAATCCCTGAACTCCCCGTACCAGAGCAGGTCTGCACTCTTTGCCTGCCCCCCCTTGATGGCGCCGCTCAGATAGTCCACCAAACCGTCGCTCATCACCGCCAGGGGATAGTAGCGATCCGCATGGGCCGCCGTCTTGACGTCGATGCGACCGGTGAGGGCGAGGAAGGGATGCTCGAACAGCTCGAGCCGGAAGCGGCTGGCCAGATGCAGATCCGGGTTGTCCAGCACGATATCCTGGCCATAGAGCACCCAGCCCTGTGGCGCCTGCCACCAGTCGAGCCGAGCCCCCAGACTGTCTACCGGGATGGGTTCCTTGAAGTGGCGGGCGGGATCCACCACGCCCTTGCCGAGGGTCAGGCGAGTGCTGCCCCCCGTCGGTGTCAGCCAGAACTCGCCGTTCAAGTCCTGCAGACCCGGAACATCCTGCCAGGCCTGGGTACCCAGCCCGACGAAACGCCCGCTGAGGGAGAGTCCCTGCCAATCCCCGCCCGCCTGCAGCTCCAGCTCCTGCAACTGGCCGGTGGGCTGGGTACGCTTGAGGGTCTCGGTCAGCTTGGGGTAGAGGCCGGAGACCAGCTGGCTCAGACTCGCCACCTGGTTGAGATCGATGGCAGGCACATAGCCCTGGATGCGATCCTTTACCCGCTCGAGCTGCAGCCGGCTGTGCAGCCAGGTCGTACCGTCGAGCTTGAAGATGACATCGTGACTGGCGAGCTGCCACCCCTCCCCCTCGCGGCGCAGCTGGATCTTGCCACCGCGCAGCTCGAGGCGATGGAGAGCCCCCTTGCGCTCGTCCCGCCAGACGAGGTGATTGTCACCAAACGCCAGCAGGGAGTTGCCCAGCTGACCACCGGCAAATTCGCTCCAGAGCTGGAAGTCGAGCTGGCCGGCCACCTTGGGCGCACCGGCGTGGATCTTGGCCAGCATGGGGCTGATATCGAGCTCGCTGGCCCCCAGGTAGAGCTGTCCCTTCAATCTGTCGAGGCGCACCTCGGGGGCATCCACATCCAGGATGAGATCGATGGTGCTCTCGCCGATGCCGTTGATGAGGTAGGCCTTGCCCACCCCCTGATGACGCTTGCCCCGGTTCTGCCAACGGAGCTGGGCGATGTTGAGGGCTCGCACTTCTCCCAGCGCCGTGGTGATGCTGAGGCGAGTGTCGTGGATGTCGAAGGTGGAGAGCTGGGTCAGCAGGAAACGCAGCAGCGCCTCCTGCTGGTCCGGGTTCTTGTCGCTACTCGGCGTCGTCGGCCGGGTCAGATCCAGCGCCATGTCCCCATCGCTCAGCATCAGCTGGCCAAAGACGGGTTTCCATTCGTTGAGGGAGCGCCAGAAGTCGAGGTGGGCCCAGACCTTGCCAAGGCGAACGGAGAAGCGGCCGGAGTCCGGGGAGATGGCGAGCCCTTGCAGCTCGATGGCGGGCCCGCGCTGGGTCCAGTCCAGGCCGACATGCTCGACGCTGATGTCGAGCTGGCTGTTGCCGGTCAGGGTCGCAATGAGTGCCTGTCTGTGCTGGTTGAGCAAGGGGCCGCCAAGACGCACCACACTGACCAGGATGGCCAGCAGCACGAAGAAGACCCCGAGGGCTAACCAGCCCCGACTCAACCAGCGATAGACCAATTACATCATCACCACATCGAATTGTTCCTGCCCACAGAGCGGTTCACTCACCACCCTGACCTGTTTGCCGATGAAGACTTCCAGCTCGGCCAGACTGTGGGACTCCTCCCCTCGCAGGTAATCCGCCACGGACGGTGCCGCATAGACGGTGAACTGATCCGCATCGTAGGCGCGGTTGACGCGGATGATCTCCCGCAGGATCTCGAAGCAGACCGACTCCACCGTCTTGACACGACCACGCCCCTTGCACTCGGGACACTCGGAGCAGAGTACATGCTCCAGGCTCTCGCGGGTGCGCTTGCGGGTCATCTCCACCAGGCCAAGCTGGGAGAAGCCATTGACGTTAGTCTTGGCCCTGTCTTTGGCGAGCGCCAGCTCCAGGCTGTGCAGTACCCGACGGCGGTGATCCTCGGACTGCATGTCGATGAAATCGATGATGATGATGCCACCGAGATTGCGCAGCCGCAGGTGGCGGGCAATGGCGGCCGTCGCCTCGACGTTGGTGTTGAAGATGGTCTCTTCCAGATTGCGATGGCCGACGAAGGCGCCGGTGTTGATGTCCACCGTGGTCATGGCTTCGGTCTGATCGATGATGAGGTAGCCACCGGATTTCAGCTCCACCTTGCGCTCCAGCGCACGCTGGATCTCGTTCTCCACGTCGTAGAGATCGAAGATGGGGGAGTCGCCGAGATAATACTCCAGCTTGCCGGCGAGCTCCGGCACGTACTCCTCGGTGAAGCGCTTGAGCTGATCGAAGCTCTGGCGCGAATCGACCCGGATCTTGTCGAGCTCGGTACCGACGAAATCACGCACCACCCGAAACGCCAGACTGGGATCTTCGTAGAGGATCTTGCAGGGGGGATACTTCTGTTTGCGCTCCAGGATCTTGCGCCACAGGCGCTTCAAGAAGGCGGCGTCCTGCTCCAGCTCCTGCTCCCCCACCCCTTCGGCGGCGGTGCGGATGATGTAGCCACCGAGATCGTCCACGTAGCCGGCCACGGTGCGCTTCAACCGCTCACGCTCGGCTTCCGACTCGATGCGCTGGGATACGCCGACGTGGGCGCTGCCCGGCATGAAGACGAGATAACGGGACGGCAGGGTAATGTCGGTGGTGAGGCGGGCACCCTTGGTGCCCAGGGGATCTTTGACCACCTGCACCATGATGTCCTGCCCCTGGCGCACCAGTTCGGCGATGTTGCCGGCCTGGAACTGCTCCTTCTCCTTGATCGCCACGCACTCGGTGTGGGGCACGATATCGGAGGCGTGCAAGAAGGCGGCCTTGTCCATCCCGATGTCGACGAAGGCGGCCTGCATGCCGGGCAGCACCCGGCTGATCTTGCCCTTGTAGATGTTGCCCACGATGCCGCGCTTGGCCTGGCGCTCCACATGCACTTCCTGCAGCAGGCCGTTCTCGACCAGGGCAACCCGGGTCTCCGAGGGGGTGACGTTCACCAGCAGTTCTACTGACATAAGTTACCTTGCCTTTCTAGTTTTGAATTCTGGCTGGCCATCTGGCACATGAATGCACGCAAGTGGTAACGCAGCAGGCGTCGCTGGACGGGTTATCGACCCTGTTCGAGCTGCTGGCGGATCAGCAGATCCGTCTCCAGCAGGGGCAGGCCGACCACGGCGCTGTAGCTCCCCTCGATCCGACTGACAAACTTGCCGGCAATGCCCTGAATGGCGTAAGCGCCGGCCTTGTCGCAGGGCTCACCGGTGCGCCAATAGGCCTCGATCTCGGCCTCATCCAGCTTGCGAAACGCCACATTGGTGGTGACCAGCCGCACGTCGCAGCGCTCCGGGGTGGCCAGCGCCACCGCCGTCATCACCTGATGGACCCGGCCGGAGAGTGCCTCCAGCATATCCTTGGCATCGAGCAGATCGGACGGCTTCTCAAGCACCCGCTCCCCCAGCACCACTATGGTGTCAGCGCCGAGCACGGGCAGCGCCGTCGGTGCCGCCGCCACACCGGCCATCGCCTTGTCACGGGCCAGACGGCAGACGTAGTCCTGGGGTTTCTCACCCTCGCCACGCTGCTCGGGCACATCCAGCCTGAGCACCTCGAAGCGGTAGCCCAGCTGGGTCAGCAGTTCGTGCCGGCGGGGGGAACCCGAGGCGAGATAGAGTTGCAGTTCGTTGTGCTTGTTCATATTCGCTTAGATGAGATGAGGTACGGTTACAATTTATTGTTTTTGCTCACATTCACTTGATATTGAAGTGACGGCGCACCTTGCGCAAGACCATAAAGATCCAGGGCCATATTAGCATCGTCGTCAACGTCGACCAAAAATAGGCGAAGTTGAGGCTGGCGCGGCTGAACAGGTGTTCGGCCCAGAACACGGTGATCTTCCCCACCAGGGAGAGCAGACCGATGATCAGCGCCTGCTGCCAGAGGGAGAAGTTACGGATCTTCTGGAACTGGAAGGCCGCCAGATAGGTGGTGATGGCCATGGCCATGGCGCGCACCCCGAGCGTGCTGCCAAGCAGCACATCCAGCAGCAGACCGGCTACCCAGGCGGTGCCGACGTTGGTTCTGTGGGGTAACGCCAGTGCCCAGTAGATGAGCACCATGGCGAGCCAATCCGGCCGGAAGGGCTCGAACTGAAAAGGAAGCGGCAGGATGGAGAGGCACAGGGCCAGCAGGATCGAGACCCAGATCCAGATCCTGCCGCTGGCAGGTTGCAGCATCAGCGGGTCGCCCCCGCCGCCGAGGTGGCCGAGGCAGCAGACGCTGCCGCGGGTGCATCCAGCGCCTCGTTGTCACGGACTTCCGGCTTCTTGTCGGTCCACAGCAGCAGCAGATAACGCAGCCTGTCCAGTGCCACCAGCGGCTTGGCCTCGATCTGGGCGAAGGGTTTGCCCTCCACATAGTCGGATCGGGTCACAGTCGCCACCGGATAGCCTTCCGGGAAACGGCCGCCGAGGCCCGAGGTGACCAGCAGATCCCCCACCTGCACGTCGGTGTTGCGCGGCAGATTGCGCAGCTCCAGCTTGTCCAGCTCACCACTGCCGGAGGCGATGGCGCGCAGGTCGTTGCGCAGCACCCGCACCGGAATGCCGTGGCTGGAGTCGGTGATAAGCAGCACCCGGCTGGTGGTGGAACCCACGTGCAGCACCTGGCCGACCACCCCCTGATCGTTGATCACCGGCTGGCCGTTGTAGACGCCATCCAGCGCCCCCTTGTTGATCAGCACCTGATGGCTGAAGGGGTCGGAATCCACCGACAGCAGCTCGGCCACCATCTTGCGAGACTCCTTGTGCACCGGCGAACCCAGCAATTCACGCAGGCGCTGGTTCTCGTGCTCCAGCTGATCCAGCTTGAGCAGACGGGAACGCAGGGTAAACAGCTGCTGCTCCTGCAGCTTGGTCTGTTCGATCAGGCTGGAGCGGGTCTGCACCTGGGTCGACATGGTGTCGAGCAGGGTACCTGGCGCGTTGGCAATGTATTGCAGCGGACTGACGAGGGAGCTCAGATAGACGCGGACGTGCGTGAACACACCGAAGCGGGAATCCGCGACGATGGCAGCAACCGAGATGATGACGGCGAGAAACAACCGTAACTGAAGCGAAGGGCCTCTACCAAAGATGGGTTTCATGAGTCGTCAAAAAAGAGCCGGCGCTCGGCCGGCTTTGGGTCTTATTCGTAGTGGAACAGATCGCCACCGTGCATATCGATCAGCTCCAGCGCCTTGCCACCGCCACGGGCGACACAGGTGAGCGGATCCTCAGCCACGACGACCGGGATGCCGGTCTCTTCCATCAGCAGACGGTCGATATCTTTGAGCAGGGCGCCACCACCGGTCAGCACCATGCCGCGCTCGGAGATGTCGGAGGCCAGCTCGGGCGGGGACTGCTCCAGCGCCACCATGACGGCGGAGACGATACCGGACAGCGGCTCTTGCAGTGCTTCCAGGATCTCGTTGGAGTTCAGGGTGAAGCTGCGCGGCACCCCTTCGGCCAGGTTGCGACCACGCACTTCGATCTCGCGCACCTCTTCGCCCGGATAGGCGGAGCCGATCTCGTGCTTGATGCGCTCGGCGGTGGCTTCCCCGATCAGGCTGCCATAGTTGCGGCGCACGTAGCTGATGATGGCTTCGTCGAACTTGTCACCACCGATACGCACGGACTGGGAGTAGACCACACCGTTCAGGGAGATGATGGCCACTTCGGTGGTACCACCACCGATGTCCACCACCATGGAACCGGTCGCTTCGGAGACCGGCAGGCCGGCACCGATGGCGGCGGCCATGGGCTCGTCGATCAGGTACACCTCGCGGGCGCCGGCACCCAGTGCGGACTCCTTGATGGCACGACGCTCAACCTGTGTGGAACCGCAGGGAACGCATACCAGCACACGGGGGCTCGGACGGAAATAGTTGTTGTCGTGAACCTGCTTGATGAAGTGCTGCAGCATCTTCTCGGTCACGTAGAAATCGGCGATGACGCCGTCTTTCATCGGACGAATGGCGGAGATGTTACCAGGGGTACGACCCAGCATCTGCTTGGCGGCATGACCGACAGCAGCGACCGATTTGGCGTTCCCGCGCTCTTGGCGAATGGCGACAACTGAGGGTTCGTTAAGGACGATCCCTTGATCTTTTACGTAGATCAGGGTGTTGGCAGTTCCCAAGTCGATCGACAGATCGTTGGAAAAGACGCCTCTGAGCTTTTTGAACATGGCTACGGGAAATCCTAAGAATTTGGAGGTGCAGAAAACCGGCTAACTTTACCAATGCCCACCCCAATCGGCAAGCGCTCAAACTGTCGCCAATCAATCAGGCGCGACAAAAATGCGAGTCATCACTCACCCGCACAGGCCGACAAAGACTAAGAAACAAGGAGATAAGTCGTCACTCAATATCAAACAGCCTCATTCCCCGTCAGACCCGTCCTATCAGGGCATCACTTCGCGGCGATAAATAATCCGATCATTGCCCCGATCCCGACCAAAAATCGCCTCCCCCTGCAGATGATCCGCCGTAGCGGGATCCGCCAACCAGACGGGTTGGGATGGCTGTTGCTCCAGCACGATCCGATAGGGAATGCGCACCGCCTGATTGGGCGGCGCGAAGTGGAACCGGGTCTCGCCTGCGTCGAAACCGGCCTGAGTGCCACCCGGTGCCACATTGCCGAGACCAAGGCGAATGCGGGTACCGTCTTTGAGGATCAGATCCCCCGTCGCGGCGTCATAGCGTTGCTCCGCATCGGTAAAGACGATGCCGCCACCCGCCAGGGAGATCTGGGTACAGATATCTTGCGAATTGGCTCGCCACAGGCCCCCTTCGAAATACTGCACCTGCAGGGGCAGCGCCAGCGGGGCGCTGTCGACCCCCTGACGGGTGCTGGCAAGCAGCCGGCCATAGTAGGCGATCATGGTATCGTCCGATCCCTTCGGAATGGAGAGCTGCCTGGCGGTGCAGTTCACCCCGCTCTGGCAGCTACCACTGACGGCCGGGTTCATGTCGCGGTTGGCGAGGAAGCTGGTCTCGCTGGCCTCACCATCCCCTACCTTGAGCCCCAGCCGCAGCAGCCGCAGTGGCTCCTCCGGCGCGGTCAGGCTCGGAGAGAGTTCACGCAGGCGCACGAAACGGCTCTGGCCATCGAAGCGGCTCTGCCCGCTCACCCAGTTTTGGCTCAGGGGATCCAGCCGGTTGGATCTGTCGACCCCATCTCGGTTGTTGGAGGCCACCAGGGAAACCACCCCCTTGGCGAAGGCATCCCGGTAGTTCTGGGTCACCCCTCCTTCCTTGTTGCGCGCCTGTACCGTCGTCTGCACCCCAAACGGCTGGCTCATATAGCTAAAGCCGCCGCAGGCCGGGGTGACAGTGCCGCTCACCATGTTGAAGTCCCAGGGCACGAAGCGCCCCATCGGCACGCTACTGGCGGCGGGTATGGTGTAGCCAAAGTAACCTGAGATCTGTGGCGTTGCAGTCATCCGGAAAACCCCAACCTCGTTCACCGACTGGGTGACGGTGTTGAGGTTGTTGCTGCCTTTCGCGTTGGAATGGTCATAACTCAGCTTGCTGACCGCCGCCTCGACACCGGACTTGGGGGCCACCAGCTGGCTGCCGAGGGCAATATTGGCCAAGGCGAAGTTCGGGGTCGTCAAGTTGCCGCTGCAGAAATCGGTATCGTTATCGGCCTGCCAGGCCACGGCTGCTATGGTCAGCGAGAACTCTTCCCCCGTCTTCCTGAACACAGGGCAGCTGGCATTCCCCGCCGTGCAGGCCCCCTGGGTAGGAGTGATGCAGAGCCCGGCCGGGCGGCTGACAAAGAGACCCGAGCCCGTCATCACCAAACCTGCGGTATCCCCGCTGCCATCATGGCGGGCATTGAGCCGCATCTGGCCCGCATCCGGGTAATTCACCGTCAGCGTGGTCTCACCCTTGGCATCGAAGCTCAAATTGCTGGTCACCGCCACCCCCTGCGAGGTGGCAATGGCGCTGCCGTTGACCGTTACCTTGCTGCCGAAGAGGTTGTTCGCCGGGCTGACATAGTCGCTCCAGAAGCTGATCGGCTTGCTCACGCTGGCGAAACTCGGCACACACTGCTGGGTCACGTTGTCCTTCCGGACCGCCTTCATCACCACCCGTTGGGGCTTGTTGGCAATGGTGTCCAGCGCATCGGTATCCGGCACATCGGTAGGCACATCGAACAGGAAGCCACTCTCGGCAAAGCTGAGGGTACAGGCAGCGGCACTCAGGGCCCCGCTGCCCGACCGGCAGAGAGTGGTACTGAGTGGTTTGGTGGAGGGCGTCGAGCCACTCACCCCCACCGTCATGGCGTTCGCCAGATTGTTGCGAAGCTGCAAGGTGGTGGTGCCGCCGCTGAAAGTCACGGTAGCTGTGTTGCCGCTATAGCTCACCTGGTTGCTGGCCACCCAGCCGTTGCTGCCATTTTTAAGCGGCGTCAGGGTGGCGCTGACCTGCTCAGTGACCAGCTGGCTGCAACTGGCGTTGGCACAGGCGCGTATGGTCAGGGTTTCCGGGTTGCAGGTCAGGGCATTGCCGCTGTGCTCGAACTCGAAGTGATCGATCTGGTTCCCCACCGGACTGGAGTTGAGGGCGCAGACCTGGAAGTTGTCTATCTGGTGCGCGTTGGTCGCGGCACCGGTAGATCCCGTCATGGAGAGCAGGAAGTTCTCCGGGATCGCCGCCTGACCGCTTTGGCTGAGCGCATTGAAACTGTCGATCAGGGTGCTGTAGCCGCTGCCGGTGTTGCGTTCCACCTTGACCAGAGACTGGCCACTGGTACGGGAATCCACGGTCAGGCGGTAACGATGGGGGCGGTTGCCGTCCGAGCCGCTGTCTACGGTCGGCGAGAGGCAGTTGCCACTGGTGCTGGTACTGCCGTTGTTGCAGGTACCCCTGAGGTAGTTGTAACCGCTGGTGCCCGAACCCGATCCCCGCACCGCCACGGACTGTTTGCGCCGTCCCTTGTTGGTCGCCCCGCCTTCGCCGGAGAAGTTGCCATACTCGTCTATCCCCACCCCGAGCCAGCCGCCGGCAAAGCCGTTGTTGCCCGCCGTGAAGCCATAGCCCAGCGGCCCGCCCGCGGCCCCTGGCTGGGGCGTTATCTTGGCGTCCGAGAGCACCACCGCCATGCCATCCGCTCCGTTGCCGCCATAGGCGTAGTGGTCGAACTCAATGGTCACCAGGTTGTTAGCGGCGGGGAACAGTCGCTGATAGGTCGTCGACGTGGCCTGGTAGGTACTGGCCTGGGTCATGCCGAGGCGGCCATTGACGATGGAGGGCGTGAAGTTGCCGCTGCTACGAGCCACGACCCAGTTGTTGCTGAGAGAACTGGCGGAGAAGTCGTCGTTGAAGCAGGCGAGCAGAGGCTCCCCGCCGTCATAGATGACCTTGCTGTTCCCCTTCAGATTGACGTTCTTGGCACTCAACTGGCCACGCAAGACCACCTGATTCTCGAAGGTGGCATCCCCTTCTGCATAGTAGGTGCCTGCCAGCTGGTCGCTACCGGTGAGCGTGATGTTGCCGACCACATAGGCCTTGAAACCGGAACCTGTCTGCAGTTGCGAGTCGTTGTGAGCTGCGATGCTGCCCTTGACATAAAACGAGGTCGTCCCGCTGCCGACCAGCTTGATGAAGCTGCCCCCGGTCAGGGTCAGATCCCCTTCGATGATATAGGTCTTGCCTGCGGTCAACGTCATGACGCCGCCGTTTTGCATGGTCAGGCTCTTGATGACATAGGTGCTGTAACTGTCCGAGAAGCTGACATTGCCAGCCCCGCTAGAACCGGTTGAACCGTCGATCATCAGGCTGCCCAGGTCCCAGCGACTGCTGCTGGCGGCCTTGCCGTAATTGGGGGTTGTTCCCAGTACGACGGTGGGGGTGGTCCAGTTGGCAACCGTATAGCTTGCGGAATCCGTCGTCCCCGGAAAGGTGGGCCGGGTCTGCTTCAAGCTGGCCACACCGGTGATCTGACACTTGCCCGCCCCACAGGCCTGCGTGCTCATCTCATTGTCGTAACCGGTGACCTGCCTGAAACAGACCTCCAGGCCATTGTAATTCTCCACCCGGGCACCGGACTGCATGTAAAGGGTGCCCGCCGAATCGTGACTCTGGATGGGGCCAGGGAAGATGCTGTTGCAGTCCAGCGCGGCCTGGGCAGGCAAACCAACCAACAACAAGACAATGACGGCACAGAGGCGGCGGATCATGGGTTCACTCCATCGAAGGCTTGTGCCACCAGAGTGCGGCTGACGGCAAAGTCCGGATTCGGGCCGCTGTTGGTTCCCGGGTCGCCGCAGCGCCCCTCGCTGCTGAAGTCATAGGCTGTCTGGGTGGCGCCAGCGGCACTCACCGACACCTTGTTGCAGGTGACGATGGCCTGACAGCCCGTCAGTCCCGCATCGGTGAAACTGAGACTGGTGCTGGCGGCGCATTGCTGTCCTTGCCACTGGCCGTTGGGATAGAGTCGATAGAGGGCAATTTCCAGCCCGCTCTGGGCCGCCATCAGGGCCCGCACTCCGCGCACCTCCGCCGTGTGCTTCTCAGCGCTGTCCACCAGGAAGCGGCCCATGGTCGCCGCCAGCAGGGCCATGATGACGATGACAAAGAGCGCGATCATGATGGCGCTGCCTCGCTGATGCTTGACAGAGGCGAGTTTAAGGGACATTGAGCACCTCCAGCTTGTGGTTGAAGCTGACGCTCTCGCCGCGCTGCTCAAACACAATCCCGAGCCCCACTTCGCTCTGATTGAAGGCGGCGGGATCCCGATAGAAGTAGCTGGTCGGTCGGATATGCTCGGCCATCAGGGCCGGGGTGCTCCAGAGGGCGCCAGTGCCGATGGCGGCGCTGGCCCGGGTCAGGGTCGTGCCCACCACGCAATAACGTACCTGCTGGTTGGCAAAATAGATGCGCTGGCCCGGGGAATCCTTGGTAACAGCGGCCGCCAGGGTCAGCGACAAGGCCCCTGAGGCAGGGCTCCCCACGGCAGTCACCCTGGCAGTGCAACGCCCCTGCAAACAACCAACATCCAGCGTATTGGTGTTGCCAATCGTGGCATCAGGCAGTGGATAGATGATGGCCAGGTCATTTTTGGCAGGCAATTTAGCGGGTGTGACAATGTTGAGGGCCGTGATCGCCGCCGGCCCCAGATAGCGACTGGTGGTGGCGATGGGCCAGAAGCGCAGGCAAGGCCCCTGCTCCTTCAAGCCGCCAGCGGCGTCCTCCACGCGCACAGAGCCGGGCACCGCATCGCGCAGCTCGCGGTTGAGCCGCTCCATGGCGAAGCGGGCATCACTCATCAGCTGCTCGCGGCTGCTGGCATCCCCGTAAATCTGGGTGCCGATGCCAATAAACTGGCTGGTGAAGGTCGCCATGACCCCGAGCAGCAGGATCACCATGACCAGCTCCACCAGAGTGAAACCCCGCGCCGTCCGCATCAGTAGTTCCCCCGATAGAGGGTAAAGGCCAGTTCGCTGCGATCCGGCAGCCGTACCCACAGCTCGACGCGCTTGCCGGTGAAGCAGGGGCCGCTGCAAGTGGACAAGTCATTCTTGGTCAAATCTGCCCCGCTCACCCGGATCCGGATCCCGAACTGGCGATACTCGCTCGCATCCAGACCAGCACCACTCCTGGCACCGAAGAAATTGGCCGGCACCCAGCCGCCGTCGCAGCTGGCCAACCCCTTGGCGCAGATGGCGCTGGTCTGGTAATCATCCACGTCATTGAACTGGTAGGGACGCGTCTCGCCACTGTCCGGGCTATAGCTGGTGCTGTCGGTGCAGGCCGGGTAGGCCACCGCCGGGCTTCCGGCCGTCTCGCCGCAGCGAAAACGCCCGCCATTGTGATCGGAATGCTCATCGAAGGACTTCTCCAGCACCTCGCTGAAGAGTCGCTGGGCCAGCTGGGCGGCCCGCACCTGCTGCACTGGATCCACCGCCTGGGGGGCCTGGTTGACAAGCAGCCCCAGGATGCCGGTGAGCGCCACCGCCAGCAGCACGATACCGACGATAAACTCGATCAGGGTGAAGCCGCGGCGGGCATTAGGGAAGGGCATGAATATAGCCTTCGGGCTCGATACGCAGACGGGCACTCTCCCCACCATCGCTCACCATCAGGTTACAACCGCTGATGCAGGCTGACGGGGATAGGGGGCGACCGCTGCGCTTGTCGAAAGAAAAGCTGCCCTGAGGCAGGGAGATACTGCCGGAGGCCTTGACCACTCGCCCCCGGACCTGCTCATTCTGCCCCCAGCCCGAGATGGCCTTGGGGGTACAGTTACCAAGCTGGGTCAGATGGCCGAAGTGCTTCGCTTCGACTACCAGCTGGGTGCAACGCGCCGGCCCTTCCTGCATGTTCATGGTCTGCACCAGCCGCAGCCGGGCCACCAGTTCATCGCGCAGGGTATGGGTTTCAAAGCCGCCTTTGCCCAGCCATTTGGGCACGGCAAAGGCGGCCAGAATCCCGAGTAACAGGATCACTATCACCAGTTCTATCAGGGTGAAACCACGACTTATTGTCATCGCAACCTCAGTAGAAAAAAGAAGCGAGGCTCAGAGCCTCGCGTTCTCCAATAATGAATACGTTATTTTCCGCACTCATCATTTACAGTAATGCTAGGCACATCGCCAGAATTCACGATCGCACCTTCATTGTCATACTTCACTTCGCACTTGCTGTTTGGTTCGTTACTCGGTTTGAAGGTCCCCGGAGTACCAGACACTTCACTCCAACCATCCAGTGCGACTGTTTTAGCAGCATCAGCATTTACAGGGTAACCAAAACGTGTGTCGATAGTTTGGCCAGCTACAGAGACAGCACCTGAGGAGCTTTCAATACCCTGAATAGCAGCCTTGCTATATACCAGTTGAGAAGAACTCTGAAGGGATGCTTTCACACCATTAGCTGCAGCCAGACGCGCATCATCCTGCAGATTCAGGAACTTGGGCGCGGCGGTGACCGCCAGAATGCCCAGGATGATGATCACGATCACCAGTTCGATCAGGGTAAAACCCGCCTGCTTTTTCATTACATTTTCCTCGGTTTATCAATTGATATTGGTAATGACCTGGCCGGAGGCCGGGCGATAACTGAAACTCATGAACTCACTCGTGCTCCCTTGCGGGTCTTGATAGCGTCCATCACTGCCTTTGCTCAGGCTGTTGACCAGATAGTAACGGCAAACCGAATCCAGTCCGTTGCTGCTCACCGTTGCATAAAACTTCAGGTCATTGCCGCTACCGCGCACTTCATCGAAGCTGGCAGTCGCCTTGGGAGGATTTTGCAGCAATCCCTCCCAAATATAGAGACAGCGCTGGGCCGTCAGATTGGCCGGATTTACATCGGCATTGCCGCTCGCAGACGTGTCCATAGGATACCCCGGGGAGAGCTCGCCGTTATTGACCTGAGTGTCGGTTGGCGTCGTCAAATAGAAACGCGACCCGTCGTAGAGTACGGTATTGAGACCGTCCTGCTTGGCGCGTCCTTCCGCTTCCCACTGGGCCCGCACCAGCGACACCCCGGTCGCGAAACCGCCGGATACCCCCTCCACGCTGGCCTTCTTCGCCTCGTCGGTGACGTCGAGGAAACGGGGCAATGCGGTGACCGCCAGGATCCCCAGGATCACGATGACGATCACCAGTTCGATCAGGGAAAAACCCGCCATCTGGCCGGGTCCGCGGCCGGATATCACTCTTGTTGCTGCCATGCTGCCTCCGTCATTGTCCGCATTATTTCATGCGGTTAGAAAAAAATCATGTCACAGGTTAAGTGTCATCTGGCTCAGGGCAGCAGTTGCACCCGCCCATCCCCGAACCGGTAGTGCAGCCGTTGGGCTTCCCAGCCGTACTCACAGCCTCCCCCATCCCGGCTGACCAGGGCTTCCAGCGGCGGCAGGTTCTGCCCCCCATCACCGATCAGGGTCAACCACAGCTGACGACAATCATCAGATGGGGATTGCAACGGCAATACCCCGAGGGGCCAGCCCCGCTCATCGAACTGCCAGGCGACCCCCTCGGCATGCAGCACCTCGGGCCGCCGCTCATCGAGCCAGCGCCCGTGCAGACGCTGGACTCGCTCAGCAAATTGCTCCCCCAGCAGCGTCACGCTCACCGCCAGCGCCTGTTCCCGGTGGCTGCGATAGCTCATGGCCAGGGTGGCGATGATGACCAACAGCAGGATCACGGCGGCCATCCGCCGATACCCTCCCAGCCAGCGCTCATCCTGTTCGGACTGTCTGCTCATCCCTGCTCCTACCGACCTTGACCACCCTTAAAACCGCGAAGATGTTCGCTACGCAGGCAACTCATGACTGACCACGCACCGCCCGCATCATGTCCCACATGGGCGTGAAGATACCGAGCGCCAGCACCAGCACCATGACGGCGACGATGCCGATCAGGATGGGTTCGATGCGGGCGGTGAGACTCTTGAGGTCGTAGTCCACCTCCCGCTCGTAGTATTCCGCCGCCTCGTGCAGCAGATCGTCCACCTGGCCCGTCTCCTCCCCCACCGCGATCATCTGCATCACCAATGGGGTAAACAGGCCGCTGCCACCTGCGATGCGCAGCAGGCTTTCCCCCCGCTCGATCCCGGCACGCATGTCGCGGATCCGGTCCGCCATCCAGGCGTTGTCCACCGCATCCGCCACCAGGGTCAGCGCCTGGTTCAGCGGCACCCCGGCCTTGAGCATCATGGAGAAACTGCGGGCGAAGCGCGCCAGCAGGGAGCGCTCTATGATGGTGCCGACGATGGGCAGGCGCAGCTGCCACCTGTGCCAGGTCAGCTTGCCCCGGGTCGTGGCGACCCAGCGCCGCCAGCCGATGACGGCACCCGCTAGGATGGCGAGCAGCAGCCACCAGTAGTGAACGAAGAAGTGGGAGGTAGCGAGCAGGATCCGGGTCGCCAGCGGCAGCTCCACCCCGAACTTGGCAAACATGCCGGCAAACACCGGGATCACCATGATGTTGAGGATCACCATGGCGATGGCGATGGCAGCCATCACGAAGCTGGGATAGCGCATGGCGGTCTTGATCCGCTTGCGGGTCTCCAGCTCCAGATCGAAATAGTTGGCGAGCTGCAGGAAGGCCTCTTCCAGCTGACCCGTGTTCTCCCCCACGTGGATGATGGAGACAAACAGGCTGCTGAACACCTTGGGATGGGATTGCATGGCGCTCGACAGGGGGCGTCCGTTGCCGAGATCTTCCCCCAGCGCGTGCAGCGCCCGCTTCAGCGGCTTGCTGTGGGTGCTATCCTCCAGCCCGGCGATGGCCCGCAGTATGGGGATGCCGGCCCGGGTCAGGGCGTACATCTGGCGACTGAACACCACCAGCTCTTCGAGCTTGACGCTGCCCTCCAGCAGCAGGGACCAGTCGATGCTGGCGGATTTCGCCCTGCCGGGTTTGAGCTCGGTCGGCATCACGCCACGGTGCATCAGCTGCTCGGCGGCCGCCATCTCGCTCGCCGCCTCCAGGCTGCCGCTGACGGCATTGCCCTGACTGTCGCGTCCCTTGTAGTTGAAGCTGCTCATGGCTTAGCCCAGATCCTCCGCGAGCCTGAGCACCTCGTCCACCGAGGTGATCCCCTCGCGGGCGTAGTCCAGTGCCGTCAGGGCCAGGGGCCGGTAGTGCTCGTGTTCGCGCGCCGCCCGGGCGAAGCCCTCCGCATCGTTGCGGCGCAGGGCATCCATCATGGGTTGATCCAGCTCCAGCAGCTCGTAGACCCCGATCCGGCCGGAATAACCGGTGAAGTTGCAACTCTGGCAGCCACGCCCCTTGTGATAGACATGCTGGCCCGGCGCCTCGCCGGAGAGCACGGAGAGCCAGGTGGCCTGCCCCTCGTCCGGCGGGCTCACCTCGACGCAGTGCTCGCACACCCGTCGCACCAGGCGCTGGGCCACCACGGCCCGCAGCGCACTCGCCACCAGATAGCCGGGGGCTCCCATGTCGATGAGGCGCAGGGCACTGGTCACCGCGTCGTTGGTGTGCAGGGTGGTCAGCACCAGGTGACCGGTGATGGCGCCGCGCAGACCGATCTCCACCGTCTCGTTGTCCCGCATCTCCCCCACCAGCAGGATATCCGGATCCTGGCGCAGGGTGGAGCGCAGCACCTGGGAGAAGGTGAGGCCGATCTTGGCGTTGACCTGCACCTGGTTGATGCGTGGCAACCGGTATTCCACCGGGTCTTCCACCGTGATGATCTTGTGGCTGGCCTGATTGAGTTCGGAGAGGGCGCCATACAGGGTGGTGGTCTTGCCGCTCCCCGTGGGGCCCGTCACCAGGATCATGCCGTGGGGGCGTTTGAGCTGACGCCGGAAGCGGGTCAGGATCGCCGGCGGCATGCCGGTATCCGCCAGCGACAAGATGCCGGAGGATTGATCCAGCAGACGCATCACCACGGATTCCCCGTACTGCACCGGCATGGTCGACATCCGCACGTCCACGTCGCGCCCGCGCACCTTCATGTTGAAGCGGCCATCCTGGGGCAGCCGTTTCTCGGAGATGTCGAGCCCGGCCACCAGCTTGAGGCGCAGCACCAGCGCCTGGGCGATGCGCACCTCGTTCAGCACGTTCTCGTGCAAGATGCCGTCGATCCGCTGGCGGATGCGCAGCACCTTCTCGTCCGGCTCGATATGGATGTCCGATGCCCCGACCTGCACCGCGTCCTCGAACAGGGAGCGCAAGAGCTTGGCCACCGTCGCCTCCCCCTCGTCGGCCCCGCCGTTGAGGTTGCTGGCCCCGAGCTCGAAGCCCGTATCCTGATGCTCCTCGTGCAGCTGCACCGCGAAGTTTTCAATCTCCCGGGTGCGCCGGTAGAGGCGGTCGAAATACTCCAGCAGCTGGCCTTCCCGCGCCACCGCCAGCACCAGTTCGCGCGGGCTCAGCAGGGCGGCGATGGCGTCGAGGGCGCTGAGGTCGGCAGGATCCGACATGGCCACCGTCACCTTGTCATCGCTCTGGTTCACCGCCAGCGCCCGGTAGCGACGGGCCTGCACCTCGGGCAACAGGGCCACGGCTGCCGCGTCTATGGTGAGATTGTTGAGGTCGAAGAAGGGCACATCCAGCTGGCGGGCGAGGAATTGCAGCAACTGCACCTCGCTGATGAAGCCAAGATCGATGAGGGTGGTCCCCAGCTTGCGGCCGGTCTGCCGCTGCTGCTGCAGGGCGAGCTGGAGCTGGTCATCGGAGATGATCTGCTCTTGCACCAGCAGGTCGCCGAGCCGCATTTTCAGTCTGGGTTGTGCCATGGCTACTCCGAAAAAGTGAACACTGCCCCTAGGGGGCGAGTTGGGCGATGCGCTGATCCAGCCACTGGCTGGAGGCTTCGCCGAGGTTGCCGTGCAACTGGGCATTGCGATAGGCATCCAGTGCCTGCTGGCGATGGCCCTGGCCATCCTCCGCCACGCCGAGACCGAGCCACCAGCGACCCTGATCCGGCTGCTGGCGCAGCAACTTGACGTAGAGATCCGCCGCCTGGGCATTCTGTCCCAGCTCCTGGGTCAAGCCGGCCCAGGTGGCGTAGTAATCGAGGTTGGCGGCAAGATCCGGCTGATAACCGGCCAGCCAGTCCAGCGCCTTCCGGCGATCCCCGGCACTGATGGCCACCCGCGCCAGCAGCAGGCGAAAATCGGCCTGCCGCGGCTCCAGTCTGAGCCCCTCTTCCAGCACCTGGTTCGCCTCGTTCAGGCGCCCCTCGCCGTAGAGCAGCGCCGCCAGCTGTTCGCGGGCCCCCTGGTTGTGGGGATCGTGCACCAGCACCTGGTAGTAGTTGTCCTGCGCCGCCCGCATATCCCCCTTGGCCATGGCCGTGGTGGCCTTGCGCTCGGCCAGGGTCGCCAGCTCCGGCTCGGAGAGGTCCACCTGTTCAATCCTGAGCACCCCGGGCTTGCGGGGCGGAGCCGCCGCCTCCCGCTCGGCTGCGAGTTCGGCCTGCAGATCCGGTTGCAACTCTTCGTCGCTCGGCACCGTCTCGCCTTCGGCCAGCAGTGCATCCCCGCTGGGGTCGATCCCCTCATCCGCCGGGGGAAGCGCCTCCCCGTCGGCCTCGTCCATTTCGCTCCGAGTCGTGGCCAGCGCCAGGGCTGCCGGGACGCCTAGTTCGCCTTCCGCTTCCGGCGGCTCAGCGGTGCTGGCGGCTGCCGACATCGGCACACCGGCCAGCGTTTTGGCAGCGGAAGATGCTGCCGGTGCAGATTCCACTGCGCTGACTGGCTGTGAAATGGCGGCCAAGGCAGCAGGAGTCTCTGCCTGATGGCTCTGCTGCCAGTAGATCCAGGTGCGCCAACCAAGGATCCCGAGTGCCAGTCCGCACATCAGGGTCAATGCCAGCATCCACCAGCCTTGCTGGCGAGGGGGCGCCACGTAGACGGCGGTTCCCTCCCCCGGTTGACGCTGCTCCAGATCCTTGAGCATCTGATTGATCACGCTCATGACCAGACTCCATAAGCCAGGGCTCCGCCCAGCAGCAACAGCAGCGGCCACCAGCGGATGAATGAAAAGTGGCTGGCATCCTCGGTATCCCGGATGGCGAGGCGCATCAGCTTGCCGCCTATCTGCCGCTCACCCCGGCCATAGGCCAGCATCAGGCACTTCTGGGCCAGCACGTTGATGAGGCGCGGCACCCCGCGAGACGCTCGCCACAGCAGACGCAGGGCGCGCCGACCGAAGAGGGATGCCCCGCGATAACCGGCGGCGTGCAGTCGATGCTCCACATAGGCACGGGTCTCGTCGAGGCACAGGGCCCGCAGGCAGTAGGAGAAGCCGATGCGCTGGCGCAGCTGGCGCAGATGGGGCTTGGCCAGGCGGGCATCCAGCTCGGGCTGGCCGAACAGCACGATCTGCAGCAACTTGCAGGACTCCGTCTCCAGGTTGCCGAACAGCCGGATCGCCTCCAGGGTGTCGTCCGGCAAGGCCTGGGCCTCGTCGATCAGTACCACCACCCGCTGACCCTGCTGGTGCAGAGCGATGAGATGGCGATGGATGCGATCGGTGAGATCCAGCTCGCTGCCATCCCGTACCGCCAGACCCAGCTCCAGCGCCAGGGCGATGCGCAGCTCGGCGGGGTTGAGGTGGGGGTTTGGCAGCCAGGCCAGACGCACGGGCTGCGCCTCCGAGCCGAGCTCGGTCAGCAACTTGCGGCACAGCAGGGTCTTGCCGGTGCCCACCTCGCCGGTCACCTTGATGAACCCCTCCCCCTGGGCCAGCGCCCAGTTCAGCACCTGCAGGGCCTCTTCATGGGGCGGCAGGCCGTAGTAGAGGCTGGTGTTCGGGGTGAGGGCGAAGGGCGCCTCCCGCAGGCCGAAGTGGCTCAGGTACATGAGGCCTCCCCGCACCCTTCACGGCCAGCGCGGCTCAGGCCAAAGGAATTCCCCCGCAGGCCGAAGTGGCTCAGGTACATGAGGCCTCCCGGGGCCGGGAGGCGGAAGAAGCGAGTCGCTGCACTCTCATGGCTTAGCCCTTGGGCGGGTACCACTTGTCGAGCAGTTCGGAGGAGCGCTGCAACTCGTTCTGCCAGGTGCCCTTCTCCACCACGGTGGGCTTGAGCATGATCACCAGCTCCACCTTCTTGGTGCTCTCGCGGCGGTTGGTGAAGGCTTCACCGACCCAGGGGATGTCGCCGAGCAGGGGCACCTTGCTGACGATCTCCTGCTTGTCGGTCTTCATCAAACCGCCGATGACGACGATGTCACCGTTGTTGGCCTGCACCACGGTATCCGACTCGCGGATGGAGCTCTTGGCCAGCGGCAGCACCAGAGGAGCGGCGGTGCCGACGTTGATGGTCTTGCTCTGCTCCTCGGTGTCGATGACCGAGGGGTGGATGTGCAGCAACACCCGGCCCGCCTCATCGATCTGCGGCGTCACGTCCAGGGCGATGCCGGAGAAGAAGGGGGTCAGCTCCACGTTGGGGGTGACGATGGGCGCGGAGTTGCCCGAGGTAGTGGTGGTGGTGGAGGCGTTGGTGACAAAGTATTCATCCGTCCCCACCTTGATCACCGCCTTCTGGTTGTTGGTCGCAGTCACCCGGGGGCTGGAGAGCGTGTTCACGTCCCCCTGGGTCTTGAGCAGGCTGACCGCCACGTTGAAGTTGCCGTCCGAGATGGTGAAGCCGGCACCGCCTCCCAGAGCCCGGAAGATCTGGTTCGGGGTGCTGGCGATGGGGCTTTTCAGCAAGGAACCGCCGCCGGTGATCCCCTTACCACCATCCCAGCTGGCGGAGAGGCCGCTCCAGTCCACCCCCTGCTCGTAGCCTTCGTTGAGGGAGACCTCGAGGATCCGCGCCTCCAGCACCACCTGGCGCTTGAGGTGTTCACCGGATTGCTCGAGGAACTCGCGCACCGCCTTGAGCTCCTTGGGGTAAGCCCGCACCGTCACCAGGCCGGCCTGAGGGCTGGTGATGATGGCCCGGCCTTCACCGTTGCCGACCAGGGTCTGCAGGGAGTCCCTCAGATCGGTCCAGTAGTCGTTGTTGCTGTCCGTCTCGATCCGGGTGCCGTTACTGTTGGTGTTGTTGTCACCGTTGTCGGAGGAGCCGAAGTTGTTGTTGCCGCTGTTGTTCAGGCCGTTGTCGAAGTTGTTGTTATTGCCGTTATTGTTGTTGTCGTTCGCGGTCACGCCGCCGGTACTGACCGAGGTGCGGGAGAGGCCACGGCGGGCCATCATCAGGTAGTTAACCGGGATGGTCTCGGTGCGAAGACCGGCGGGATAGATGTGGAACACGTTGCCCTTGCGCTGCACATCGAAGCCGTACATGTCCCCCACGGTGGCGAGGGCCTCCTGCAGGGTCACATCCTTGAGCTCCACCGAGATGGAACCCGCCACCCCGGGATGCACCGCCACGCTGTAGCGGGAGCCCTTGAACAGGGAGCCGAAGAACTCGACCGCATCCACGTCATGGGCCGCGATCCGCAGCCGTTTCTCGGGGATGGCCATCGGCTGCTGGGGGCGATTGAGCTGCAGCAGCTCGCTTTGCACCGAGGGGGGCAAGGTCGTCAGAGGGGTGGTCGGAGCCTGCTCCGCCATGGCCTGCTTGAGGGCATCCTTGGCCTGCACCGGCTCAGGGTGCTTGTAGGTTGTGCAACCCGCTACCGCCAACGCGAGGGGAAGCAGACAGAAATGGTGTTTTTTCATGTAATTAGCGCACCTGACTCGCAATTAAACTCGACAAACCCGGCCCATGACATCCCGCACGGTGCCGATTTACATCCGTATCTTGCTACCAAACAGGGTCAGCGACTGACGCTTGCCACCCTTCTCCAATACCACGGCATCGGCGCTGATGGCGACCAGCTGGTAACCCTCTATCCGCTGACCGACCCGGTAGCTCTGGCCATTGATCACCGCGAGGGCGGGACCGTTGCCGATGATGATGCTCTGCAGCCTCGGCACGCCGGCCGTGGCGGACGGGTTCGCCCCCTTGCCGGCACTCATTCCCGCCAGCGGGGCCGTCGGATCCTGCAATACCTCGGCCAGGGCCAGGGGGCTCAGCAGGCAGGTCCACAGCAGACACCAGGCCGAGCCTGACATCCATGGAATATTGTTTTTATTTATCAGCATGTTAGCCACGGATAAACTCCTTGCTGGTGCTGAGGGTGTAGATCTCCATCATCACCGCGGCCTTGGGGTGTTCCTCCACCCTGTAGTCGAACCTCTGCCAATAGAAGTGACGGGGCAATGCCTCCAGCGCCTTCAGATACTGGTAGACATCGAAGTAACCCCCCTCCAGCTGGAGACGGATCCCGTGTCTGAACAGGTTGACCTTCTGCTCTCCCGCCATCAGGGGTTCAGGTTTAAGCGAGGTCAGGGACAGCATGTGCAGATTGGCGGAGCGGGACAGCAGGGCCTCCAGCACGGCGGGCATCTCCCGGGCCGGGATCAGATCCACCGTCTGGGCCTTGAGCTCGGCATCCAGCCTGGCGAGATCCGCGTCTACCCGCGCCAGCTGCTCACGCACCTGAGCATTGGGATCCCGTGCCAGCCTGGCCTGCTTGCCCTGATTCTCGAGGTCGAGGATCTCCAGATCCCGCTGGGCGGCGGTCAGGGCGGCGCGATCCTGGCTCAGCCGGGTGTCGGCCGCATCCAGCCAGCCGTAGATCCCGATGGCCCCGGCCAGCACCAGGCCGGTCAGCAGGATCAGTACCCGCTCTCGCAAGCTGAGGGCGGCCACTTTCTGGGCCCATGCCTGCCACTGTGCTTTCAACTCCATCAGGGCTTCTCCTGCTCGATGCCGCTGAGCTGGAAGGCCAGTTGGCCCTCCTTGTCCCGGCTCAGGGTCAGCTCACCGAACTGCTTGCCCGCCAGGGACGGCGTCTGTTTGAAACGGTTCACCCAGGCGGGCACATCCTGACTGCGCTCGGCGAAGCCGGAGAGGTTGATGTGCCCCTCGCTGATCTCGATCCGTTGCAGGGAGAGACGGGCATCCCGCAGGCGGGCGAGATCCGCCATCAAGCCGGCGTAACCCTGGGATTTTTGCAAGGAGAGGTAGCCAAGCTGCTGCATCAGCCCCTGCCTGGCACTCAGCTCCTCCTGCCGGCTGACCAGCTGTTGTTGCAACTGGGTATCGGCCTGATGGCGGGCAAGCTCGGCGTCCAGGCGCTGGGCTTCCCCGCGTTTGACATCGAGCGCCACCCGCAGTTGTCCCAGCTCGCGGCTGACCCCCTGTTGCTGCCAGCCATAGAAGGCAGCGACGACGAGCAGCAGCAGCAGGGCACTGCCCCAGGCCAAGGCCATCTGGTTGAGGCTGGCCCACTGGCGCTTGGGCCTGAACTCGGCCCCGTATAGGTTGATATGACGCTTCATCATTCGCACCTGCCCAGGGCTGCGCCACAAGTCAAAAGAGACTCAACTCCGGCCGGGCATGTGCCGTTCAGGGTCGATGAATTGACAGCCTGCATCATCGCTCACCTCCCAGGGCGGCACCGTAGGCCGAGAGATACTCAACCCCGGCAAGGACCGCCTTGTTGGCCATGGCAGACACTGGGAAGCCGAAGGCCTGTTCCAGATGACGCACCAGATGGCCAATGGAGGAGGAGGCGATGGCGAGCTGCATCTGGCCGGGCTCAGGCAGCTTGAGCTGGCCGGCGAGATAGTCGATGGAGCGCTGGATCTCGAGGGCCAACCCATCGAGCAGATCGGGATCCGGCTCCTGGCCGCCGGTGAGGCTGCCGAAGCCGCGCAACTGGCGCGAGAAGCAGAGCCCCCCCTGATGAAACACCAGCAGTTGCAGATCCTGCCCCTTTGGCTGCCAGAGCAGGATACGCACCGTCTGATCCGCCTCGTACAGGGCCGTCATGGCCAGCTCGTCGCTGACGATGGCGTCCAGCCGCGCCACCCCGTTGACGGCATCCGCCAACTGTTGCACCCGGCTCTTGGGCAGGCAGATCACATTGACCCTGGGCCGGCCGGCCGGCGGGGTCGGCAGGTCCACATAGTCCATGGCAAGCTGGAGCACGGGTTCGTTGACGAAATCCTTGATGGCCCAGGGCAGGGCCCCCGCCATCTCGGCATCGGGCACGGCGGGTTTGTCTATCTGGATCTGTTGATAAAGGCTGGCGGCCAGCGCCACCCGCACCTTAGACTTGGCCAGCCCATGCTGGCCGAACAGCTCGCCCATGGCCTGGGCCCACTCGTGGGGGCCATTGATGGCACGGCTGATGAAGAGGGGGCGTGGCTCCACACAGGCCAGCAGGATGCGATCGCTGGCCAACAGGAGTCCGACCTGATGGCTGGGAAGCGAACGACGGAAAAGTGATTTCATCGAGACCGGTCCTGGCTGCGTGAAACGGATTAAACCTTAACATAAACAGGCTATTAGCTTCCATATTTATGAAAGATGATGCATGGCAGGGCACTGCGCTGCCCCAGACCGAGGCGCCCCTCATCCCCTCCCCTCTGTACCCCGTTCAGCATCCCTTGCTGGATGTCCACAGGGTCAGGCTCTGGTGCAAACGGGACGATCTCATCCACCCGACCCTCTCCGGCAACAAATGGAGAAAGCTCAAATACCATCTGTTGCAGGCAAAGCGGGAGGGGAAACATCACCTGCTCTCGTTTGGTGGTGCCTACTCCAATCACATCCATGCACTGGCGGCGGCGGGCCACCGCGCCGGACTGCGCACCACGGGCATCATACGCGGTGAAGCCGACTCAGTCAGCAACTCCACCCTTCGAGCCGCCAGCGAGTGGGGCATGACCCTCCAGTTCGTGGACCGACAGAGCTACCGGCGACGCCAGGACCCCGAATGGCTGGCTCAGTTTGAGACCCAAGATACCCTGATTGTCCCCGAAGGGGGAAGTAGCCCCCTGGCCATTCCCGGCGTGGCCGAACTGGTGGCCGAGGTGCCCTTCTCGCCGGATCTCTGGGTATTGCCCTGCGCCAGTGGCGGTACCCTCGCGGGGCTGGTTGCGGGCAAACGGGAAGCGGAACAGATACTGGCCATCGCCGTGCTCAAGGGTGGCGCCTTCATTCATGACGAGGTGTGCCGGCTTCATCCCCCGGCCGCCAGCACCTCGGGCTGGCGCATCGCACTGGATCACCACGACGGAGGCTATGCCAGATTCAGCCGGGAGATGTGGCAGTGGGTGCAGGCATTCGGTGCCCAGACCGGCCTGCCGCTGGAACCCATCTACAGCGGCAAGGCGATCTGGGGACTGTTTCGGGAGCTGGCGGCGGGTCACATTCCCCGTGGCAGCGAGATTGTCTTCATCCACACCGGCGGTCTGCAGGGGCTGGCAGGCCTGAGAGAGCAGGGTCGCCTCTGAAGGTTGCCCCAGACATGGCGGGCCCTTGAGAAGGTAACGCCGCCGAGACGGTTCAGACGCTGGCGGCTTCCGCCGGCAGCCGGCTGGGCTCGGCGAACCAGGGTCCCTGCCCCGCATGCACGCCAAGGTGGCGCAACATCTTCCACTCGTCGCCACTCTCCACCCCCACCGCAATCACCCGGGTCTGGGTATTGGCACAGCCCCCCACCAGGCTGCGCACCGCCATCTGGTTGACCTGACGCAGGTGGATCTCCCGCACCAGGCTGGGGTGCAACCTGAGGAAGTTGATCTCGAACTCCTTGATGTATTGGGTGCTCACCACATCCTGGCCCGCATGATCGATAGCCAGCTGGCAACCCAGCATGCGCAGTGCCCGCAGCGGTCGCTTGAGGGCCTCGTAGTGACGGGTCACCTGGGCCTCCGACAACTGCAACACCAGGGTCTGGTTGGTGCTGCGCGGCAGTTGGAACAGGTCGAAGAAGAGCTCGCGCTGGAACTCCCGGTTGAGCAGGCTCTGGGCACAGAGGGAGAGGCTGATGGGGCAACCGCCTTCCGGGCGCTGGCGCAGCAGACGCAAGGTGCGGGCGACCACCAGTTTGTCCAGCGGCAACAGCAGCCCGGCTTTCTCCGCCATCGGCATGAAGACCCCGGCCTGCAGCTCCCGCTCATGTTCATCCTGGATGCGGATCAGCAGTTCCTGCTGCAAGATCACCTGATCCTGCTCCTGCTGGACAGGTTGCAGATAGAAGTGGATCCCCTGCTCCTCGATGCGACGGGTGATCAGGGTCCGCCAGCGTACCGTCCCCTTGCTGCTCCCCTCCTCATCCAGGGATTTCTCGAACAGGAACCAACCACTGTGGCCCTGCAAGCGGGCACTCTTGAGCGCCAGTTCTGCTTCTTCCTGCACCTTGAGCAGTGAATCCTGTGCCTGATAGCAGACCGCGCCGAGATAAATGGCGGTTTCGACGTTGACCGCTTCCGGCCAATGCAGGCGCTGCAGGCTCTTGAGCAGCTGGCCGGCGCCATCGACCATCTCGCTCTCTGACATGTTGGGCAACAGCACGGCGAACACCTGGCCGGCATAGCGGGCCTGAAGAGCGCCGCTGTGCTTGCGCACGAAGGTACCGATGGAGGCGCTCGCCTCCATCAGCAGCTCCTGGCTGGGGCGCCCCGTCAGTTCGGGATCCAGCTCCTCCAGCCCGGCCAGTTCGATCAGCATGACACCACCGCTGATCACGCTCGCCTCCATGATGGCGCTCTCCATCCGGTTGTCGAAGAACAGGCGGTTGCCAATGCCGGTCACCTTGTCGACGAAGGCATTGCTGCGGATGAAGTTGTCGAAGCGGCTGCGCTCCTTGCGGGCATCGGCCAGATCCGCCAGCAGATGATTGAGTGCCTGGCTGGCGGAGACGGGCCACTCGTCGGCCGGATCGTGAGCCAGCTTGCCGAGTTTGCCATCCAGAATAAGCTGGGCCCGCTCGGCCAGGAGCTCGGCCCCGCGCAGTTGCAGCCGCAGCCAGCGAATGGAGTACCAGAGCCCGAACACGACTATGGTCACCCCGAGGGAGATACCGGACATGGCCTGCATGGAGTATTCAAACTCCTTGAACGGCCGCTCCAGCTTGAACTCGGCCCGCATGCCGCTCTGATGGGGGATCGCCTTGCTGTAGGGGATCAGCAGGCTCTCGTCGGTCTGCTGTTGCACATCGCGAAACCAGTAGACCCGCTGCTTGTCCTGGCGGATCTCCAGCTCGACCACGTGGGAGGCACGCAGCAGGGAGGGCAGCCAGCGGGCCAGATCCTGGGGATCGTCGGCGGCCCCCACCTGCTTGTCGATGATCTCCACCAGGGAGTCGACCCGGTTCTGCTGCAGCTCCATCCCCATCTGACGAAAGCTGAACACCCCGCCGAGCAGCACCATGGTCATGGCCAGGATCACGCACAGCGTAATAAAAGAGACGAGTTGAGTGGTCAGTTTCATGTGTCTTTCCGTAGCCGACGGCATCCATTAGGGCATCATGGTATCAGCCTTGGCCAAAACCCGCCTATGGATGAAGATCCCGCTTCGTAATTAAATGGCGGCAAGGAGACGAGCGTTGACGGTGCAGGCCAGACAGCAGACGGATGAGAGGGGAAAAGCGGGCAGAAAAATGGTCCCGCAGAGGGGACCAAAAGAAACACTCAATATCAAAACTAACACTCTGTGCTACTGACAAAAATAGATACAGGAGTATTGAACACACGGTGAGTCAAACCGCGGGGCTACTCTAAACCAGTTCGGATAAGCTGGACAATTGTCACTTATGACAGGTTCACGATTGAATCTTAACCACTAAATGCGACTAAACCATAATTTATCAATGACTTAGCAATTAAACACTCAAAGATTTTTTGCATTTATCAAATTGAAACAACTAATGAACCAGGGTGAGCCGCCTTGATGTTGCGCCTCCATGTTCAAGCAGGTTGATGTGAAACGCCTCACTTCTCGACTCAGCTTGCGGTAATGAGTCCTCCCCGCCCCCATCAACTCTCCATTTGCCCCCTGGCAATGACACTGTCCTCCTGGCTGCGGGATAGCGCCACTTTGTTGCCCACCCGCGGATACGCCGCAACGCATGCCCACCAGCGGATTTTGCACAGATCCCGCGGGAAAAATGCTGCGTCCTGCCGGCAACTACCCTTATCATGTGCGAATTCGCCATGGTCCATGACGGACTGTCCTGTCCCCGTCGGTCACCGCCGACCCGAGATGAGAACTACCGCCTATGAAGTCATTTATCCGGCAAGAGCTTGCCCTGCCCGTCAGCCTGCTGACCCTGCTGTTCTTCAAGACACAAGGCAGCGATCTGCTGACGGAGGCCACTCCCCTTGCCATCTATCTGCCGGTCTCCCTGGCCCTGCTCGCCATCGTCACCTGGGCCATCTTCTCCGTCGTGCGACACTCCGATGCCCTGGCCATCAAGCTGGGCGAACCCTTTGGCACCCTGATCCTGACCCTGTCGGTCATCTCCCTCGAAGTGGTGATGATCTCCTCCGTCATGCTGACCGGCAAACCCAACCCCGAGATGGCGCGAGACACCATGTTCGCCGTGGTGATGCTGGTCACCAACGGCCTGGTGGGTTTCACCCTGCTGTTCGGAGGCTGGCGCTACCACACCCAGAGCTTCAACCTCGACGGCGTGAAATCCTACCTGGTGGCCATCATCCCTCTGGCGCTGCTCTGTCTGGTGCTGCCGAACTTCACCGAAGGGGGCAACCTTGGCAGCATGTCCCGTGCCATGTCCTGGATGCTGATCATCATCTCCATCCTGCTCTACGGCGTCTTCCTGCTGATCCAGACCCGCAGCCACAGCCACTTCTTCGTCGACAGCGATCACGAGGATCATGAAGAGCACCACGGCCCGCTGCAGAGCAACGTCTACCACACCCTGCTGCTGCTCGCCTACCTGGTGGTGGTGATCCTGCTGGCCAAGACCCTCGCCATCCCCATCAATCACGGGGTCCATGTGATGGATGCGCCAGCCGCGCTGGGGGGCTTCATCGTCGCCTGTATCGTGCTGGCCCCCGAGGCCGTTGGCGCCATCAAGGCCGCCTTCAACAACCAGCTGCAGCGCGCCATGAACCTCTACTTCGGTTCCGTGCTGGCCACCATAGCACTCACCGTGCCCGCCGTGCTGTTCATCGGTACCCTGATAGATCAGGAGGTCCGCCTCGGCCTCTCTGCCGCCGACATGGTGCTGCTCATCACCACCCTCATGGTCTGCAAGGTCACCTTCAGCAGCGGCCGTACCAATGCCCTCCATGGCGCCACCCATCTGGTGCTGTTCGTGGTCTACCTGTTCCTGATGTTCGAGCGGAGCTGACCCGACCAACAATGAAAAGACCGCCCTCGAGGCGGTCTTTTGTTATGGGGCTCTCTTCCCCTCTCCAATCAAGAAAGAAAGAGGGAGAAAGCAGCTTAGAGACTGGGCAGTACCCCGGCCAGGATCAGATCGTTATAGCTGGCACGGCCCAGCAGGACGACGGCGGCTTCAATGTCCGGGGCGAAGTATCTGTCCTTGTCGTAGAAGCTGACTTCTGCACGCAGCCGGCCCTTGGCCAGTTCGATGAGTTCGGTGCTGCGCAGGGGTGCACGGAAATCCAACCCCTGGGCCGCCGCCAGCAATTCGACGGCCAGGATGCCGCGGGTGTTCTCGGCCATGTCCGCCAGACGGCGACCGGCGAAAGTGGCCATGGAGACGTGATCCTCCTGGTTCGCCGAAGTAGGCAGGCTGTCCACCGAGGCCGGGTGGGCCAGGGTCTTGTTCTCGGAGGCCAGCGCCGCCGAGGTGACCTGGGCAATCATGAAGCCCGAGTTCACCCCGCCGTTGTTCACCAGAAATGCCGGCAAACCGGACATGCGGGAGTCGATCAGCAGCGCCATGCGCCGCTCGGAAAGCGATCCTATCTCGGCGATGGCCAGTGCCAGATTGTCGGCGGCGAAGGCCACGGGCTCGGCGTGGAAGTTGCCGCCGGAGAGGATCTCCTCGTCATCGGCAAACACCAGAGGGTTGTCGGAAACCGCATTGGCCTCGCACACCAGCACCTCGGCAGCCTGACGGATCTGGGTCAGACAGGCCCCCATCACCTGGGGCTGGCAGCGCAGGGAGTAGGGATCCTGCACCTTCTCGCAGTTGTGGTGGGACATGCCGATCTCGCTGCCATCCACCAGCAGATGGCGATAGCAGGCAGCCGCGTCGATCTGGCCGCGCTGGCCGCGCACCGCGTGGATACGGGCATCGAACGGACGGCGGCTGCCGAGTGCCGCTTCCACGCTCATGGCACCGATAGTGATGGCGCCTGCGTAGAGATCCTCAGCGTGGAACAAGCCCTCCAGCGCGAAGGCGGTGCTGGCCTGGGTGCCGTTGAGCAGGGCCAGCCCCTCTTTGGGAGCCAGGGAGATGGGTGACAGCCCCGCAATCTTGAGCGCGGCAGCGGCATCCAGCAGCTCCCCCTTGTGGCGGGCCTTGCCCTCACCGATGAGCAGACAGCTCATATGGGCCAGGGGAGCCAGATCGCCAGAGGCACCGACTGAACCCTTCTTCGGCACCACGGGATAGACCTCGGCATTGATGAGCCGCATCAGGGCCTGCAGCACGTCCAGCCGGATCCCGGAGAAGCCGCGGGCCAGGGAGTTGACCTTGAGCACCATCATCAGCCGCACGGTGGCGTCATCCATGTACTCGCCGATCCCCGCCGCGTGGGACAGCACGATGGAGCGTTGCAGCTCATCGAGCTGCTCCACCGGGATGCGGGTGTTCGCCAACAGACCGAAACCGGTGTTGATGCCGTAGACCACGCGGTTTTGCTCGATCACCTTGGTCACGACCGCAGCCGAGGCTTCAATGGCGGGTCTGGCGGACGGATCCAGGCTGATATGAACCGGCTCGCGGCTGACGCGGCGCAGGGTGGCGAGGGTCAGCTCACCGGGCAATAGATTGAGTTCAAACATCTTGTTTCACCCCTTTGCCAGCTGAAGTCAGCATGGGCAGATCCAGTTTCGCCTCATGGGCACAATCGATGGCGATCTCGTAGCCTGCATCCGCATGACGCATCACACCGGTAGCCGGATCGTTGCGCAGCACCCGGCCGACCCGCTTGGCGGCATCATCCGTGCCGTCACAGACGATCACCACGCCGGAATGCTGGGAGAAGCCCATGCCCACGCCACCACCGTGGTGCAGGGAGACCCAGGTCGCACCGCCTGCGGTATTGAGCAGGGCGTTGAGCAAGGGCCAGTCGGAAACCGCATCCGAGCCATCCATCATGGATTCCGTTTCACGGTTAGGGCTCGCCACCGAGCCGGAGTCCAGGTGATCGCGACCGATGACCACGGGGGCCTTCAGCTCGCCGTTTTTCACCATCTCGTTGAAGGCAAGACCGAGACGCACCCGATCCTTGACCCCGACCCAGCAGATCCGTGCCGGCAGACCCTGGAAGGCGATGCGCTCGCGGGCCATGTCGAGCCAGTTGTGCAGATGAGGATCGTCCGGGATCAACTCTTTCACCTTCTGATCCGTCTTGTAGATATCCTCCGGATCCCCGGACAGGGCCACCCAGCGGAACGGGCCTATCCCTTCGCAGAACAGCGGGCGAATATAGGCGGGCACGAAGCCGGGGAAGTCGAAGGCGTTCTTCACCCCCTCCTCCAGCGCCATCTGGCGGATATTGTTGCCGTAATCCAGCGTCGCGGCACCGCGGGCCTGCAGGGTCAGCATGGCTTCGACCTGACGGGCCATGGAGTGGCGGGCGGCCTGGTTCACCTCCTGGGGCGCGGTTTTTTGCAGCTCACGCCACTGGGAAACGCTCCAGCCCTGAGGCAGGTAGCCGTGAATGGGGTCATGGGCGGAGGTCTGGTCGGTCACCACGTCCGGGGTGATGCCACGGGCCACCAGCTCGGCGAACACATCGGCAGCGTTGCCGAGCAGGCCGACGGAGACGGCAGTGCCGCTGCGTTTGGCCTCCTCGACCATGGCCAGCGCCTCGTCCAGGCTGTGAGCCTTCTTGTCCACATAACGGGTCTTCAAGCGAAAATCGATGCGGGTCTCGTCGCACTCCACCGCGATCATGGAGAAGCCCGCCATGGTGGCCGCCAGGGGCTGGGCGCCGCCCATGCCGCCGAGGCCACCGGTCAGGATCCAGCGACCCGCCGGCTTGCCGTCGAAGTGCTGGTTCGCCACCGCGAAGAAGGTCTCGTAGGTGCCCTGGACTATGCCCTGGGTGCCGATGTAGATCCAGGAACCGGCAGTCATCTGGCCGTACATCATCAAGCCCTTCTTATCGAGCTCGTTGAAGTGTTCCCAGTTCGCCCAGTGGGGCACCAGGTTGGAGTTGGCGATCAGCACCCGGGGCGCATCCTTGTGGGTCTGGAACACCCCGACCGGCTTGCCGGATTGCACCAGCAGGGTCTGATCCTCCTCCAGCCGCGTCAGCACCTCGACGATCTTGTCGTAACAGGCCCAGTTGCGGGCGGCGCGTCCGATGCCGCCGTACACCACCAGAGACTGGGGATGCTCGGCCACTTCCGGATCCAGGTTGTTCATCAGCATCCGCAGGGGCGCCTCGGTGAGCCAGCTCTTGGCGGTCAGCTCGGTGCCGCGCGGGGCGCGGATCACGCGGTTCGGATCGTGGCGGGGATCCTGATGTTGTACAGACATAGACACTCCTTGTTTATCGATACGGTCAGGCGATGCGGCGCATCGCTACTTGGTTAACTGGTGGACCAGACGCGCGGCCACGCGGGCGCTGCGGTTGTCCTGATCCAGACTCGGGTTGTACTCGGCCAGATCGGCGAGCCTGAGCTTGCCGCTGGCCCGGATATGGGCGATCAGGGGTTCGATGACTGCCAGCTCGACCCCACGGGCGGCGGGAGCGCTCACTCCCGGCATCACGGCCGCCGGCAGCACATCGAGATCGATGGTGAGATAGAGGTGATCGCAGCGGGAGATAAAGGCGTCCAGCCCGTTCAGCAACTCGGGCAGCTCGGACGGGGTCATGGCCTCATCCAATACGTGCCAGACCCCCAATGCCTGAGCTCTGGCAAAGAGCGCCGCCGTGTTGGCGGTCTCCGCCACTCCGAGGCAGGCGTAGTGGAACGCCGAGCCCTGGGCGGCGCACTGCTCGGCAATCTGGAAGAAGGGGGTGCCGGAGCTCGCCTGCTCCCCTTTCATGCGCAGGTCGAAGTGAGCATCCAGGTTGATGATCCCCACTCTCCCCTGCTGCTCCAGATGACGATTGAGGCCGCTCCAGCTGCCAAAGGCCACCTCGTGCCCCCCGCCGAGCACCAACGGAAAATGTCCCTCACCCAGCAGACGGGCAACCCGCTCTGCCAGCCGGTCGTGGGCGACGTCGAGATCGCCGTCTTCACAGGCCAGATCCCCGCTGTCGTAAACCGGTTGGCTCAGATGCCAGGCGCTGTTGGCCAACATTTTGCGGATAGCCTGAGGCGCAGCAGCGGCGCCCACTCGCCCCTTGTTGCGGCGCACCCCTTCGTCGCAGGCGAAACCCACCAGGGCCACACCGGGAGCTGCGTCCTCTTGCCAAGGCAAGACGTTGTCATGCCAGCGTCGTGCCAGCTCGCCATCTTCCGGATCCTGACGCCCCTGCCAGACCGACATGTCGACCGGATAGTGCTTATCCATGAAGCGTCTCCTCGCCGTTGAATACCCGGCAGACCAGCTGATCGACACCGACGAGATAGCTGATCTCTGCCGGATGGGCACAGTTCCAGACGAGGAAATCGGCCTGCATGCCCACTCTCAACTGGCCCAGCCGCTCCTGCTCGCCGAGAGCCCTGGCCGCATGGCGGGTCACCCCGGCCATGGCTTCGAGCGGCGTCAGACCGAACAGAGTGCACGCCATGTTCATGGCCATGCGCAAAGAGACGATGGGAGCCGTGCCCGGGTTGATATCGGAGGAGACCGCCATGGGCACCCCGGCCCGGCGCAGCGCCTCGACGGGGGGCAGCTTGGTCTCTTTCAGGAAGTAGAACGCAGTGGGCAGCAGGGTTGCGACCACCCCGCGGTGGGCAAGCGCCTGGATCCCGGCAGAGTCCAGATGCTCCAGATGATCCACCGACAGCGCGCCGAAGTGGGCGGCGAGCGTGCTGCCCCCCAGGTTGGAGAGCTGCTCCATGTGCCCCTTCACCGCGAGATCGTATTGATTGGCCGCCAGATAGACCTGCTCGGTCTGGGCAAGGGAGAAACCGATGTGCTCGCAGAAGACGTCCACCGCATCCGCCAGCCCCGCCTC
Organism: Aeromonas intestinalis; assembly: GCF_054052485.1. NCBI lineage: Bacteria > Pseudomonadati > Pseudomonadota > Gammaproteobacteria > Aeromonadales > Aeromonadaceae > Aeromonas > Aeromonas intestinalis. The sequence continues at coordinate 37,383 of NZ_JBSTYK010000019.1, forward strand.
GGCGGCGGCCGGGATGATCTCTTGGCAGATGGTCTCCACCCAGGAGTCGGGATCATCGCGATACTCGTGAGGCACCGCATGGGCCGCCAGCAGGGTGGTCTTGACCCGGATGGGCTGCAACTCCCCCAATCTGCGGGCAACCCGCAGCATCTTGAGCTCATCCGCCAGGGTGAGGCCATAGCCGGACTTGATCTCCACCGTGGTGACCCCTTCCCGGATCAGGGACTTGATCCTCGGCAGTGCCAGCTCATAAAGCTGATCCTCGCTGGCGGCGCGGGTGGCCCGCACCGTGCTGAGGATACCGCCCCCCTTGCGGGCAATCTCGGCATAGGGCACACCCTTCTGACGCTGTTCAAACTCCTCGGCGCGACTGCCGGCAAAGATGAGATGGGTATGGCAATCGATGAGGCCCGGCGTGACCAGCCGGCCCTTCATATCGCGCCAGTGAGCCGGATAGGGCCCCTTGCTGACGAGGGGAAGGTCCTGCATGGGCACCAGGGCGTGGATCTTGCCGTCATGGATCCCCAGGGCATGGGGTTCCAGCAGGCCGTAGTCCGCCAGATCCGGGCGCAGGGTGGCGGGCGTCACGTTGAGCCAGACCCGCTCGCAGTTCAACAGTTCCTTGTTCATAGCGACCTCAAATGTATATACAATAATTTATAGCCGATCTCGAACGAGAAAGATAGGATCTATTTCACATCTTGATAACAGCCTGTTGATTAGAGTTTAGGCACAAAAAAGCCCACCGGATGGGTGGGCTTGTTTAGTACTATTTGTATATACAGCTAGCTGAGTTGAGTCTTTGAACTCAACTTGTAGCGAGAACCGGGTGACAGCAATCTGGCGTAGGAAACCAGATAACCGTCCGACCAGGTACGCCTGTGCAGCAGCAGGCAGGGTGTATCGACCCGCACCTGCAGCAACCCCGCTTCACCGGCGCTCGGCAACACGGCCTCCACCACATGCTCCATCTCCGAGAGAGGGCAGACTTCCATCAGATAGCTGTTCGGGGTCTGGCGAGTGAAGTCCTGACCGCCATAGTCCGGCAGGCGCTCCGCATCGACGAAACGCTCCTCCAGCTGCAACGGCTCCCCATCCGCCTGATGGACGATGAGGCTGTGGAAGGTGGGTGCCCCCACCCGCAACCCGAGCCGCACCGCCACCTTCTCGTCGGCAACCTGGCGCTGCAGACGAATAACCCGGGCGCTGTACTGGCTGCCCCGCTCGGTGATCTCGTCGGCGATATTGCGAATGGCCAGCAGCGGGGATTCTGCCCGTCTGTCCGCCACGAAGCTGCCGGAACCGGCGGTACGCACCAGCCAACCTTCGGCCACCAGCTCCCGCAGTGCCTTGTTGACCGTCATCCGGCTCACGGCAAACTGCTCACACAGGGCCGCCTCGGTCGGGATCCTGTCCCCCGCCTGATAGTGGCGTTCGCGGATCCCGTCGAGGATATGTTGCTTGATCTGCAGATAGAGGGCTGGAGCCAAAGACGGGATCCTCAGCGGCGGCGGGGCGGACGGGTGTCCGGCCAGGCGCGGTAGACGTCGGCAATCTGATCCGGGCCGCTGATGCAGAGATCCAGATCGTGCAGCAGGCCGTCCTTGATCCCGTAGATCCAGCCGTGCACCGCCAGTTCCTGCCCCTTGCGCCAGGCGTTTTGGATGATGGTGGTGTGGCAGACGTTGGCCACCTGCTCGGCCACGTTCAGCTCGCACAGGTAGTCGTGGCGCTCGTGCTCGTCTTCGATGGCATCGAGCTGCTCACGGTACTTGAAGTAGACATCCTTGATGTTACGTAGCCAGTTGTCGATGAGGCCCAGCTCAGTGTTCTTCATGGCGGCCAGCACACCGCCACAACCGTAGTGGCCGCAGACGATGATGTGTTTCACCTTGAGCACCTCGACCGCATATTGCAGCACGGAGAGGCAGTTGAAGTCGGTGTGTACCACCAGGTTGGCGACGTTGCGGTGAACGAACACGTCCCCCGGTAACAGCCCCATCAGCTGGTTCGCGGGCACCCGGCTGTCGGAGCAACCGATCCAGAGATATTCAGGCGCCTGCTGGGCGGAAAGGGTCGCGAAGAACTCGGGATCCTCGGCCTTGATCTGCTCCGCCCACTCGCGGTTATTGGTAAACAAGTCGTTTAACAGTTTCACTTCAACTCTCCCTAGAGTGTTAACGACGGCAACATAACACATTCAAGGCCATTGGGGGCACAGCGTCACCACTGATCCGAGCTGGTAACGCAGATACAAAAACAGGGCCATCAGGCCCTGCTTCGTCTCGGGAGTGCCCTCAGGCATCCATGGCATCTTTCAGCTTCTTGAGCGCATTCTTCTCGAGCTGACGCACCCGCTCTGCGGAGACGCCATAGGTATCGGCCAGCTCCTGCAACGTGGTCTTGCTCTCTTCATCCAGCCAACGAGCGCGGATGATGTGTTGGCTGCGCTCATCCAGGGTCGCCATAGCCGCACTCAGACGACGGGTGGCGTGGTTGTCCCAGTTGTCGTTCTCGATGGTGGCAGCGAGATCGGAAGATTTGTCTTCCAGATAGTGAACCGGGGCGAAGCCACCCTCGTCTTCATCGTCGCCGACCAGATCGAAGGCCTGATCGTAGTTGCTCATCCGCGCTTCCATCTCGGTCACGTCGGACGGAGACACGCCCAGCTCGGCAGCAACGGCCTGCACCTCGTCATGGCTGAACCAGCCCAGACGCTTCTTGGATTTGCGCAGGTTGAAGAAGAGCTTGCGCTGGGCCTTGGTGGTCGCCACCTTGACCATGCGCCAGTTGCGCAGCACATATTCGTGGATCTCGGCCTTGATCCAGTGCACGGCGAAGGAGACCAGACGCACGCCGACACTCGGGTCGAAGCGCTTGACGGCCTTCATCAGGCCGATATTGCCTTCCTGCACCAGATCGGCCTGGGGCAGACCATAGCCGGCATAGCTCTTGGCCACGTGAACAACAAAACGCAGGTGAGACATGACCAGCTGACGGGCAGCCTCGAGATCGCCACCCTGCTGCAAACGCGTCGCCAGTTCACACTCTTCCTCTGCGCTCAGCACAGGAATCGAGTTAACTGCCTGGATATAGCCTTCCAGACTACCTTGCGGGATCAGGGCCATAGTGCGTTGCAATGAAGTTCCCATGTTCTACCTCTTACTTTTCAATCGAATCAGTCTAACACCCTGAGAGGGTCTGTCTACTGACCGGATGCCATTCTGGGGCCTGAATCAAACATCGGCGGCCACAGCGCGAACCCGGCTTATCTTAGGACTGGGGGATGAATCATAAATGAACAATCAAAAAAAAGGGGTCACAGTAAAGGACCCCTGAAAAGTAGCATGCTAAGTCCATTGTTGCGGAGCTCGCAACCTTCACATGCTTGCCAAGTCAGACGAGCAAGGCAGAGGGGCCATACCCGTATACATTCTGTCGCACTTAATAGACTGCTTATAAATCAAAAGGTTCACGGGACTCAGATAAGATCCTGCGATCAGGTATCATTCAGATTACTCTGAGAAACTGGCCCGTGCCAGAAACGGGCCCTTCTTTTACTTGATCCAGTTCTCAAAATCCAGCGCTTTGCATCGCTGGTAAATCAATCAGGAGGGTTCTATGTCGCGAATGTGTCTGTGTACCGAAAACCAGGACGCAATCAGCCCCAACAAGGCCCCCAGCAGTATCAGATTGAAGCCATCGATGGCCCCCATTCCCACCAACCGGAAATTGCTGTTGTAGAGACCGGCCAGCTCCTTCACCACGCCCTCGCTCCAGATCACCATTACCTCGGTCAGCCACCAGGCCAGCATGCCGCCGATGACCCCGAACCAGATGCCGGTATAGAGGAAGGGACGATGGATAAAGGCATCGGTCGCCCCCACCAGTTTGAGCACTTCGATCTCGGATCGCTGGTTGAGGATATTCAGCCGCAACGTGTTGCCGACAATCAGCAGTACGGCGGAGAGCAGCAACACGGCGATACCGGTGATGGTATGGCGCAGCAGGTTCATGATCCCCTGCAACCGGGTCAGCCACTGCAGATCCAGCTTGCCCTGCTCGACACCTGGTTCGTTTTCCAGCTTGGCGAGCAGCTCGGCGGCCCCTTCCGGGTTCTGCCAGCGGGGATCCGGGATCACGCTGAGCACAGGGGGCAAGGGGTTGCTGTCGAGGTAGTCGAGGGCATCGCCAAAGCCGGAGATCTCCCGAAACTCCTTCAGCGCCTCATCCCGGTTCATGTAGGTGACGGACTCCACCTCGGGGTAGAGCAGGACGCGCTGCTTCATGTCGAGGATGCTCTGCTCCGGCAAGTCCTTGCGCAGATAGAGAGAGATCTGGGAACTGGTCTGCCAGCTGCCCTCCACGATCTCGGCGTTTTTCAGCAGCACGTGGAAACAGGAGGGCAACGCCAGGCTGACCCCGAGCACCGCCAGGGTCATCAGGGAGGCGAGCGGATTGCGCCACAGCTCACCCATGCTGGCAAACGCCTGACGCAGGTGATCCACCCAGTACATGACGAGGCGGCGCAACAGCGGCTGTTTATGACGAACGATGGCCATCAGTAGCCCTCCCCGTTTCGTGAGACAGTGACCACTAACCAGGGTTGTTCATGGCGGCTCATGGACATCACGCCTCCTCCTGCTCTTGCGAATACATGCGACCCGCCTTGAGGGTCAGGGTGCGATAGCGCATGCGGGCGATGAGGCCCAGGTCATGGGTGGCGATCAGCACCGAGACGCCGAAGCGGTTGAACTCCTCGAACAGTCGCATGATGTCCATGGAGAGCTGTGGATCCAGGTTGCCGGTAGGCTCATCCGCCAGCAGCAGTGGCGGCTTGTTGACGATGGCACGAGCGATGCCGACCCGCTGCTGCTCACCACCGGAGAGCATGCGTGGCTGGTAACGCTCCTTGCCGAGCAGCCCCACCTTGTCCAGTGCCGCCGCCACCCGCTTGTTGATGTCCCCATGACTGTAGCCATCGATCACCAGAGGCAGGGCCACGTTGTCGAACACGGTTCTGTCCATCAGCAGCCGGTGATCCTGGAAGATCATGCCGATCTGGCGACGCACATAGGGGATCTGGCCCCGCTTGATCTGGCTGACATCATCCCCGTGGAAGAAGACCCGGCCATCGGTCGGCCGCTCCATCACGCTGATGAGCTTGAGCAGGGTACTCTTGCCTGCCCCGGAGTGACCGGTCAGGAAGGCCATCTCTCCTTTGCGCAAATGGAAGCTGACTTTCTGCAGCGCCTGATGACCGCCGCTGTATACCTTGCTGACCTTATCGAAACGAATCATTCGGCTCCCTCATATTGACCAGTCCCGACCGGGATTGAAGCTCGGGATGCTCATTCAATGGCATCACCTGACAGCTTGCATGCCGTCACCGCGACCGTACACCTTGTTGATCTTGTCCCTGTGAGCCATCACAAACCCTGATAGCGACATGCCCCGATCGGGGTCGGGGCATGGCACAGGTTCATCACGACGGGACTTACTCGTCCCGGCTGAACAGCGCCTCGATAAAGTCGTTGGCGACGAAGGGACGCAAGTCGTCGATCCCTTCGCCCACCCCGATGTAACGGATCGGGATCTGGAACTTGTCCGCCACCGCGAAGATGACCCCGCCCTTGGCGGTACCGTCCAGCTTGGTGAGGGTGATGCCAGTCAGGCCCACCGCCTCGCTGAACAGCTTGGCCTGGCTCAGGGCGTTCTGGCCGGTGCCCGCGTCCAGGGTCAGCATGACCTCGTGGGGGGCTTCCTCGTCCAGCTTCTTCATCACCCGCACCACCTTCTTGAGCTCTTCCATCAGGTTGCTCTTGTTCTGCAGGCGGCCGGCGGTATCGGCGATCAGCACGTCGGCACCACGGGAGCGCGCCGCCTCGATGGCATCATAGATGACGGAGGCGGAGTCGGCGCCGGTGTGCTGGGCGATGACCGGAATGTTGTTGCGCTGACCCCAGACCTGCAGCTGCTCGACGGCGGCGGCGCGGAAGGTGTCACCGGCGGCCAGCATGACGTTCTTGCCCTCGGCCTGGAACTGCTTGGCCAGCTTGCCGATGGTGGTGGTCTTGCCCACCCCGTTGACGCCGACCATCAGGATCACATAGGGCTTCTTGCTGGTGTCGATGACCAGAGGCTGCTCGACCTTGGTCAGCATCTCTCCCATGTCCTGCTTGAGCAGACCGTAGAGCGCCTCGGCATCCTTGAGCTGCTTGCGATCCGCGTGCTGGATCAGGCCGTCAATGATACGGCTGGTAGTATCCACCCCGAGATCCGCCGTCAGCAGCTGGGTCTCCAGCTCCTCGAACAACTCGTCGTCGATCTTCTTGCCACTGAACAGGCCGAAGAAGCCGGAACCGATGTTCTCCTTGGTACGCACCAGGCTGCGCTTGAGGCGGGCGAAGAAACCCTCCCGTTGCGGCTTCTCCTGGGTATCGTCATCGACCTTGGCAGCCAGTGGCAGCGCGGCCAGGGCGGCAGCTTCCGCCTCCATCGCGGCGACCAGGCGCAGATCTTCCGCTCGCTGGGCCTCTTTGGCGATACGAGCTTCTTCGGCAGCCTGCGCTTCAACAGCAATACGGGCTTCCTCGGCAGCCTGGGCCTCAGCGGCAATGCGAGCGGCTTCGGCAGCCTGCGCTTCAGCGGCAATGCGCGCTTCTTCGGCAGCCTGCGCTTCAGCGGCAATGCGCGCTTCTTCGGCAGCCTGCGCTTCAGCAGCAATGCGAGCTTCTTCGGCAGCCTGCGCTTCGGCGGCAAGGCGAGCCTCTTCGGCAGCCTGCGCCTCAGCGGCAAGGCGAGCCTCTTCGGCAGCCTGCGCCTCAGCAGCGATACGAGCTTCTTCGGCAGCCTGCGCCTCGGCGGCAAGGCGAGCTTCTTCGGCAGCCTGCACTTCAGCAGCAATGCGAGCTTCCTCGGCAGCCTGCGCTTCAGCAGCAATACGAGCCTCTTCAAGAGCCTCTGCCTCAGCGGCAATGCGAGCGGCTTCGGCGGCCTGCGCCTCGGCAGAAACGCGGGCAGCTTCCTCAGCCTTTTGACGCGCGGCCTCCTGGGCCTCGGCCGCCTCTTCAGCAATCAGGGCCTCGTTGACGATGACGGGCTCCAGTTCGGAGGCGCACTCTTCCACCACTAGCGGACCTGCGTCCGGCGTTTCGGGGAACTCTTCGGCGATAGTAACGGCTGCCTCGGGCAGGGGAGCATCAGCAACGGGAGCGGGGGCGGCACTGCCCTCGGGCTCTGCGATCACCGGGGTGGCTGCGGGGGCCTCTGATGGGGCGACCTCGGCCTCTTCTTTCTTGCGGCCGAAACCCAGCCAGGAAAACAAACCTTTTGCCATCTAAAAAATACTCACTTCGTTGGCTGACTGCTAAGATAGCCGTCCCTCGGTGGGCCGGCATAAAAATGAACCGGCTTATACTACCACTTTATTTTCTGACGACGAAACGCGATGCCCAGAGTGAAAACCAGCCGTAACAACCCCAACCCCAAGCCCTCCTCACAAGGCAAAAGCGGGTTCGTAAGAATCATCAGCGGCCAATGGAAGGGGCGTAAACTGCCGGTCAGGGACCTGGATGGACTCAGACCCACCACGGATCGCGTCAAGGAAACCATCTTCAACTGGCTGGCCCCCCATGTGCGTGGTACCCGCTGTCTCGACCTGTTTGCCGGTAGCGGCAGCCTGGGGCTGGAGGCGCTCTCCCGCTATGCCGAGCAAGTGACCCTGATCGAGATGGACAAGGGGGCCGCCGAACAGCTTAGAAAGAATCTGGCGGTGCTCGGCAGCCAGCAGGGCAGTGTCATCCAGGCCGATGCCGTCAGCTGGTTGCAGGGGCCTGTGACCCCCTTCGATCTGGTGTTCCTGGATCCACCCTTTCGCCGTGAGCTGCTGCCCCAGGTGTGTGACCTGCTGGAGCAGCGGGGCTGGCTGGCGCCGGATGCCCTCATCTATCTTGAACGGGAAAAAGAGATGGCCGATCTGGCGCTGCCCGCCAGCTGGCAGCTGTTCAAGGACAAACAGGCCGGCCAGGTTTGCTATCAGCTCTATGTACGGGACACCCAGCATGACGCTGCGGTGTGAATGCCGGTGGAAGGCGGGCGCTGGGCCCTCCCCGTCCAGGCGGACAACGACTCAAGAACAAGCAGACCGATCGGGTCTGCTATCAACACTATGTGCGGGAGGTAAACGATGAAGCGGGTGTTCAATCTGTTGGCGATGGGCGTATTGCTGTTCTTCTGGCTCGGCGTGATCCTCGCGCTGCTGGGTACCCTGCCGGGCAAGCTGAACGGCTTCCTGCCGGTCTGCGGCCTGATCGTGGCCCTGATGCACTGGGTACAGGCCAGCCTCATCAAGGCCGCCTGCAAGCCCTACTTCGCGGTCACCCGGCTCGAGTTCACCCAGGTGCTGGTCTTCGGCGTTTTCGGCATGATGGAGATCCGCGCCAAGCTGCAAGCCATCATCGACGCCAAGCAGAAAGGCACGCCCCCGGAGGGCAACTGATCTTTCATCCCGCTTTTCAGCCCCGCAAAGGAGTGATTCGTCACTCCTTTGCTTTTTTCCCCACGCTGATGCCGAGTTTGATGGAGAGCACCGCCAGCAGCAGCAACATGGTGATCAGGGAGAAGAAATTGCTGCCAAGCTCCGGGTATTGCACCTTGATCAATGCTGAATGGCCGAAAACACCGATGAAAAAGCTGAGAAGCATGCAGGTCGGGGTATTTCCCACCATGGGTTCATGACGATAGTGCTGGTAGAGCTGATAAGCCGCCAGTACCAGGGCAATCAGGGGGAAGAAGGAGAAAGGCACGGCCGACTCGGTCACCACCGACAGGAAGGCATCACCACAGATGCCCACCAGCATCGCCAGCAGCAGGGGTTTCTTCGGGATAGGGTTCGGTTCATGCATGTCAGTCCATCCTTGCGTTAAGAGAGTGATTCACGACGCTTGCGATTCAGTACCTCGGCACCCATGGCGATCATCCGCAACTGGCTGATGGTGCGATCGGAGAGGGCCTTGCACTCCTCGCTGGTCATGTCGAGGGCATCTGCGCCTGCACTGAAGACGATGGTGACCATGGCCTCGGCCTGAATGAAGGCTTCCTCCCGCGGCGCCTCCGTGGTCGCCTCCAGGTAATCGGTCAGCTCGGCGATGAAATGCTGGATCTCCCGGGCCACCGCCTGACGGAAAGCCGCCGAGGTGCCGGAGCGCTCGCGCAGCAGCAGGCGGAAGATGTTCGGGTTGTTTTCCACGAATTCCATGAAAGTCTGCACCGAGGTGCTGATGACGCTGCCGCCCCCGGCGATGCGCTGACGCGCCTGACGCATCAGCTGGCGCAGGGTCAGCCCGCCCTCGTCCACCAGGGTCAGCCCCAGTTCTTCCATATCACGGAAATGACGGTAGAAGGAGGTCGGCGCTATGCCCGCCTCCCGCGCCACTTCCCGCAGGCTGAGGTTGGAGAAGCTGCGGTTGGCACAGAGTTGACTGAATGCAGCCTCGATCAGCGTACGCCGGGTTTTTTCTTTTTGTTGCGCGCGAATACCCACGAAAACAGTCACCTTGAGGTTAGCGAGGCCAAATGATAACCCGAAGGCAGGGCCGGGATCAGGTTTGTCTCCCACTTTTTTACCATTGACCCACATTCCGGCTCAATGGAGAATAGCGCACAGCTGTTCGCTGAAAGGAACCGAGTGAAATGGAACGTCCCCCGATCATCATGACCAACACCCTGCTGTTCACCCTCTCCGGGCTGACGGCACTGATTGCTGTGCCCTGGTACGGGCTGACCCATGGCTACGACCTCTGGCAGTGGCTCAGCTTCCTGCTGCTGTTCTGCTATTGCGGCATCTCCATCACCGCCGGTTATCACAGGCTCTGGTCCCACAAGGCCTACAAGGCACATCCGATCCTGCAATGGATCTTCGCCATCGGCGGTGCCCTCGCCCTGCAGAACTCGGCCCTGCACTGGTCCTCGGATCATCGCCGCCACCATCGTCACGTGGATGACAACCATCAGGATCCCTACAGCGCCGGTCGCGGCTTCTGGTACTCCCACATCGGCTGGATGCTGCGGGAGTATCAGGGCGAGGTCTACCACGACTACAGCAACGTGCGGGATCTGCAGAACAACCCCGTCGTCGCCTTTCAGCACAGGCACTACCTGGCCCTGACCCTCGGCACCAACATCGGCATCCCGCTGCTGCTGGGGCTCATCCACGGGGATCTGCTCGGCATGCTGCTGCTGGCCGGGGTGCTGCGCATGGTGATGACCCACCACACCACCTTCTTCATCAACTCCCTCGCCCACATCTGGGGCAGCCAGCCCTTCACCGATCGCAACAGCGCCCGGGACAACGGCATCCTGGCCTTCTTCACCTTCGGCGAGGGGTATCACAACTTCCACCACCTGTTCGAAAACGACTACCGCAACGGCATCCGCTGGTGGCAGTTCGATCCCACCAAGTGGCTGATCCGAAGCGCCGCCTGGTGCGGGCTGGCGAAGGATCTGCGCTCCTGCCCGGAGGAGCGCATCGAGCAGGCCAGGTTGCAGATGCAGTTGAAACGGGCCCAGGCCAGGTTGCACAAGCAGGATGACAGGGAGCTGTGGCAGGCCTTGCTGCAGGAGGAGTACGACAAGCTGAGCCAGCAGATCCAGCACTACTACGCGAGCCGCAAACGGCTGCTGGAGCTGCGCAGGCGCAAGGCGCTGGCCCGTTACGACAGGCTGAAGCTGCAGCTGGAATACCGCACCCTGCGCGATGGCTTCATCGCCAGCAAACGCAACTGGAGCCGATTGCTGGCTGGCATCGCCTGAGGCAAGTCCCACAAAAAGACCGCCAGTTGGCGGTTTTTTTGTGGGCGACACGCCAGACAGGCATAAAAAATGGGGCGACATTCGCATGTCACCCCCTCGCAAATAGCATGTTCCATATTGGGTTCCGAGCCTTGGGAGAGACTGTTTCACCTCACGGGTTTCCGCTCCCGATCCGAGGTGACGCCTGCCGGAGCAATCCGGTCGACCCATTCCCTCCCACTCTCTTCGCCCACACGACGGCACGCCGCCGTGTTTGTCCTTGCGCTTGAAATAGTACGCAGTTGGATAAAATAAAAAACCGTTTTGTGGGGCTCGATATGCAAACCACCACCAGGCCTACTGCTTTCACATCAAGCAAAATACGATTAAAAACAAAGCGATAAAAAGACCAAGAGAGATTGGATGGCAAACGTTATCCACCAAGGCGCACAAGGCTTTGCGAGATCTCGCACAAGAGCGCCGTCACAGCCAGGGATGCAATGGCAACCAGTCGCTCAGCTTCGCCAGCAGACGCCGCATCGCCGACGGGGCAGCAACCCGCTGGACGGAGACCTGCAGCCAGCGCTCTAGCCACTGCTGCAGCTCGGCGCACAGCGAGGGGCTGTGCAGGTGCAGCATCAGCTCGGTGTTGAGCATCAGGGAGCGGGGATCCAGGTTGAAGCTACCGATCAGCGCCTCTTCCTCCCCCATCAGCACCAGCTTGGCGTGCAGGCTCAGGGCCTCATCATTCAGCTCGAACAGCGCGATCTGCTGGCGCGCCAGCCAGGGTTTGTGCCGACGATAGGCTCCATAGACCAGGGGCATGTCCGTGCTGGCCAGGGAGTTGGTCAATATGGTGATGCTCACCCCCGCCTCCCGCTGCCGTCTGAAACTGCGCCGCAGGCTGCGGGTCAGGATCAGGTAAGGACTCACCAACCGCAACGCCCCCGGATTGCTGAGCAGGCGACGACTCAGCTCCCGCGCCATGGTTGGCCGGGCCACCAGCCCCTTGCCCGGTCTATCGAAGCAGAGCTCGCCCTGCCCCCCATGCCAGCGCAGGGGGACGGGCTCATCGTCGAACAGGGTGGCGGGCAGATCATAAAGAGCAGCCACCCCGGGTTCGGTCAGGGTGAGCAGGAAACCATTGACCGCCGTCACCTCGGCGGGCAGCAATTTTCGCCGCAGCAGACGGCGGATGGGGCGACTCCAGCGGCTGCGCCAATAGAGTGAAAAACCCTGCTCGGCCTGCCGGCAGATGGCCCCCCGGCAGGCCAGATCCAGATCGACGAAGTGAGGGGCCTCCCCCAATCCGAAGTAGCGATCGCCGATGTTGCGACCCCCGATCACCCCCTGACAGCCATCCACCAGCAACAGCTTGTTGTGCATGCGGTGGTTGATCCGTCGAAAACTCAGCAGCCCTTCGAGCAGCAGGGTCAACCGTCGCCAGCCCCGCAGCCAGAAAGGGTTGAACAGGCGCACTTCGATCCCCGGTTCATGGGCCACCATCTCCAGCAGGCGGTTGTCACCGACATAGAGATCGTCGATCAGCAGTTGCACTCTCACCCCGCGCCTGGCGGCGTGCAGCAGCTCGGCCAACAGCAACTTGCCACTGCCATCCTCGTCCCAGCTGTAATACTGGGCCTGGATCCGGCTGCGGGCACTGCGGATCAGCTGGCAACGCAGCTTGAGGGCGGCGCCAGGATCGTCCAGCAGGGCAAATTCAGCGGGGATCAAGGTTCATCTCCTTGTCATGAGGTCGTGGCATAACCCGGGCAAGAGCCCCAAACACACTGTGCCAAGGAGTCGATCATGGAGCTTAGTGACAGCCCCACCCTCAGCCACAGACCTCAGCTTTGCCAGCCGGAGCCCGTCACCAGAGTGCTGTCTCCCTGGTATCTGCAGCACAGGGATCGGGGCTGGGATGAGGATCAGGGTCGCGCCGCCTCGATGGCCTCGGTCTTGCCCTCCAGCTGAGGCAGGCTGAAACGATAGGCCACGTAATACTTGTAGATGGTGCCGACGTAGTTGATGGGCCCTTGTCCCACCTCGTTGGCCACCAGTTGTTCCACGTTGCCAAACCAGACATTCGGATCCAGCCCCCTGGCTTTCGCCTTGGCCTGCAGCGCCTGCACCCGGTTGGGCCCTGCATTGTAGGCCGCCAGCGCGAACAGATGGCGGTTGAGGTTGTCCATTGCAGGGTCGTTGAAATAGATGTCCAGGATGTGGCGCAGGTAGCGGCAGGCCGCCTCCACATTGCCCTCCAGGCTGGTGAGCCTGGCCCCGCGGATCCCGACGGCACCGCCGGTGCTCGGCAGCAGTTGCATGATGCCGACCGCCCCCTTGTTGGAGCGGACATTGGGGTTGAGCCCCGACTCCTTGTAGCCAAGGGCCGCCAGCATCAGCCAGTCCAGCTGGTATTTGCCTGCCTGGGTTTCTATCACCTTGCGGATGGTCGACAGCCGCCCCAGGGGATCCGGCGCCAGTATGTTGCTCATCTGCTCGCTTCGGGCCAGCAGGCGACGCAGTGTCATGTCGCTGTAGAGGGTGCGCTTGCTCGCCTCCGAGATATAGGCGTTCACCGCCTTGAGCAACTCGGGGTCGTTCTTGCGCAGGGCCCAGGCGCTGCGGCCCTTGTCCCGCAGGGGGATCAGCTTGTGGGCCTTGAGCCCCCCTATCATGTCGAGCCAGATCCGCCCCTTGAAACTGTCGGTCACGGTGAGCGGTATGATGCCGGCCGCCACCATCTCCATCAGGTCGCCATCTTGCAGGTATTCGGGCACCGTCTCGATATAGACGGGGGGCAACCCCAGCTCGCGGAACAGCCAGTTCAGCTGGGTCAGGCTCTCATGGTAGCTGGAGCTGGCACGCACCCAGATCCGCCGCCCAGAGAGCTGGGTGATGCGGTTGAAGGCGGGCAGATCCCGCTGGCTCACCACCCACTCCTCGATCGGGGCGATAAGGGGCTGGGAGAAGGTCACCTGTTCGCGTCGGGTCGGGGTCACCGTCATGTTGGCGGCCACCAGATCCCCGCGCCCCTCGGTGAGGTAGTCCAGCAGCTTGTCCTGACGCACCGGGATATAGATGATCTTGAGTTTCAGTTTCTCGTTGGCGAGATAGGTCTTGTTCAGCCAGCGCTCGAAGCCCTGCAGCTGATTGACCAGAATGCCGTACTGGGTCCCCTTGTCGAAGAAGAAGAAGCCCCGCTCATAGACCACCAGGGCCCTCAGTTCTTTCTTTTCCAGGATGTGGGCAAGATCCCCGGGCTGGGGCAGGAGTTTGGGCCTGACGTCCACAACCCGAGACGCGGCCGCACTGGATGGAGGGGCGGGATCCGCCGCCTGCAAGGGAAGGGAACAGAGTGCCAGCAGGAGCCAGATCCATAGCCGCATGTCATCTCCTTCTGCTGGCCGACGCCCGGAACAGGGGTTACCCACGGGATAACTCAATATAGAACGGGAGAAGCGGCTGGAGGTCAAGACGGCAGGCGAGCCTGCCGTATCATCACTGGGCTCAGAGGGAACGGGCACGCATCTCGAAGATCAGCTTCTCGGCGGTGCAGGTGAATTGCAGACGAGCCTTGAGGATCACCCCATCGGCGCCTTGCGTCAGCTCACTGTGGCACTCGGCCTCGGCACTGACCTGTTTGGCCAGCGCTTCGTAGCCGGCCAGCTTGGCGCGAGCGTCGGCTTCTGCCGCGGCCTCGATCACCAGCTCCATCACATCATCACCTTCCCCGATGATGGTTCCAATCTCGGCCATGCTGCCGCAGCTGTCACAGGTTTCCAGCACTTCATCTTTTACAGACATCATTCAACTCCTACTTATTTCGGCTGCGTATCATCGTCACGCAAAGCCTTGCGAAAGTCCTTGATGGCGGTACCCAGATCCTCGCCGGCACCGGCCAGGCGCTTGCTGCCAAACACCAGCACCACGACCAGCAGCAGGATCAACAAATGCCAGATATGAATTCCACCGAGTCCCATCGGGATACTCCTGACTGATAGATACCGATTGTTTGTATCAAAAGAAAGCGTAGAGATTGTTGGGCGAAATCAAGACAGGTGCAAGTTTGCGAGTCAATCGGCAAAAAAATACGGCGACCATGGCCGCCGTACGAGTCAGTGCTACTTGTCCCCTCAACCGCTACATCCTGTACCAGCCGCCACAAGGCGAGAGACAGGATCGAGCATAGGGTCGCCAAGATATGAAAACAAATGGTATAAATTCATCTGAGAATTGACGAGGATTCATATCATGTTGTTGGAACAGCTCGGGCGCATCGACCTTAATCTATTGATAATTCTTCAGGTATTGCTGGAGGAGCGCAACGGCAGCCGGGCCGCCCGTCGGTTGCACCTGAGCCAGTCCGCCGTCAGCAAGGCCCTCGGCCGCCTGCGGGAAACCTTCGACGATCCCCTGTTCGTGCGCTCCGCCTACGGGCTGGATCCCACCCCCCGCGCCCTGGATCTGCAACAACAGCTGCAGCCCATACTGCTCTCCCTGGACAACCTGATCCAGCCGCCCGCCTTCGATCCCGCCAGCACGGAGCGAGAGTTCGTCATCGCCAGCATGGACAGCGCCTTCACCCTGTTTGCCCCCCTCTACCTGAGCGAACTCAAGCGCCAGGCCCCCGGCATGCGGTTGCGTTACGAGGAGTGGACAGAGCACAGCCTGACCGAGATGAGCCAGGGCCAGGTGGATATCGCCTTCACGGTGCGGGAGAACTGCATCAACTCGGATTTTCGCCTCGATACCCTGCCCAACGCCATCTGCCAGCGCTTGCTCGCCATCGATGACCTCACCTGTCTGGTGCAGCCGGATCACCCGGCGCTGCAGGAAACCGACTGGGATCTTGCCCGCTATCTGGCCTATCCCCATGTGCAGACCTACTGCGAAGGGCGGGATCGCTGGATGCTGGATCACAAGCTGGCGGAGCAGGATCTCTATCGCCGGATAGAGGCCACCGTGCCCACCTTCGAGGCGGCGCTGCGCATGGGCATGCACTCGGACATGATAGTGACCCTCTCCCGGCTCTACGCCCGCCACGCGACCCAGGTCTATCCGCTGGTGCCGCTGCCCCTGCCGGTGGCGCTGGAGAGCATCTCCCACCTGCTGATCTGGCATCAGCGCCACGACGCAGATCCGGGTCATCGCTGGCTGCGGGAGACCCTGCTCACCCTCATCATGGGCAAGCTGGAGACCCCGACGGTCGAGGCCGCCTGAACAGGGCCCCGCTTCCGGGCGGGGCTTATCCCTTGCCGGTCACTTCCAGGTAGTGGTGTACCCCGTCCAGCAGCATCTGCACCGAGATCATCACCAGCAGCATGCCCATCAGCCGCTCAAGGGCGGTGAGTCCTCGCTCACCCAGCAGCTTGTTGAATACCTCGTAGAACATCAGGATCACGGCGCTGGCCCCCCAGGCCATCAGCAGGGCCAGGGACCAGTCCGTCATCCGGGTCGGCTCCTGGTTCGCCAGCAGCAGCAGGGAGGCGAGGATGGAAGGGCCCGCGATCATGGGGATGGCCATGGGCACCAGGAAGGGCTCCTCACCGGCGGCCAGACCAGTTACCCCACCCGGGGTCGGGAAGATCATCTTGATGGCGATGAGGAAGAGGATGATGCCACCGGCGATGCTCACCGCCTCCTGGCGCAGGTTGAGGAAGCTCAGGATCTGCTGACCGGCGAACAGGAAGGCCAGCATGATGGCCAGGGAAAAGAGCAGCTCGCGGATCATCACCTTGCGGCGCCGCTTGGGATCGACGTGGCGCAAGATGGAGAGGAAGACCGGCAGGTTGCCCAGCGGATCCATGATCAGAAACAACATGACGGCAGCGGAGAAAGTATCCATACAACGCCCTGGCTAAGCCTTCAGCAGGAAAAGAGAGGGCGGAATACTAACAAAGGGCGGGAGATTGCGCGAGCCACCGGGGGCGGCTCGCCGTCGGCCTCAGCCGTGATTGCAGATCTTGTCGGCGCTGGTCTGGAAACCCTCTCCGGATTCGATGAACTTGCCGCGCTTGGCCAGAAAATCGATCAGGGCCTCGGCATCCATCTCGCTGGCGCTGCAGGTGTGAAAGCGGGCATCGGCACCGAAGTGCTGACCGATCGCCTGCTTGAGGCTGGCACGGCTGAACTGCCCCCCCTGTTCCAGCATCATTTCCATCACTTCGTGACCATGTATCGATTGGGACATCTGAAACCTCGTTAATTATCATGTCAGATGTCAATTAAACCCCCGACGACCATTCCCGATCTTGATGTAGACCAATAAATTGCCCTTTTTCATGCTACCGGGCTGGTCGTGGCCGCCGCATTGTCGATAATGTGGCAACTCGATCGAGGGATGGCTACACTAGCGCCCCTTTTTGCCCTCGCAGTCAGAAAATAAGGACATTGGCGTCATGCTGTTCCATGGATGGGCCTTCAAGCCCTGGCGGATCTGGACCCGCCGCCCGCTCTGGTTGAAGACCCTGCTCGGCATGCTCGGCGGTATCGGGCTCGGACTCTGCTTCAGCGAGCAGGCGTTGCTGCTCAAGCCCATCGGCGTGCTCTTCGTCAACACCATACAGATGCTGATGGTGCCCCTCATCTTCTGCTCCGTCATCGCCGGCCTGACGGCCCTGCTCAGAGGCAAGGCCCTGGACAGGATCAGCGGCAAGGCCATCACCCTCTATCTGTTCTCCACCGCCATCGCCATCTGCATCGGCCTGATGATGGGCTGGCTGCTGGAGCCCGGCATGGGTGCCAACATGGGGCCCTACGAACGGGTCGGCGCCATGGCACAGCCCACCCTGGCCAGCGTGCTGAGCCATCTGGTACCCCGCAATCCCATCCAGGCCATGGTGGATGGCAAGGTACTGCAGGTATTGGTCTTCGCCATCGCCCTGGCCCTGGCCCTCAATGCCAGCGGCCGGCGCGGTCGTTCCGCCATCCGCTTCTTCGCCTCATTGGCAGAGGGCATGTTCACGCTGACCCAGATGGTGATGGTGCTGGCCCCTTACGGCGTCTGTGCCCTGATGGCCTGGATGACCGGCAAGTACGGTCTGGATCTGCTGCTGCCCCTGCTCAAGGTGATCGGCGCCGTCTACCTCGGCTGCCTGTTGCACGTGCTCGGGGTCTACAGCAGCCTGCTGCTTCTGCTGGCCCGCCTCAATCCCCTGCACTACTTCAAGAGCATCCTCGATGCCCAGGCGGTGGCCTTCACCAGCAGCTCCAGCAGCACCACCCTGCCCATCAGCCTGGCCTGTGCCGAGCGCAGGCTGGGGGTCTCCCCCGCCATCACCGCCAAGGTGCTGCCCATCGGCGCCACCATCAACATGGACGGCACCGCCCTCTATCAGGGGGTCACCGCCCTGTTCGTGGCCCAGGCTTTCGGGGTGGATCTGCACGTGGTGGATTATCTGACCATCATCAGCATCGCCACCCTGGCCAGCATCGGCACGGCGGGAACCCCGGGCACAGGGCTGATGCTGCTCACCCTGACCCTCACGGCCGTGGGCCTGCCCCTGGAGGGCGTCGCCCTCATCGCCGGCATCGACCGTCTGCTGGACATGGCCCGCACCACGGTCAACGTCTCCGGGGATATTCTGGTATCCGTGCTGATCGCCCGCAGCGAGGGGGAGCTGGATCTGGCGACCTATCACGACGCCAACGCAGGTGAGGACATCGACTTCACCCTGCGCTGAGGTGTCACGGGTACAGGCGAACGCCTGAGGCTCCTCTGTTATCCAAGAGGAGCGAGGAGTGGAAGGGAGATCAGTGGTCGTGGGGATCGTGGTGGCAGTGCCAGCAGATATCGAAGTTGGCGCCATTCTCCTCCCCGCACTGACCGCAGAGCCAGCCGTTGCCCTGACGCTGCTGATAACGCTCGATGATCCGCCCTGCCCGGCTGCGATCCGCCTCGCACACCATCAGGGTCACCTGCAGCAGATCCACCGGCAACTCCCCCAGCGCCCCCGACAATCCTTCCCCGCTGAGCCGCACCCGCACTCCCTCGACCTCCAGCGCCCCCTTCAGGGCGTGAGCCTCCAGGGAGTGAGAGGCCCGGTACAAATTGATCCACTCTTCCATCGCGTCTCCTCCATGCAGCCTGTCGATGCCGCAGCCATTCACAACAGGTTGTCGATGCCGTAATCAGGCCCGTTCGCAACCAGAAAATCGATAAAAACCCGTAACTTGCGAGGCATCAGCCGTCGCTCCGGGAACAGAAGATAGATCGGCACCTTGGGCTGACGCCAGTCGGGCAAGAGGGCGACCAGGGCGCCACTCGCCAGCTCATCATGGCACAGCATGGCAGGCAGGGAGGCCAATCCCAGCCCGGCCTTGGCCGCTTCCCGGGCACAGGTAATGTTGTTGACGGTGAATCTGGCAGGGGGATCGACCAGCACCTCCCGACCATCCAGTTCAAAGCACCAGTGCGATGCAAGAAACCCGGTGCTCACCGCTATCCGTTCATGGCGCACCAGATCCTCAGGCCGCTCCAGACCCGGGTTGCGCGCCAGGTATTCGGGGCTGGCGCAGAGCAGGCGCTCCGTGCTCCACAGCCGGCGGGCCGCCAGATTGGAGTCGTTCATGTCGCCGATCCGCACGATGGCATCCAGCCCCTCGCTGATGGGATCCACGATGCGGTTGGTCAGCTCCAGCTCCACCCTCAGCCCCGGATAGGCCTGCAGAAAACGCGCCACCAGCCGACCCACCACCAGCTGCCCCGTCTCGATGGGCACCGCCAGCTTGAGGGTGCCGGTCACCTCCTGCTGGCTCGCGCTCAGCATCAGTTCCGCCTGGGCCAGCTCCTCCACCGCCTTGCTGCAGCGCAGGTAATACTGCTCCCCCGCCTCGGTCAGGGTGAGCTGGCGGGTGGAGCGATAGAGCAGGCGCGCCCCGAGTCGCTGCTCCAGCTCGGCGATGCGGCGGCTGACCGTCGCCTTGGTCATCCCCAAGTCCTGGGCCGCCGCGGTAAAGGAGCCCTTGTCGACGATGCGCACCAGGATCAAGGCAGCATTCAGGTCCATTGTCTCACCAGTGAAACTGTATATCTCATGCAGGGATACTAATCGAAACAGTGGGCCGATGTTAGCCTGCACCCCACAGTTCAGGAAAACCAATATCATGAGTCAACACAAGAAGATCCCCCTGCTGGCCGCGCTGGTGCTGGCCGTGCTCGGCACGCTGTTCGCCGCCTACTGGTATCTCCATGGCCGCTATTTCGAGAGCACCGACAACGCCTATCTGCAGAGCGAGGTGACCGGTATCGGCTCCAAGCTGCCCGGCTACATCGGCGAGGTGCTGGTGACCGACAACCAGGAAGTGAAGGCGGGCCAGCTGATCGCCCGGCTGGATGATCGGGAGTACAAGACCAAGGTGCTGGAAGCCGAGGCGGACTTGCGCCTCAACCAGGCTACCGCCGAAAATCTGGCCGCCACCCGCACCCAGCAACTGAGCCAGATCCGTCAGGCCGAGGCCAAGGTCGCCTCCGCCAACGCCGAACAGGTGCGGGCCCAGCAACAGGTACGCCGCGTCAGTCAGCTCAATCAGCGTCACTACAGCTCCCAGGACAGCCTGGACGAGGTGCAGGCCGGCCTGCAGGTCAATCAGGCTCTGTTGCAGGAGGCCAGCGCCGCCCTGCAGGCAGCCCGTGAGCGACTGCTGGTACTGGATGCCGAGGCCAAGCAGAACCAGGCCAGACTTGCCCTGAGCGAGGCCCAGCTGCAGCAGGCCAAGCTGGAGCTCGGCTACACCGAATTGCGGGCGCCCGCCGATGGCATCATCGGCAAACGCAGCCTGCGGGAAGGACTCTACGTGCAGTCCGGCATGCAGGTGGCGAGCCTGGTGCCGTTGCAGCAGGTCTGGGTCGAGGCGAACTTCAAGGAGACCCAATTGCAACACATGCAGCCGGGCCAGAAGGTGGAGGTGATCCTGGATGCCTATCCGGATCAGCCGGTGGAAGGCATCATCGACAGCCTGGCCCCCGCCACCGGCGCCAAGTTCGCCCTGCTGCCGCCAGAGAATGCCACCGGCAACTTCACGAAAATTGTGCAGCGGGTACCGGTCAAGATCCGCATCCCCGAGCCCGGGGTACTGACCGGCAAGCTGCGGCCGGGCCTCTCCACCGAGGTGATCGTAGATACCCGCACGCCTGAGCCCCAGGTTGCGGCCCACTGATGGACGCCATCCCGCGCCGTAACTGGATCGCGGTCATGGGGGGCCTCATCGGCGCCTTCATGGCCATCCTCGACATCCAGATCACCAACGCCTCCCTGAAGGACATTCAGGGGGCGCTATCCGCCACCCTGAGCGAGAGCTCCTGGATCTCCACCTCCTATCTGGTAGCGGAGATGATCGCCATTCCCCTGAGCGGCTGGCTCAGCCGCGGCCTGGGGGCGCGCCGCTATCTGCTGTGGACCACGGGGGCCTTCATCATCGCCTCCGTGCTCTGTTCGTTCAGCTGGAACCTCACCAGCATGATCGTGTTCCGGGCCCTGCAGGGGTTCACCGGCGGCGCCCTCATCCCCATGGCATTCTCCCTCATCATCAGCCTGCTGCCCCTGCACAAGCGGGCCACCGGCATGGCGCTGTTCGGTCTATGTGCCACCTTCGCCCCCACCATAGGGCCAACCCTGGGGGGCTGGCTGACGGAGCAGCTCTCCTGGCACTACATCTTCTACCTGAACGTGCCCCCCGGCCTGCTGGTGATGGCCATGCTGGCCCACGGTCTGGACAAGAAGATGGTGGACTGGGAAGTGATCAAACGGGTGGATCTCGTCGGGATCCTCACCATGGCGGTGGGGTTGGGGCTGCTGGAGGTGGTACTGGAAGAGGGCAACCGGGAGGACTGGTTCGGTTCCAGTTTCATCGTGCGCCTGAGCGTCATCTCCGTGGTGGCACTCATCTTCTTCGTCATCAGCCAACTGCTGCGCCGCCACCCCCTGGTCAACCTGCGACTGCTGCACAGCCCGCGCTTCGCGCTGGCCTGTTTCGCCTATCTGGTGCTCGGCATGGCGCTGATGGGATCCATCTATGTGCTGCCCCTCTACATGACCCAGATCCACAACTACAACGCGCTGGAGATTGGCGAAGTGCTGATGTGGATGGGGTTGCCCCAGTTGCTGGTGCTGCCGCTGGTGCCCAAGCTGGTGACCAAGATAGACCCTCGCTACCTGGTGAGCTTCGGCTTCCTGGTGTTCGCCATCAGCTGTTTCATGAACATGCACATGAGCGCCGATTATGCCGGGCCCCAGCTGATCCAGTCCCTCGTCGTGCGGGCGCTGGGCCAGCCTTTCGTGATGGTGCCGCTCTCCCTGGTGGCCACCGCCAGCCTGACCCCGGACGAGGTTCCCTCCTCCTCCACCCTGCTCAACGTGCTGCGCAACCTCGGCGGTGCCATCGGCATCGCCATCATCGCCACCATGCTGGACAACGACACCCGCATCCATGCCAGCCAGATCGGCAGCACCCTGGCCGCCAGCAGCATCGAAGGGCAGAGCTACCTGCTGCAACTGGCCCAGAACATGATGGCGCAGGGAGCCGGCCCCGAGCAGGCGCAGTTGCAGGCCCAGGCCATGCTGGCAAACACCATCAATCGGGAAGCTGCCATCATGGCCTACAACCAGGTGTTCTACGTGATGGGGGTCTTCCTGCTCATCGCCAGCGCCCTGATGCTGCTGCTCAAGCAGCCGCCCCCCAAGGCGGCCGATGCCGAGCCCATGGAGGCGTGATACAGCAACGAAAAACGGGCCATCTGGCCCGTTTTTTTATGGTCGGAATAGGCGGTTCTCAGCCCGCCAGGGAGGCTGCAATCAGGAACTGGGCGGCGTAGTAGCTGCTCATGATCCAGGCCTTGGCGTGGGGGAAGGGGCGGCGGAAGCGATCGAGGGCCAGCATGCTGTCGGAGAAGAGGAACATCAAGGCCCCCACCAGGGCGGCGGCGCTGCCCGCCGTCAGGGAGGCGTGCCAGGCACCGGCGGCCACCCAGGCCATGGCGATGATCACCAGCATGTAGCAGAACACCGGGATCTTCATCTCACCCAGCTTGCTCCACAGCAGGCCGAACACCATGCCCGCCACCGCCAGCAGCAGCAGGCCATCCACCAGCTTGAGCACCAGGGGCCCCTGGGCGAAGCCCACGATGTAGCACAGATGCGCGACAAGAAATGCCGCCAAACCCTGGATGAAACGATCCCGTGGCAGCATCAGCAGCACGTCGCCGGCCAGCGACAGGCAGAGGCCGAGCAGGATCCAGGCGTTGGATCCATTGTGATCGTCACTCTGGTAACCGAAGGCGAGGGCTATGATGAACAGCATGGTCAGCGGCTTGCTGATGTAGAACTGACGGGCGTCCGAGCCGTAGGCTGCGCGGATGTGCCACCAGCCAGATGCGATGATCAAGAAACTCAATAACATGCCCTGCTCCTCACCGGCTGCCCACCCTGAAGCGGCTGCCTCTTTAATGACCGACAGATTAACAAATTCCCGTGAGCAGTGGCAGAGGGCGCAACAGATGGAACCCTACGCCTAAAGTCTAATTGTTCCCTTTCCCCGGCTCGGGCATAAGAGTCCACTCAGGAGGATCACCATGGAAGACGCAATGACCAACTATCTGCCCGCCATCGACATCATGATGTGCCATCTGGGGATCAGCTTCGAGCAAGCCTGTGAACAGCTGGGCCTGAGCCAGCAAGAGCAACAGACCCTGGATCTGCTGCAAAAACAGCAGCAGGCTCAGCCAAACTGAGCCTGCCGACAATGGCACGCCCTGTGCCATCAGGTACGCAGCCAACCGTGCTGACCCCATATTGAAAACGGCGCCCGAGGGCGCCGTTTTGCTTAGTGACTTGTTTTGCGTCTGCGTTGCAGCCAGACCACCAGGCCGAACAGCAGGAAGCCGGGCAGCCACATCAGCTCCTTGTTCCAGCGCTCGGTGGGTGCCTTGACGGAGAGGATCTGCTGATCGATCTCCAGCCCCAGCTCGGCGGCCGGTGAGCCGAAGCCCACGTTGTCCAGCAGCACCTTGCCATCCTGCTCATAGAGGGCAAGACCCAGATGCTCGAGGCGCGCCTCGCCACTCGCACCGTCCGGCACCGGCAGCAGCACGGTGAACTGGCGCAGCTTGCCGACCGCATCTTCCCCTTCCATGCGCAGGCGCAGGGTGCTCTCCGCATCCACCTGCCCCATGGTCTGGACCAGGGCGGCGGGATCGGTGTCGCGATAGGGGTCGTGCACCATGTCCATCCAGAAGCCCGGACGGAACAGGGTGAAGGCCACCAGCAGCAACAGCACGTTCTCGTACCAGCGGCTCTTCACCAGGAAGAAGCCCTGGGTGGCGGCGGCGAAGATCAGCATGGCGGCGGTGGCCACCGCGAAGATCAGCACCCCGTGGGCGAAGTCCACGTTGATGAGCAGCAGATCGGTGTTGAAGATGAACAGGAACGGCAGCGCCGCGGTGCGCAGGCTGTAGTAAAACGCCGTCACCCCGGTCTTGATGGGATCCCCTTTGGAGACGGCGGCCGCGGCGAACGAGGCCAGCCCCACCGGCGGGGTCACATCCGCCATGATGCCGAAGTAGAACACGAACAGGTGCACGGCGATGAGCGGCACGATGAGGCCGTTCTGCTGCCCCAGGGTGACGATGACCGGCGCCAGCAGGCTGGAGACCACGATGTAGTTGGCGGTAGTCGGCAGACCCATGCCGAGGATCAGGCTCAGCACGGCGGTGAGCAGCAGCATCAGCAGCAGGTTGCCCATGGAGAGGAACTCCACCAGATCCGCCAGCACCAGACCGACCCCGGTCTGGGAGACGGCCCCGACGATGATGCCCGCGGTGGCGGTGGCGATGCCGATGCCGATCATGTTGCGGGCACCGGCGATCAGCCCCTCACGCAGATCCACGGCCCCGTCGACGAAGCTGCCGTAATCGTGCTCGCCGTCGGTACGCAGCCAGTTCAGCAGCGGCCGCTGGGTCAGCAGGATCACCACCAGCATGACGGTGCCCCAGAAGGCTGACAGACCGGGGGAGAGACGCTCCACCATCAGGCACCACACCAGAACCACCACCGGCAGCAGGAAGTGCAGACCGGAGAGCAGCACGGCACGGGTGTTCGGCAGCTCGTCCAGGGGCTTGTCCGGATCTTCGGCAGGCAGGGGATCGTTGCTGGCGGCGATCTTGAGCAGCCCCAGGTAGGCGATGGCCAGCAGCACGGCAACCCCCGGCAGGGCGTATTCACCCAGGGCAGGCTTGAGCCAGCCGAGGCCGTAGTAGACCGCCATGGAGAGGCCGCTGATGAGGGCCGCACCGAAGGCGAAACCGGTCAGGCGACGCAGCCAGGGCTTGGGCTGGTGATTGCCGATGGGCTCCATGCCGAGTTTGAGCGCCTCCAGATGGACGATGTAGAGCAGGGCGATGTAGGAGATGGCCGCCGGCAGGAAGGCGTGCTTGATGATCTCCACATAGGGGATGCCCACATACTCCACCATCAGGAAGGCGGCGGCCCCCATGACGGGAGGCATGATCTGGCCGTTGACCGAGGAGGCCACCTCGACCGCTCCGGCCTTCTCCTTGGAGAAGCCGACCCGCTTCATCATGGGGATGGTGAAGGTACCCGTGGTCACCACGTTGGCAATCGACGAGCCGGAGATGACCCCGGTCAGGGCCGAGGCCACCACGGCCGCCTTGGCCGGGCCGCCGCGCAGGTGGCCGAGCAGGCTGAAGGCGAGCTGGATGAAGTAGTGACCGGCACCGGCCCGCTCCAGCAGGGCGCCGAACAGCACGAACAGGAACACGAAGCTGGTGGAGACCCCGAGGGCGATGCCGAACACCCCTTCGGTGGTGATCCACTGGTGGTTGGCCAGCGCATGCAGGCTGACCCCGCGGTGTGCCAGCAGGGACGGCATCCAGGGACCGGCCAGGCTATAGGCCAGGAAGACGATGGCGATGACCGCGAGGGCCGGCCCCAGGGCACGGCGGGCGGCTTCCAGCAGCAGCGGTACGCCGATGCAGGCGACCACGAAGTCCATGGTGGTCAGGTTGCCGGGGCGCTGGGCCAGCTCGGCATACATGATGAAGAGGTAACCGGCTGCGGCGGCACCGATGAGGCCGAGGGCGATGTCCGCCAGCGGCACCCTGTCTCGCGGCGACGTGCGCAGGGCCGGGAAGACCAGATAGGCGAGCAGGATGGCGAAGGCCAGATGGATGGAACGGGTCTCGGTGTCGTTGAACACACCGAAGCCCAGGGTAAAGGGCAAGGGGGAGGCGATCCACAGCTGGAACAGGGACCAGAGCAGCGCGAGGCCGGCGATGGTGGCGCCCATGGCACCGATCGGCAGGCGGGCTCCCACATCCTGGGCGATCAGCTCTTCGGCCGACAGCGCCTCTTGTTGTTGTGCTTGTTGCATAGTGTGACTCTGTTGCTACCGCTTATAAGCAAGACTCGCCCCGGGCGGGGCGAGTCTGGGGATGAGACACCGGGCCGTTACAGCCAGCCACGCTCCTTGTAGTAGCGCGCGGCGCCCTCATGCAGGGGAGCGGAGAGGCCCACCTTGATCATGTCGGCTTCCTTCAGATCGGCGAAGGCCGGGTGCAGGCGCTTGAAGCGATCCAAGTTGTCGAACACCGACTTCACCAGCTGATAGACCACTTCCGGATCCGCCTTGGCGCTGGTGGAGAGCACCGCCTTGCCACCGATGGACGGGGTCGGGTTCGGACTGCCCTTGTAGAGGCCACCGGGGATCTCGGCCTTGGTGTAGTAGCTCTTCTCCGCCAGCAGCTTGTCGATCTCCGGGCCGGTCACCGGTACCAGCACGGTGGCCGTGGTGGTGGAGGCTTCCTGGATGGCACCGTTCGGGTGGCCCACGAAGTAGCTCATGGCATCAATGTTGTTGTCACCCAGGGCGGAAGCCTGCTCCGCCGGTTTCAGCTCGGAGACCAGGCTGAAGGCGGACTTGTCCCAGCCCTTCACCGCCATGATCTCTTCGAAGGTATCCCGCTGGCCGGAGCCCGGGTTGCCGATGTTGACGCGCTTGCCCTTCAGATCGTCGAAACCGGTGATCTTGGCATCCTGACGGGCCAGGATGGTGAAGACTTCGCTCTGCAGGGAGAAGACGGCGCGAATGTCCTCCATGGCACCTTCGGCCTGGAAGGGTGCCAGTCCCTTCATCGCCTTGTACTGGTGGTCGGACTGCATGATGCCGAAGTTGAACTCACCGCTGCGGATGCCGTTGACGTTGGCCACGCCACCGCCACTGGCCGGCGCGTTGCACTTGATCTGGTGATCGGCGGCGCCACGATTGAGGAAGCGGCAGATGGACTGACCCGCCACATAGTAGACACCGGTCTGACCGCCGGTGCCTATGGTCACGAACCGCTCGGCGGCCTGTACCTGGCCACCGAATGAGGCCCCGACCAGGGCAGCAGACAAGGCGCACGCCAAGGATAATCCTTTCATGTTGTTCTTCCTTTTCATCGATTTATCTCACCCGATTCCCGGGTGAATATGAGTCAGGCCCGCATCAAGGCCGGGCCTGTCTATATGACCTCATACGAGGAAGGGGTCGGGCGAAAACGGATGCCCTTCCCAAAGCCACCATCGTCCTGTGGTGAGATAATCAGCATCATGCCGATCGAGGGTGATTCGACCAGAAGAGGGTCGGATCAAAAGTTGTAACCACTCGATTAAGCACAGGGCGCCAACATTAATCAAACAAAACAGCAAAATGGCGGATTAAAATAGCGAGAAATTTGAAGCGGATCATCAATTTTTTGCTGAGGGATCCATTCACGCTGTCGGTGAGCCGGGAGGTCGGTGGCGGAAAGAAGATTCCTTTGCAGCCCTTTCAGGACAAGGGGCGAGAGGCAAGTCAGTTATGCTGGCCATGAATGAAATGACGGAATAAAAACAACGTTTAGCGTGATCTTTGCAGCAGAACATCATATCGCAACCGGGTTGCCGCCAACGGGCTCCCCACCCCGTCACGTTAACATCCGCGCATCATCCCCGCCCGGATCGGTCCCACGCCCCATGTGGGACCTTTCCGCGCAGTCGGGCCCCAGATGACAAGGCCCGGCTCACCAGGGTCGCTGGCGGCCGGGCCGGGATCGTCGGAGGGTCACGCCCAGAGGTTTATGCTTTGGACTTGGCCAGATCCAGAATAAACGCGAACTCCAGTGCAATGTCTTCATAAGCCTTGAAGCGGCCCGATTTGCCGCCGTGACCGGCGTCCATGTCGGTGCTGAGCAGCAGCAGGTTGTCGTCCGTCTTCAGCTCCCGCAATTTGGCGACCCACTTGGCTGGCTCCCAGTACTGCACCTGGGAGTCGTGCAGGCCGGTGGTGACCAGCAGGTTCGGGTAGGCCTGGGCCTTGACCTGATCGTAGGGGCTGTAGGCCAGCATGTAGTCGTAGTAGCGCTTCTGGTTCGGGTTGCCCCACTCGTCGTACTCGCCGGTGGTGAGGGGAATGGACTCGTCCAGCATGGTGGTCACCACGTCCACGAAGGGCACCTGGGCCACCACGCCGCGATAGAGCTCGGGCGCCTGGTTGATGACGGCCCCCATCAGCAGGCCGCCGGCGCTGCCTCCCATGGCATAGACCTGATCCCTGGCCCCGTAACCCTGGGCCACCAGGGCCTGGGTCACGTCGATGAAGTCGTGGAAGCTGTTCTGCTTCTTGAGCAGCTTGCCGTCTTCATACCAGCCGCGGCCCAGCTCCTCGCCCCCCCGAATATGGGCGATGGCGTAGACGAAGCCTCTGTCCAGCAGGCTCAGACGGGCGGTGCTGAAGTCCGGATCCATGCTGGCGCCGTAGGAACCATAGCCGTAGACCAGCAGCGGATTGTGGCCATTCTTCTTGAACAGATCCTTGCGATAGACCAGGGAGACCGGCACCTTGACCCCGTCACGGGCGTCGATCCAGAGCCGCTCGCTGGCATATTTCTCGGCCTTGAAGCCCGCCACCGCCTGCTGCTTGAGCAGGGTGCGCTTGCCGCTGTCGAGGTTGAGCTCATAGGTCGAGGACGGCGTGGTCATGGAGGAGTAGCCGTAGCGCAGGGCGCTGGTGTCGGGCTCGGGGTTGTAGCCAAGCCAGGTGACATAGGCCGGATCATCGAAGGCGATCTCCTTCTGCTCGCCGCTCTGCCAGTTCACCTGGCGCAGCCGGGTCAGCCCCTGGCTGCGCTCTTCCAGCACCAGCCAGTCCTTGAACAGGGCATAGCTCTCCAGCAGCACGTCCTGGTTCGGGGCGATCACCGCCTTCCAGCGATCCACCGGGCTCTCCTTGGTCTCGTAGAGGCCGAAGTTCTTGCCGTCCTTGTTGGAGCGCACGTAGAAGCGGCCACGGTAGTGATCCAGGCTGTACTCATGATCCACCTGGCGCGGCAGGAACAGGCGCGGCTTCTGGCTCGGGGTGTTGGCGTCGATGAGGCGCGCCTCCCCGGTGGTAGTGCTTGAAAGCGCGATGACGATGAAGTCTTCCGAGGTGGTGGCATAGAGGCTGACGTAGAAGCTGTCGTCCTTCTCCTCGTACACCAGCTGATCCTTGGCAGGATCCGTGCCGAGCTCGTGGCGATAGACCTGATAGGGCAGCAGGGTCTGGGGGTGCTTGCGCACATAGAACACCGTCTTGCTGTCGTTGGCCCACACCAGGTTGCCGGAGGTGTTCTCAAGTTTGTCCGTCGCCCACTGGCCGCTCTCCAGATCCAGGAACTGCACCTGGTACTGACGACGGGAGAGGAAATCTTCCGCCACCGCCAGCCAGCGGTTGTTGCGGCTCACCTCCAGCGCGCCCAGGGCATAGAACTCGTGCCCCTCGGCCCGCAGGTTGCTGTCCAGCAGCAAACTGGCTTTGGGTTCAGGCTGCCCTTTCTCTCCTACCGGCGTGCGGGAATAGATGCCGTACTCCTTGCCCGGCTCGTAGCGGGTCTGGTAGCGGTAGCCGTTCTTCACATAGGGCACCGACTCGTCCTGCTGGGGAATGCGGGCGACCATCTCCTTGTAGAGTTTCTCACGCAGGGGCAGGGTCGGCTTGAGCACCGCCTCCGTATAGGCGTTCTCGGCCTTGAGGTAATCCAGCACCTCGGGCTTCTGGCGTTCGTCGTCCCGCAGCCAGTAGTAGTTGTCGATCCGCTCCTCCCCGTGTTTCTTCAGTGAGTGGGGATGCTTGGCAGCCACGGGCGGGAGAGGGGCGGACTGAACGGTGGAATCGGGCATGGCGGACTCTTCATTGGCATGGGTAAAGGGGGCGGCGGCCAGGCAAGCCAGCAGCAGCAACCCTCGGGAAACGTTGAACATCTCGCATCCTTTGCGCACGGACAGGATGGGTGAAACCCGGGCCAGGCGCCACGGCGTGAGGCCCATAGGCTGGCATGGGCACCGCACAGGCGGCAGCCCGGATCCTGTAGGAATAATTTGGCGATCAATCTGCCCCTTGTCGCCCCGGGTTGCAAGTGATCCCCCTTTATTCCCCCCAAAACAACGAAAAAGGGTCACCCTCTCGCGATGGTGACCCTCCTTCTCTGGCCATGAGCGACACGGGTTCGCTCAGGTGTGCCTCACATGATGGAGTAGTGCCGGCTCATGACCAGTGTTCGTCAGCCGGGATAGCTCGACCAGACCTTGGTCGCGCCCTCCTCGCTGATGCTCAGCACCTGGTAGGGCTGACCGGGGATATCCATGCCCGGCGCACTCTGGGGCATACCCGGAATGGTCAGGCCGCGGATCGCCGGTTTCTCCTTGAGCATCTTCTGCACGTCGGCGGCGGGCACATGCCCCTCGACCACATAGCCATTCACCACCCCGGTGTGGCAGGAGGCCAACTGCGGGGTGATGCCATGCTGCTGCTTGACGGGATCCAGCTGCTCGGTTTCCACGACCTTGACCTCAAAGCCGTTCTCTTCCATGTGCTTGACCCAGCTCTTGCAGCAGCCGCAGTACTTGGATTTGTAGACTGTCATCTGCTCCGTTGCCAGGGCAGAGAAACTGACGGTACCGGCCAGCAGGGCCAGTAGCAGGGACTTGTACATAACTCACCTCAGATAAGAAGAAATACCCAATGAACAGGGGACAAATCGACTCAACCGAGGGTGCGGGGGGGACGCTCCAGCCGCGCCCTGGGGGCGTCCGGCACATAGAGAGAGGGGGAGAGGAAATCCGGGGAGTCAGGCTCCAGCATGGCCACCGTCAGGCTGTCGCCGGTCAGCACCGTCATGGCGAGGGCCGAGGTGAAGCTGCCACAGGGCATGGCTTTCTCCAGGGTGCGCTCGCTCTGGCTGCAGTGGGGCGTCAGGGTACAGAGGTCGGTCGCCGCCCGGCTGCCAAACGACATCAACACCAGCAGCAGACTCCACAGGGGGAGCCAGCGACGGGCGTGAGCGAGTTGGCGACGGGTCAAAACCATGAGATGACTCAGCAATCAAAGGAGGCCTATGGTAACCCCGGGCCCTGGGGGAGGGTCAAGCCTGCCACCTGAGGGAGATCAAAAGAGGGTGAGATAGCTCGGGGGCCGTGGCACACTTCCCCTGATTAGGCAGTGCCAAAAGAGACGCGGACTACCACGGCCTTCGCGCCCGCCACTGGTGACTCGGGACGCTTCTTGCTAACGTCGCCACTCGATGCATCTTATTCGCAGACACGAATCCCGCTCAGGTTATGACCCCATGAAACGCATTCTGGTTATCTTTTCACACCCGGCGCTGCAGAGCTCCCGGGCCAACCGGCAACTTTTGCAGGCCATCGACGGCCTGGAAGGGGTCACCCTGCACGACCTCTACCAACAGTACCCGGACATGTATATCGACGTGAAGCGCGAGCAGGCGTTGCTGGCGGAGCACGATCTCATCGTCTTCCAGCACCCCTTCTACTGGTACTCCTGCCCCGCCATCATGAAGGAGTGGATGGATCTGGTGCTGGAGTATGGCTATGCCTACGGCCCGGAAGCCCATGCCCTGGCGGGCAAGCAGTGGCTCTCCGCCATCACCACCGGAGGAGCGCCCGAGTCTTATTGCAGCGCGGGTTACAACCAGCGGCCCCTGCTCGACTTCCTGTTGCCCTTCCAGCAGACGGCCCAGTTGTGCGGCATGGCCTGGCTGCCCCCCTTCGTGTTGCACTCCTTCCACAAGCTGAAGGATCCCGAGGCCCTGCGCCGCTGCGGCCAGGATTATCGTCAGTTGATCTGCGCCCTGCGCGATGAGCAGCTGACCCCGGCCCAGCTGGGTGCAAGCCCCTATCTGCGCGATCTGCTGGAGGTGCTGTGATGGGACACGGAATTCTGCTCGATGCCCTGATCTATCTCTGTGCCGCGGTAATTGCGGTCCCCCTCGCCAAGCGCTGGGGGCTGGGCTCCGTGCTCGGTTACCTGCTGGCCGGCATCATCATAGGCCCCTTCCTGCTGGGCCTGGTGGGAGAACAGAAAGACGTGATGCACTTCGCCGAGTTCGGGGTGGTGCTGATGCTGTTCCTGGTCGGCCTGGAGCTGCGCCCCGCCCTCTTGTGGCAACTGAAGGGCCCCATCCTCGGCACCGGCGGCCTGCAGGTATTGCTCACCACGGCGGCCCTGACCGGAGTCGCCACCCTCATCGGGCTGCCCTGGCAACAGGGGCTGGCCATCGGCCTCATCCTGGCGCTCTCCTCCACCGCCATCGTCTTGCAGAGCCTGCAGGAGCGCAAACTGATGCAGAGCGAGAGCGGCCGATCCGCCTTCGCCGTGCTGCTGTTCCAGGACATCGCCGTGATCCCCATCCTGGCGGTGCTGCCCCTGCTGGCCATCGCCCCCGTGGTCAGCAACGGCAACTCCGATCTCGCGGGCTGGCAGCACGGCCTGCTGGTGGTGGCCGCCATCGCCGGCATAGTGCTCGGCGGCCATTACCTGATGCGACCGGTGTTCCGTGCCATCGCCCAGTCCCACATGCGGGAGATCTTCGTCGCCGCCGCCCTGCTGCTGGTCATTGCCATCGCCGTGCTGATGGAGTCGGTGGGCCTCTCCCCCGCCCTCGGCTCCTTCCTGGCCGGCGTGGTGCTGGCGGACAGCGAGTATCGCCACGAGCTGGAAGCGGACATCGAGCCGTTCAAGGGGCTGTTGCTCGGGCTCTTCTTCATGTCGGTGGGGGCCGGCATCGATTTCAGCCTGTTCGCCCAGCATCCCCTGCTGATCCCGACCCTGGTGGTCGGCCTGATGGTCTTGAAGTGGCTGGTACTGATGGTGCTGGCCCTGATCCTGCGGGTCTCCCCCAGCCAGCGCTGGACCTTCGCCCTGGCGCTGGCTCAGGGGGGGGAGTTCGCCTTCGTGCTGTTCTCCTTCGCCGCCCAGAACAAGGTGCTGCCGGGCAGCACCATCTCCTTGCTGACCCTGGTGGTGGCCCTCTCCATGGCGCTGACCCCGCTGCTCTTGATCCTCAACGACAGGGTGATCCAACCCTGGTTCGATTACCGCAACCGGGAGGATCTGCCCAAGCACGAGCAACCCGAGCTGGTGGAGCATCCCGTCATCATCGCCGGCTTCGGCCGTTTCGGTCAGATAGTGGGTCGTCTGCTGCACGGCCATGGCATTGGTACGACCATCCTTGAACAGGACGCCAGCCAGATAGAGATGCTACGAAAGTACGGTTACCAGGTGTTTTATGGGGATGCCAGTCGACTCGATCTGCTGCATGCCGCAGGGGCCCACAAGGCCAAGCTGCTGGTGCTCTCCATCAATGATCCCGCCACCTCCCTCACGGTGATCGAGATGGTGAAGAAACACTTCCCGCACCTTAAGATACTGGCGCGTGCCCAGGACAGACCGACGGCCCACGAGATCCTGCGCCTCGGGGTCGAGAGCGTGCACCGGGAAACCCTGGGATCGGCGGTGGATCTGGGGGTCGAGGCCCTCACCCAGCTCGGTTTCAGGGCCAACCAGGCCTGGCGCGCCGGCCAGATGTTCAAGCGGTATGACAACCGCCTGCTGCGCGAGCAGGTCAACTATCTGGATGACGAACACACCTATATCAACAAGAGCCTGCAATACCGGGAGATCCTCTCCGATCTGCTGCAAGACGATCAGGAGGGACAGGAGCGTACCCACGCCCACAACTGGAACAGCGGTCTGCACGACAACGACAAGGAAGCAATATGATTGCCTATTACCCCCTGCTCAAACACCTGCACATGACACTGGCGCTGGTCAGCGTGCTGCTGTTCCTCTATCGCTGGCTGCTGGCCCTGGGTGGCAGCGCCCGTCTGCAACAGAAGTGGCTGAAGATCCTGCCCCACCTCAACGACACCCTGCTGCTGGTACTTGGCGTGCTGCTGGCCGTGACCCTGCAGATGAGCCCGGGCCAGCAGCCCTGGCTGATGGCCAAGCTCGTCGCCCTGGTGCTCTACATCGGCCTTGGCGTCATGGCCCTCAAGCGTCCCGCCCGTAGCCAGAAGCTGGTAGCCGGCATCGCCGCCCTCGCCGTGTTTGGCTACATGGTCGGTGCCGCCATGACCAAGTCCCCCTGGTCCTGGCTGGTCTGATCCCCGCAGCAGGAGGGTGAGAGCACGGCTTTCACCCTCCATTTCCAGCCTCTCCCCGACCACTGCGCCCTGACGATCCCGTCCCTGCAAGCCTCATATCCCATCCCAATCACGGATAATCCGCTGTCGCCACTGTCATTTTTTCAACCAAAAAAGGCTTCATAAGGAGCCTTCATTGGCGTATTTTATTATCTCCATCAATAAGTTAGCCACGCATGTATGAAAATGGCGACAGTTGTCGCAGCAAAACTTGCGACATATATTGTCGCAAGTGCTGGCTAGGATAAACTCAACGCTAAACCAGTGAAGGCAAGCACCATGAGTAAGAAGCTGTTACGACAACTGACCTTGGCGCGTTGCATCCCGCACCGCCCTTACAAGCTGACCGCCAGCCAACTTCAGGTAAAACTGGAAGAGGAAGGCATACACGTCAGTCTGCGTACCGTGCAACGGGACCTGGAAGAAATGTCCGGCATGGGACTGTTCGACCTCACCTCCGATGAACGCAGCAAACCCCATGGCTGGTGCTTCGAGCGCCACGGTCTGAACGACTTCGCCAATATCATGCCGCTCTCCCTTGCGGTGGCCCTGAAAACCTGGAGCGACCAGGCGAGCCAGCTGCTGCCAGCGAGCGTGCTGACCGAATTGAACCCCCTGGTCGACAAGGCTGGCCAGGTGATCCGCGACAGTCAGAGCGAACTGGCTGAGCGCTGGCTCGAGAGCGTGCATCAGTCTCCGCGCCCCTTCGCCGGCAACCCGGAGATCCGTCGCAGCACCCTGATCCGCGACGCCCTGTGGCGTGGCCGCAAGTTCAGCGCCGAGATCCAGCGCGTCATCAAGGAGCGCACCGTGTGGCTCTGCTATGACCGCATCAACCCGCTCGGCATCCTGAATCAGGCCGATGGCCCCGTGCTGCTCTGCACCCTGTCCGAGCTGGATCCCAAGGTCTACGGCATCCCGTTCGATCACATCAAGAACGTGGAGCTGACCAACTTCAGCGCGACCCAGCCCAAGGAGTTCAACATCCAGAAGCTGATCCGCGACCAGGGCTACCAGGACGTCAGCGGCCCCATCCGCTTCGTCGGCCGCATCGATGCCAACTGCCCGACCCTGATCGATGGCCAGATCCCGGGACACAACCCGCGCATGACCCGCTACGACAAACGCAGCGTGGTAGTGGAGACCGAGGTGCAGGACACCCCCGAGTTCCGCTCCTGGCTGAACAACATGAGCGGCAACCTGGAAGTGCTGGCGCCCGAGTCACTGCGCAAGGCATATCCTGCTCCCACCACCCGGGTCAGCTGATCGGATAGCATCGTCAAACACCAAAAGCCGGGATCTCTCCCGGCTTTTGGTTGATTTATCAGCATATTCATTCAATAAAATTTGAACGTTTACACCCCTCATTGAATCTCTTGTACCATCGTTTTCCTGCCAATTTCTCCTTGTGAGAGATCCGCCATTCCCCCTGTAAGACCCCACAGTGTTGAGCCGTACGCGAAGCCATCCCGAGTACATGATGCTTTCCATGGAAACAAAATAACCATCTGATATTAATGATAATTTCTATCTTCAGTCTAAAAAACATCCGGCAGAATGCCCAGCTTGAAGGGGTTTCATGCCTTGTTCCCCCCCGTGGTTACCTTAATATGGGTCTCACAAGGACGGCGCTGACTCGGCAGGATGCAGAAACAGCGCATAAATAGGACAAGCCGCAGGATGTGGCAGGACACCTCAGGATGAGGCCGATAACCCGGACGGTTATCACAAGGAATGACAGGACAGCCGCAGGATGCGGTGTTGGACACCTCGGGATGAGGCAGAGCAGCAGGACAGCAGCTCTTCAGGATGACAGGACACTCGCCGGAGGCGACAGGAACGGCTTCAGGACGAAGCGAGATAATCAGGATGATTATCTGTCAGGAAGACGCATGGAACACCGCTGGATGCGGTAATGGACACCTCCAGGATGGAGAGGGTGAAGCAATCAGGAGCGATTGCCAGGCTAGGATGGCCACAGGACACCCCAACGGAATGGGAAGGGGAAATTCCAAAGGAAAGGATAGAGTCAAGGATTGCAGGGAGCATGGCAGTTCAGGGACTGGACGAGATGACTTGAGGGGACGGCAGCTGCCGTCCCCTTTTCTTTTTAAGATATTCCTGGAAAGGATTCCTCCCCCCGCTTCATACCCTTTGCTCGGCTGAGCAACGACCAGAGCCAATCATATGAGTGCCAGCCCCTTTCCAGCCGCTTTCCCTGATCGGGGTAACCCCTGGCCTCCAGAAACATGAACGAGGTACCTGAAGCGTCTGAGAGCGCGAGTGCCCACGATCAGCCCGATGCCTCACCACTCGCCCTGTGTGTTCTACTCTGGGTCGAAATCAGCCCTCTGCAGTGAGATATGCAAGGTATGGAAGTTTGCCAGGCAGGGCGAGAAGGCTCGCCCGGGTGAGCATAAAATCGAAAACGCAGAAACGAAAAAAAGCCCAGTCGTTAGACTGGGCTTCTTGTTAGTGGCGGAGCGGACGGGACTCGAACCCGCGACCCCCGGCGTG
>NZ_JBSTYK010000020.1:0-71942 GCF_054052485.1 Aeromonas intestinalis
AATCATTTTTAAAGCATGGTGGTCGTTACTGGGCTCGAACCAGTGACCCCCTCCTTGTAAGGGAGGTGCTCTCCCAGCTGAGCTAAACGACCTGGGAAACAGTGAAATGATGGTGGGTCGTGCTGGATTCGAACCAGCGACCAATTGATTAAAAGTCAACTGCTCTACCGACTGAGCTAACGACCCATCGTAATCATTTTTAAAGCATGGTGGTCGTTACTGGGCTCGAACCAGTGACCCCCTCCTTGTAAGGGAGGTGCTCTCCCAGCTGAGCTAAACGACCTGGGAACTCGGTGGTCAAGATGGTGGGTCGTGTAGGGATCGAACCTACGACCAATTGATTAAGAGTCAACTGCTCTACCGACTGAGCTAACGACCCATCTTGAACCTGTCACCAACCGCATGTGGCGGGCAGTGCAAAACATGGTGGTCGTTACTGGGCTCGAACCAGTGACCCCCTCCTTGTAAGGGAGGTGCTCTCCCAGCTGAGCTAAACGACCTGGGAATACTGTCTTCACCTTGAAGTGAAGAAATGGTGGGTCGTGCTGGATTCGAACCAGCGACCAATTGATTAAAAGTCAACTGCTCTACCGACTGAGCTAACGACCCTCACCACGACCAGATTCGAGTGCACTGCTGCACCGGCTCTGACGGCGGCCTATATTACGGATTTATCATCCTGGCGCAATAGAAAATTCTCAAATTAAATCTGTTTGCTCACTGTGCATACAAAGCCGGGCACTGTTTACAAGAGTGTTACGAAAACAGTGACCTACGGCAATGTTACAGCTTGCTCAGACTCTGCTTGGCAAGCTGGGCCGGCGAGGTGTTCGGATATCCCTTGATCACCTGCTCATAGAAGTTTTTGGCTTCCGCCTTCTTGCCATCGAGCTGCGCCAGCATGCCGAGCTTGAGCAAGGCATCGGCCCGCTTGGGTGACTTGCTGTACTTGGTCGCGACCGTGGTGAACTGGGCGGCGGCGCCGGTTCTGTCCCCCTTGTTGAACATCAGCTGGCCAAGC
This sequence comes from Aeromonas intestinalis, assembly GCF_054052485.1. Classification (NCBI taxonomy): domain Bacteria; kingdom Pseudomonadati; phylum Pseudomonadota; class Gammaproteobacteria; order Aeromonadales; family Aeromonadaceae; genus Aeromonas; species Aeromonas intestinalis. Next base: position 1,022 of record NZ_JBSTYK010000020.1, read on the forward strand.
CAGTAATGGGCATTGGGTACATAGCTGGAGTTCGGGAACTGCTTGATGAAGCCCTCGAAGGCGGGAATGGCCTTGTCGTAGTTCTTCTCCTTGAGCACCATGTTCACCGCGGCGTCATAGGCCTGGTTCTCGCTCTGATTGGTCGAGTAGTTGGCTGCGGCGGCGGGTGTGGCAGCGGCTGCCGGTGCCGCTGGTGTGGCGGCTGGCTGGCTGTTTGCTACCTTGTCGAGCTCCTGATAGAGCTGACGCTGGCGCTCCTGGGACTGTTCCATCTGGTAGGTTTGCTGTTCCAGCTGACCACGCAGCTCGGAAACCTCCCCTTGCAGGGAATCCACCTGTTGCTGCAGATCGGCCTGCAGACGCAGGCGGGCGTTGAGGGTTCGCTCCAGCAAGGCAACCCTGTCTTCCAGACTGCCTGTTGGCACGATGGCACCATTGTTGCCGCTGAGCGCGACACTGCTGCCACTGTCACCGCTGAGATCGCTCACCGGCGCGGCCGCCTGGGCGTTCAATGCGACCAGCATGGTCAACACGATCGGCGTTAGCTTGTACACAGATTTCATTCGGATCAAACCTTAGCGTTGGGTGCAAGCAGAGCGGCCATCACGGCAGTCGCTTGCTGATACATAAATTTCATTCGGATCAAATCGGCACATTCGATGTAAATAAAACGGCCATCAAGATGGCCGTTAGCTTATACACGAATTTTGTTCACTTCAAACCTTAGTAAACCAGGACCGCGCGGCGGTTTTTGGCAAAGGCTTCTTCGGTGTGGGACAGATCCAGCGGCTTCTCTTCGCCATAGCTGACGATGGAGAGCTGCTCGGCCTGAACACCCAGGGTTTGCATGTACTTGGCAACAGCCTTGGCACGACGCTCGCCCAGGGCGATGTTGTATTCCGGCGTGCCGCGCTCATCGGCGTGGCCTTCGATCAGAACCTTGACGCTCGGGCGCTCACGCAGGTAGCTGGCGTGGGCATCCAGCAGGTCGGCGTACTGACCCTGAATGTCGTAACCGTCATACGGGAAGTAGATCACGTTGTCGCGCTGCAGCGCTTCGAACTTTTGACGCATCTGTTCTTCCGGGGACAACATGCCGTTGGCGCCACCGGTTTGTACACCGCCCATGCCGTCGGTCATGCCAGACTCGGCACCAGCGGCGTCGGAGTCAGAGGAAGAACTACAGGCAGCCAGGGTGAACAGTGGCAGTGCGATGGCCAGACCCTTGAGCAGTTTATTGAGTTGCATGCTATTTCCTTAAACCTTTATAACAAAACAAAAAACAATCGATTTTTTTATCAATTCAAGAAGGGCGACCAAGCTGGTGCACGAATTTCACCGCTATTGGTCGGAAGCACTGCCTTGAAGCGACCGTCGGTCGACACCAAAGCCAGACTCTTGCGACCTTGATAGATGGTGGCATAAATGATCATGCTGCCATTGGGAGCCACACTTGGCGACTCATCCAGAGCACTCTGGGTCAACACCAACATGGCTCCATTTTCCATATCCTGGCGAGCGATGCGATATTGTCCCTGAACCCGGGTCACCATCACCATGGACTTGCCGTCCGGGGTGATGGATGCACCTTGGTTGGAATCTCCTTCCCAGGTCATCCGGCGAGTGACACCAGTCGCCAAATTTACGCTATAAATCTGGGGTTTGCCACCACGTTCAGAGGTGAACAGCAAAGTTTGACCATCCGGCATCCAGGAGGGTTCGGTGTCGATGGTACGGTTATTTGTGACTCGAGTGAGTTGCTTGCTAGCAACATCAACAACATAGATATCCGGCTGACCATCTTTGGACAAAACGATAGCCAATCGACGACCATCCGGAGACCACTCAGGAGCCCCGTTGATGCCGCGGAAACTGGTGATCAGGCTGCGCTGCTGGCTGTAGATATCCTGCACATAGATCTCGGACTTCTGGTTCTCGAAGCTGACATAGGCCAGCTTGCTGCCATCCGGTGACCAGGCCGGAGACATCAGCGGCTCGCGGGAGCGCAGCAGAGTCTTCTCGTTGTAGCCATCGTAATCGGAGATCCGCAACTGGTACGGGAACTGGGTGCCCTGCTCCACCGACACATAGGCCAGACGGGTCAGGAAGGCGCCACGTTCACCGGTCAGACGCTCATAGACGATGTCGGAGATGCGATGGGCGAATTGACGCATCTGGGCACCCGGGATGGTCGCCATGCGGCTATCCAGGATATAGCCGTTGGCCTCTCCGCCCTGGGTCTTGGCCAGCTGGCCCTTCAGCACGTCGACCAGCTCGAAGTTGATCTTGTAGGAGCCATCCCCCACCGCAGAGACAGTACCCACCACCACGGCCTCCACTCCCTGGGAGGCCCAGGGTGCGAAGTTGATCTCGCCGCTGGTGCTCGGGGTCTGCGGCATCTGGCCACGGGCCAGGGGCTTGAACTTGCCGCTGCGCATCAGGTCGTTGGACACCACCTCGGCGATGTCCTGGGGCAGTTGACCATTACCTTCCCACTTGAAGGGAGCGATGGCGATGGGACGTGCGCTGTCGATACCGCCGGTGATGACGATGTCCAGGGCCGCCTGAGCGCTCTGGCCCAGCAGAAGGCAGCCAACCAAAGCAAAAAACACTTTTCTTATCATGGCTTAAATACTCTGTTCCAAAAAAATGAGAGGTGAAAATCCTTTATCAGCAGAAGCTGCCAATCACAATCTGTTACTCAGTTGTATCACGCTTAGATGCTTGGTTCTAACTTGAGGTTAAACTCCTTCAACATCTCGAACGCCGCAGGATCCTTCGGCACTGGCAGTTGATTCGCCTTCAGCACCGCCGCCTTGCCGGAGCGGCAGACAGCCGGGTCACCCTGACCATTGTCCACCGAGATGACGAAACCGGTACTGGCCAATTTGACACCGATAGTACAGGTTTTGCCCCGCATGGTGGGATCCAGGATCATGTAGCGCTCCACCGTGGCCTTGATGAGCGCGGCGTACTTGTCCACTTCCCCCTTGGCGGCAGCAGATGCAGCCTGACTGCGCGCATTGGCCTCAGCGGCCAGTTGCTGCTCCATCATGGCTTCCATCTCTTTTTGCAACTTGGCTTCTTCCGCCGCCTTGCGCTTGCGCTCAGCCTCTATCTTGGCCTTCTTGTCGGCTTCTGCCTTCGCCTTCTTCTCTGCGTCAGCTTTTGCCTTCTTGGCGGCTTCATCTGCGGCTTTCTTGTCGGCCTCCGCCTTGGCTTTCTTCTCTGCCTCGGCCTTGGCCTTCTTGTCGGCCTCCGCCTTCTTGGCCGCGTCCGCCTTGGCTTTCTCGTCGGCCTGCTTCTTCTCCAGTTCTTCTTTCTTTTTCTTCAGCGCCAGCGCCTTGGCCAGCTCTTCTTCCTGACGCTTGGCTTCCGCCTTGGCCTTGTCGGCCGCCTGCTTGCGGGCTTCCTCGGCCTTTTGAGCCTTCTCTTCCGCCTGCTTCTGCTCGGCGACCTTCTTCTGCTTCTCGATCTCGGCCTTGCGGGTCGCCTCTTCGGCTTCCTTGCGCTTGGTCTCGGCGATGCGCAGACGCTCTTGCTCCTGCGCCAACTCGCGTTTGGCCTGATCGGCGTCTTCCTTGTCCTTTTCCTTTTGCTGCTGGACCGCTTTGGGCTGTGCCTGCTTCTGCTGCTGGATCTGCTGTGCCTGTTGTTCCAGGAAGTCGCTGTCCAGCATCACCGCGTTGACGATCTGTCCCTTTGACTCGGGGCGCTTGGGCTTGCTGAAGTCGATACCGACCAGCAGTATGATGCCGATGATCAGATGCAGCAGCAGCGACGCGACGAGATAACCGGAAATACCACGCTTCACATCCATCTCCGTCAGTTCACCGGATCCGTCATCAGGCCAACCTGAGGCACACCGGCTTTCTTGAGGGCGACCATCAACAGGATCACCTCTTCGTAGCGCACGGACTTGTCACCGGCCACCACCACGGGGGCGTTCTGGTTGATCGCGAGATACCCCATGGCCTTCTCGGTGATGTATTGCTGCATCGCCTCGGGCGTGCCGCTCGGCACCGGCTCGTCGTCCGCTTCACCCGCCTTGATGACGTACTCCCCTTCGGTGTTCACGCTGACGATGAAGGGGGGCTTGGCATCCTCGGGCAACTGCTCGGATTCCGCCTGGGGCAAGTCAACCTTGACCCCCTGGGTGATCACCGGCGTCACCGCCATGAAGATGATGAGCAACACCAGCATGACGTCGATGTAGGGCACCACGTTGATCTCGGCGACCTTCTTGCGTCGGATCCGCTGATAGGTTTGCATTTACTTCTCACCCTGCTGTGCAATTTGGCGGTTCAGGATAGTCGTGAACTCGTCCATGAAGTTGGCGTAGGCGTTTTCCAGTCGTTCCACCTTGTTGGTGAAGCGGTTGTAGAAGATGACCGCCGGGATGGCCGCAAACAGACCCATGGCGGTGGCGATCAATGCCTCCGCGATGCCCGGTGCGACCATCTGCAGGGTGGCCTGCTGAACCTGACCCAGGGCGATAAAGGCGTTCATGATCCCCCAGACGGTACCGAACAGACCGATGTAGGGGCTGATGGAGCCGATGGTCGCCAGTACCGGCAGGTTGGACTCCAGATCGTCCACCGCGCGGGACAAAGAGACCCGCATGGCACGATAGGTACCGTCCATCACCGCATCCTGGCCACGGGCACCGGCCTTGAGCAGACGGGCATACTCCTTGAAGCCGGAGTAGAAGATGTCTTCCATGCCTTCGATGTCATCGCGGCGGGAGGAGGACTCCTGATAGAGACGGTTGAGATCGACCCCGGACCAGAATCTGTCCTCAAACTGCTCGGAGGCCTGATTGGCCGCCTTGATGGCCTTGGAACGCTGGATGATCAGCGCCCAGGAGACGACCGACATGCCCATCAGGGTCATCATGACCAGTTTGACCAACAGACTGGCTTGCCAGAACAGGCCAATAAACGAAATTTCAGCGTGCACTTAACAGCACTCCCTTGATATTTTCAGGTATTGCGACAGGTTTCATTTGCGGATGACTGACACAGGCTATCTGTACCATGGCCTGGGTGATCAGTCGTCCATCAGCCGCCAGGATCCGTTGTGAAAAACGCATGGATGCGCGTTTCACTTCAGTCACTTGCGTCAATACGGTCAGTAGTTCATTGAAGCGGGCTGCGGCGCGAAAATCGATCTCGGTCCGACTCACCACGAAGGCAAGCCCGGCCTGCAGCAGGACGTCCTGCTCGATGCCGCCGGCACGCAGGAATTCGGTACGGGCCCGCTCCATGAACTTGAGATAATTGGCGTTGTAGACGATGCCTCCAGCGTCCGTGTCCTCGTAGTAGACACGCACCGGAAACTCAGAGACTTCCCCCATAAAAATCTGTGATCCATTCGACAGTCAGATGGGGGGCTATCATAGCGCAGGGCTGAATAGGAAAGAAGCAGGGGGAGACAGGGAAATCCCATCCTCCACTATTTTTTATGGCAGGAAATATTTCAGGCTAGATCCATGCCAAGAGAAGTCACTGGCATTGGAAAACACAGCGGAATGAAGTCGCCTTCGAATACGAGATAACCAGTATGAAGTGCCGGGGAAGGTCGACTTGTCTCGCCAACGACCAAGGGATGGTCGTGCCCAGATGAACCGCAAGATGACATGAGGCTACAGGGCATCGCCGACAGGCGCGGTAAAAGCAGAAGGGAGGCAGATAACGCTCTGCCTCCCTTCCTTTTTACGACAGGAAATATCCCTGGGTTAGCCAGAGCCCATACAACAGCGTGGGCAAAGCGAGCCAGGGGCAAAACAGCAACCGACCGACGAGGCTGCGGGGATGGAACCCCAGGCCATGCATCACGCCACAACTGACCGCCCACATCAGCCAGGGGGCGAGCAAGAGCCCGTGCTCGCTGGTGTTGGCCGCAATCAGGTTGGGAGCCTGCAAGATGGCGACGGCGAGCAGGGTCGCCGCCACCAACATCACCCCTTGCCAGGGTTGGCGCTCCAGGGGAGCCGCCAACCGGGCGAGGCGATCACTTGTTTTCATCAATCTTGCGATCCATGTTCTCAGTGTGCTCCAGCCAGAGCGCGTTGATGACGCCAAAGGCACAGGCCAGCAACAGACCCAGGATCCAGGTGAAATACCACATATCAGGGCACCTTCTTAGTAGAGCGATTGTTGGTTGTCTTCGATGTGCTTGTTGCTCACCCGGCCAAACATCTTGATGTAGGTCCAGAGGGTATACGCCAGCACAGTCGGGACGAAGATGACTGCCACGACCGTCATCACCTTGAGGGTGTTGAAGGAAGCGGTGGCATCCCACATGGTCAGACTCTGGGAAGGCTCAAGGCTGGACGGCATCAGGAACGGGAACATGGAGAAGCCCGCCGTCAGAATGATGCCTGCGATAGCCAGGGAAGAGCAGAGGAACGCCAGCCAACCTTTACCCAGCTTGGCCGCGCCCGCGGTCAGCAGGCTCATCGCCAGACCCAGCACGGGCGCCGCGATCATCCAGGGATAGAGGTTGTAGTTGTTCATCCAGGCACCGGCCTGCACCACCACTTCCTTGTGAAGCGGGTTGGTGACGGCATCGGTCGCCATGGTACCAACGACCACATAACCGTCCATGCCGCTCACCCAGACACCGGCCAGCGCGAACAGCACCAGGGTCAGCAGGGAGAAGATCATGGCGGCGGTGCTGGAACGGGCCAGCACTTCCCCTTCGGTCTTCATCATCAGCCAGGTGGCACCCTGAGTGATGATCATGCACAGGCTCACCAGACCGGCCAGCAGGCCGAACGGGTTGAGCAGGCCGAAGAAGTTGCCGTGATAGGTCAACATCAGGAACTGGTTGAAACTGAACGGTACACCCTGCAGCAGGTTGCCGAAGGCGACCCCGAAGATGACGGGCGGTACGGCGCTACCGACGAACAGCCCCCAGTCCCAGTTGTTGCGCCACTTGGCATCTTCCCGCAGGGAGCGGTACTTGAAGCCGACCGGGCGCAGGAAGAGGGCCATCAGGGTCAGGATCATGGCAATGTAGAAGCCGGAGAAGGCTGCCGCATAGACCATGGGCCAGGCCGCAAACAGGGCACCACCGGCGGTCACCAGCCATACCTGGTTGCCTTCCCAGTGCGGGCCCATGGTGTTGAGCATCACCCGACGCTCAACATCCTTCTTGCCAACGAAGGGCAGCAGGGCACCGACCCCCATATCGAAACCGTCGGTGATGGCGAAGCCAATCAGCAGCACGCCGACCAGAACCCACCAGACCAGACGCAATACTTCGTAATCAAACATGGGATCTTCTCCTTAAGCCTTGCTCTGTTCGAAGTGGTACTTGCCCGTTTTCAGACTGCTCGGGCCCAGACGTGCGTACTTGAACATCAGGTACATCTCGATGACGAGCAGCACTGTGTAGAACAGGCAGATCCCGATGAGGGAGAACCAGATCTCCGATGCCGGGAGATTGGAGGCGGAAACGGAGGTTGGCAGCATCTCGGCGATGGTCCAGGGCTGGCGACCATATTCCGCGACGAACCAGCCACATTCGATGGCGATCCAGGGCAGCGGGATCCCGTACAGCAGCGCCTTGAGCAGCCACTTGCGCTCGCCGATCTTGTGGCGGGTGCTGTCGTAGAAGGCGATGCCGATCAGCAGCAGCATGACGATGCCGCAGGCCACCATGATGCGGAACGCGAAGAACAGCGGTGCCACCTGCGGGATGGAGTCATCCACGGCGGACTTGATCTGGGCGTCGGTCGCATCGGTCACGTTCGGGGTGTAGCGCTTGAGCAGCAGACCGTAGCCCAGATCCTGCTTCACCTCGTCGAAACGGGCGCGGGTATCGTCGGACTTGTCACCGGATTGCAGCTTGGTCAGCAGGTCATAGGCGACCATGCCGTTGCGCACACGCAGCTCGTGCTCGCTCTTCAGATCCTTGAGGCCGGTTACCTGACCGTCCAGGGAACGGGTCGCGATGATGCCCAGGGCATAGGGGATCTTGATGGCGTAGTCGGTGCGCATCTCTTCCTGGTTCGGAATGCCGAACAGGGTGAAGGAGGCTGGCGCCGGCTCGGTGTTCCACTCGGCTTCGATGGCCGCCAGTTTCACCTTCTGCACTTCACCGGTCTCGTAGCCGGACTCATCACCCAGGATCAGTACGGAAACGATGGAGGCCATGCCGAACGCGGCCGCGATGGCGAAGGAACGACGGGCGAAAGCCACATCACGATTCTTGAGCAGGTAGTAGGAGGAGATACCCAGCACGAACATGGCGCCCGTGGTATAGCCCGCCGCTACCGTGTGGACGAACTTGACCTGGGCAACCGGGTTGAACACCAGCTCGGCGAAGCTCACCATCTCCATGCGCATGGATTCGAAGTTGAACTCGGCACCGACCGGGTTCTGCATCCAGCCGTTGGCGACCAGGATCCAGAGGGCGGAGAGGTTGGTCCCGAGGGCCATCAGCCAGGTCGCGGCCAGGTGCTGGCGCTTGCTGAGGCGATCCCAACCGAAGAAGAACATACCGACGAAGGTGGACTCCAGGAAGAAGGCCATCAGCCCTTCGATGGCCAGGGGAGCCCCGAAGATATCGCCGACATAGTGAGAGTAGTAGGCCCAGTTGGTTCCGAATTGGAACTCCATGGTCAGCCCTGTGGTCACCCCGAGGGCGAAGTTGATCCCGAACAACTTGCCCCAGAACTTGGTCATGTCCCGGTAGACAGTGTTGTTGGTCATCACATAGACAGACTCCATGATCGCCAGGATGAAGGCCATCCCCAGCGTCAAGGGTACAAACAGGAAGTGATAAAGGGCCGTCGCAGCAAATTGGAACCGCGATAGGTCTACCACATGCTCAGCAATCATGATGTTTCCTCACCGATTATTGGCACGGCTATTTTAAGTTTTAAGGACAAAGCTTCCATTGGAAGGCCCCGAATGATCGGCCATACCAAGAACGATGACCGGATTCGACTGCAACCACATTAACAACAAGGCAATATACAAGAACAAAAAAAGCTAATGTTTAACATCTGGTAAACAATAACAGCGATTCTATTCCCGCCTATAATGACCGCTGTTTTATATCACCTTTATTTGATTGAAATCAATGTAAAACCATCACCTATACATGCCTTTTCAAGGCAACTTATCGGTGCGAAACCCTTAATTATGGGAGCTGAATCACAAAAAGATGAGACTCGTAAATCTTTGATTTAAATCAATTTTAACGCACCGGGAAATAGTTTCAATTCTGTTAAATAAATAATAGAACCACTATGGTGAATCTTGTATTTTCCATACTGAATAGGTGATCTCGATTGCAATTTAAAACCAGTAAAAACACATGTTTATGCTTATTTTACCGCCCGCATATTTGATTAGTTAATCTAATCCGAATGTGGCAAATTTTCTTGTTTGTCCGGCTTGTCGAGTGCTCCTACAATGCGCCTCGCAGTGAGGGCATACCTCTGGATACAGGCCGGTCATACTGGGTTCCCGGTACGTATTCGATGAACATTTCGAACCTGTTTGTTGGGATTAATGATGAAAAAGTTTGTTGCCAAGACCATTCGTTACTACAAGCTTTCGTTCGTTCAGCTCTATCAAATGAACCGACTCTGAGGCCTCGCGACGGCTCCTCCGTGTTTTCCTGACCGGTCTGCAGACGCTCTCACTGTCTGTGAACATCCATCCTGAATTGTCTTTGCCCACCGCATCTGCCGTGGGCTTTTTTTTGGCCTCGGGAATTTTGTCAGAATAGTAAAAAACCGCCCCTGGAGGCGGTTTTTTGTTCAATCAGATATTTCTATGCTTCCGGCGGCCGCTGCAGGCCGAAGTGAGCATACGCTCTTGCTGTCGCCAGCCTCCCCCTTGGGGTCCGCTGCAGATAACCCTGCTGAATGAGATAGGGTTCCAGCACATCCTCGATGGTGTCCTTCTCTTCCCCGATGGCGGCCGCCAGGTTGTCGAGGCCCACAGGCCCTCCCATAAACTTGTCGATGACGGCCAACAATAGCTTGCGGTCCATGAAGTCGAAACCTTCGTTATCCACGTCCAGCATGTCCATGGCGCGGGCCGCTATGGGTCCATCAATCCGGCCATCGGATTTCACCTGGGCGAAATCCCGCACCCGTCTTAACAAACGGTTAGCAATACGCGGGGTACCGCGGGAGCGTCTCGCCACCTCCAGCGCCCCGTCGTCCGACATCTCCAGTCCGAGGCAGCGGGCGCTGCGGGCGACGATGTCGGTGAGATCCTTGACGTTGTAGAACTCGAGACGCTGGACGATACCGAACCGATCCCGCAGCGGGCTGGTCAGGGAACCGGCCCGGGTGGTGGCGCCGATCAGGGTGAAGGGGGGGAGATCCAGCTTGATGGAGCGGGCGGCAGGGCCCTCCCCGATCATGATGTCGAGCTGATAATCCTCCATGGCCGGGTAGAGTACTTCCTCCACCACGGGGCTGAGACGGTGGATCTCGTCGATGAAGAGCACGTCGTGGGGCTCGAGGTTGGTGAGCAGGGCCGCCAGATCGCCGGCCTTCTCCAGCACCGGGCCCGAGGTGGTCTTGATGTTGACCTCCATCTCGTTGGCCACGATGTTCGCGAGGGTGGTCTTGCCAAGGCCGGGGGGGCCGAAGATCAGCAGGTGATCCAGGGCTTCTCCCCGCTGGCGGGCCGCCTCGATGAAGATCTCCATCTGGCCGCAGACGTGATCCTGACCGGTATAATCCGCCAGCTTCTTGGGACGGATGGCCCGGTCGATGACCGCATCCTCGCGGGATTCCCCCGCCGATATCAGACGATCCGCTTCAATCATGTACTACCTCACCTGGCTGTATCGCCATGGCCACAGGCTCTGTCTTAGATATCGCCATCCCTACACCAGACTGCGCAGGGATTCACGGATGATCGCCTCGACCGACATGCCATCGGCCGCCACCTTGGCAACGATCTGGCTCGCCTGCTGGGGCTTGTAGCCGAGTGCCACCAGGGCACTGGCGGCCTCTTCGCTGGCATCCGGCGCCCGCAGGACACTCTCTTTCTCGGGCAGGCTGATGGCGGCGGGGGAGAAGAGATCGTGGCTGACCCAGCCCTTGAGGCGATCCTTCATCTCCACAACCAGACGCTCGGCGGTCTTCTTGCCCACCCCCGGCAACTTGACCAGGGAGCTTATCTCTTCACGCTCGACGCTCATCACGAACTGGGTGGCGGTCATGCCGGAAAGAATGGCCAGCGCCAGCTTGGGGCCGACCCCGTTGGTCTTGATCAGCTCGCGAAACAGCGCCCGCTCCTGCTTGTGGTTGAAGCCATAGAGCAGCTGGGCGTCTTCCCGCACCACAAAGTGGGTGTGAATGACCGCTTCCTTGCCGAGATCCGGCAGATCATAGAAGCAGCTCATGGGCATGTGCACCTCATAGCCCACACCGCCAACCTCCAGCAACACCTCGGGGGGCTGCTTCTCGATGATGACGCCTCTCAAGCGACCGATCATGTTCTCTTCCTCGCCACGCAGACACTGTATGAATTGGGCCATAGCATAAAGAATAACTGGATAAGTATCCAGCATAGGCCTGTGGTGAATCGCCGGGCAAAGCGCCTGCCAACCGGCCCCCCTCCCTGCCCGACATGCCCCTTCCCCATTCCTCGGCGCACTGAATTTAGCCCTTGGGCCGCGCGCCTCGGCCTGTTAAAATTCCGCACTTGAAATTTTCCAGGGCTCCGGGCCCGAACTAGCTAAGGTCTACCGCGATGCGTACCAGCCAATATCTGCTCTCCACTCTCAAGGAAACTCCCTCCGATGCGGAAGTCGTCAGCCATCAGCTGATGCTGCGCGCCGGCATGATCCGCAAACTGGCCTCCGGCATGTACGCCTGGCTGCCGTCCGGCCTGCGGGTCCTGAAGAAGATCGAGAACATCGTTCGCGAGGAGATGAACAGAGCGGGTGCCATCGAAGTGTCCATGCCGGTGGTCCAACCCGCCGAGCTGTGGCAGGAGTCCGGCCGCTGGGACGACTATGGTCCCGAGCTGTGCCGTCTGACCGACCGTCACAACCGTCCCTTCGTGCTGGGCCCGACCCACGAAGAGGTGATCACCGCCCTGATCCGCTACGAAGTGAACAGCTACAAGCAGCTGCCACTCAACCTCTACCAGATCCAGACCAAGTTCCGCGACGAAGTACGTCCCCGTTTCGGCGTGATGCGCGGCCGGGAATTCCTGATGAAGGATGCCTACTCCTTCCACATCAGCAAGGAATCCCTGATCGACACCTACGAGAAGATGCACGCTGCCTACTGCGCCGCTTTCACCCGCATGGGTCTGAACTTCCGTCCGGTGCAGGCCGATACCGGCTCCATCGGCGGCACCGGCTCCCACGAATTCCAGGTGCTGGCCGAGAGCGGTGAAGACCTGATCGCCTTCTCCGACAGCTCCGACTACGCCGCCAACATCGAGATGGCCGAAGCCCTGGCCCCGGCCGGTGAGCGTGCCGCTGCCACCGCAGCCCTGACCAAGGTCGCCACCCCGGGCGTGCACACCATCATTGATGTTGCCGCCTTCCTGAATGTGGCCCCGGCCACCATCGCCAAGACCCTGCTGGTACTGGGTGAAGCGGACGAGCACGGCAAGCAGGCGGTCATCGCCCTGGTGCTGCGCGGCGATCACGAACTGAACGAGATCAAGGCCGAGAAGCTGCCGGGTGTCGCCAACCCGCTCACCTTCGCAAGCGACGAGCAGATCAAGGCTGCCGCCGGTTGTGATGCAGGTTCCATCGGCCCGGTCGGCTTCGCCGGTCGCATCATCGCCGATCGCAGCGCTGCCCACCTGGCGGACTTCGTCTGCGGTGCCAACGACACCGGCTTCCACCTGACCGGCGCCAACTGGGATCGCGACATCGCCTCTTACGAAGTCGCTGACCTGCGCAACGTGGTAGAAGGCGATTCCAGCCCCTGCGGCCAGGGCAAGCTCTTGCTCAAGCGCGGCATCGAAGTGGGCCACATCTTCCAGCTCGGTACCAAGTACTCCGAAGCCATGAAGGCCAGCGTGCTGAACGAGGGCGGCAAGTCCGTCACCATGGAGATGGGTTGCTACGGTATCGGGGTCTCCCGCCTGGTGGCCGCCGCCATCGAGCAGAACAATGACCAGTACGGCATCATCTGGCCGGAAGCCATCGCCCCGTTCGAAGTGGCCATCGTGCCGATGAACATGCACAAGTCCGAACGCGTTGCCGAGCAGGCCGAGCAGTTCTACGCCGAGCTCAAAGCCGCCGGTGTGGACGTGCTGTTCGATGACCGCAAGGAGCGCCCGGGCGTGATGTTCGCCGACATGGAGCTGCTGGGGGTTCCCCACGCCATCGTCATCGGCGATCGCGGTCTGGACAACGGCGTGGTGGAATACAAGTGCCGCCGCACCGGTGAGAAGCAGGAAGTGGCCATTGGCGACATCATCGCCCAGCTCAAGGGCAAGCTGGGTCGCTGATAGCACCCACGCAGCCTTCCGCAAATCATAAGAAAGCCCCGAGTGCCACGGCACTCGGGGCTTTTTACATGTGGCATCTCTCCTCCATGACCCACCACAATGCAATGCTGCTGCCAAGGGATATCGCGCTGTACAGGGCGCGGCTGATTTCCTAGACTGGCGCTCTTTACCCAGCGTACCCGAGAAGCTATGCCCATCGCCTCAGCCAATACCGTTGTCGTGCTCGACTTCGAGACCACAGGGCTCTCACCCAGACAGGGGGACAGAGCCATCGAGATCGGCGCCGTCAGGATCAAGGATGGCCATATCAGCGAACGTTTCTCGGCGCTGATGAATCCGGGCTTCAACGTCAGCAGCTTCATCGAGCAATACACCGGGATCAGCAACGCCATGCTGAAACAGGCTCCCCCCTGCAACGAGGTGATGGCGGATTTCGTCGACTTTATCGGGGATGACAATCTGGTCGCCCACAACGCCTCCTTCGACAAGCGCTTCCTGGATGCGGAAGTCGAGCGGCTGCCGGCGCGATATCGCGGGCAATTTGCCTGCTCCCTGCTGCTGTCGAGGCGGCTGTTTCCCGATGCGCCGGATCACAAGCTGGGCACCCTGGTGCAATACAAGCGCCTGCCCAATGACGGGATATTTCACCGCGCCCTGGCGGATGCCGAGGTAACGGCTCACCTCTGGCTTGCCTTGTTGGAAGAGCTGGAATGTCGACATGGCATTATCGACCCGGATTTTGCATTGCTGCTGACCCTGGGCAAGAAGCCAAAACAGGCGATGGCATCCTTCCTGCGGGAATATGCGACCCGGACATGATCTGTGCCGACATGCCTCCCCCCTCATCCATGCCGACATCCAATTGACCCGTCTTTAATGCCCATCGAGACCCGGCGCACAGACGGCCAGAAGGAGCCAACACTGCCTGCGAATAAAAAAGCGCGCCAATTGGCGCGCTTTTTGTCACTTTGGCAGTGGTTGATGCTGCCAGGACTCTGATGTTCAGTCGTTGCGTCCAATGAAGAGATCCGTCACATGGCAGCTGCTGCGCGCCTCGAGGGCATCCAGCATGTAGGCGGCAGCATCCTCCGGCGTCATGAAACGGCTCGGATCCACGTGTTCCGAGTTGTCCCAGAACTCGCTCTTGATCCCGCTCGGGTAGAGGTTCACCAGTCGCAGGGGCGAGCCCTTGAGCTCGGCCCGCAGGGATTCCAGAAAGCCCCGCATGCCCCACTTGGAGGCGCAGTAGAGGCTCTCGTTGGCCTTGCCGCTCTGGGCCGCAGAGGAGAGCACATTGGCCAGCACGCCCCCCTTCTCGCCGATCAGGCGCACCGTCTGCTGGGCCACCAGGATAGTGGAGACGAGATTGCTCTCCACCACCCGGCGCACCTGCTCTGCGGTGTAGACCCCGACCGGGCCGAACTCCCCCACCCCGGCGCAGTGGATCACCAGCTCCGGCAATCCCCCCCAGGCCACGGCGGCGGAGAAGGCCATCTCCACCTCCTCGTGGTGAGCGAGATCGGCGGCGATGCCGACCACGGCCTTGCCGAGCAGCTGTTCCTGCTCCTGCAACTTGTGGTAGCGGCGCCCCATCATGGCAACCCGGTGGCCGCGCGCTACCAGTCCGATTGTCAGTGCGCGTCCAAGGCCGGAGCCCGCGCCAGTCACTATGATGTGGCCCATCATTCCTCCCGGATCAGGTCTGGATACTCGGATTAGAACGTGAATTCGCCGCCGATGAACCAGCCATCGACTTTCTGGTCGACACGGTCGAAGTCCATGTCCACTTCACGCCAGCCGGCGCGCAGCTTGAGCGGCACGGAGGCGAACTTGTAGGAGCCGCCCAGACGGTAGTCATAGTTGTCCGCATCCTGCACACGCAGATCGCCGAAGGCCGCAAAGCCGGTCCCCGGAATGCGGATCTCGCCGCCGGTGTAGGCCATCAGCACATCCTTGTCATAGGAGTAGTGCTGGGTATTGAAGTCACCGTCGTAGCGACGACCGGTCAGACCCAGATCGAGCTGGAACAGATCGTTGTTCATCAGGCGATAGTAGAGGGTCAGATCATAGGCCTGCAGCTCGTTGTCGAAGGCACCACCGCTGCTGCTGAGGTCGGACATCTCGAACTTGGCATTGGGCAAGAACCAGATCCCGTGCTCCAGCTGCAGGTAGCCGTTCCAGTTGTAGTCATCGTCATAGCTGCCATCGGCCCCGACGCCATCGATCTGACCGCTGCCTTGTGCGTTCCACACATCGGCACCGGCTGCGAAACGCCAGTCATCGGCGGCCATGGCGGCGTGGCTGAACAGGGCAAGCAGGCTGCCGGCAATCAAGGTCTTCTTCATCGTATAACTCCCTTATGGACTGGAAAGGCCATCATTTTACCCAGCGCGCAAGGAATACCTAGAGCAAAAAGCTGAACCAGCGTCCATTAATGTCAGTGCTGCATGCCTTTCATCGGCTCGACCGGCTTCACCGGCAGGCTCAGGCTGAGGGTCTGACCATCGTCCAAGCTCAGGGTCAGCGGGAAGGGGGTGTCCCGGGCGAGTTCTCGCACCTCGAACAACATGACGTGGAAGCTGCCGGGTTTGAGCGCCACCTCTCCCCTCGCGGGGATCTGGATGCCATCCACCCGGCGCATCCTCATCACCCCGTTCTCGTGCAGATGGGTGTGCAGCTCGGCCCTCGCCGCGCCGGGAGAGCTGACGGTGGTCAGGGTCACCGGCTTGTCGCCGTCATTCTTGAGCACCATGAACGCAGCCGTATTGGGGGATCCCGGGGGCAGCAGACGCACATAACCATCGATGGCCTCGACCTTGGCCAGGGCCGGGCTCGCCAACAGCAGGGTCAGCATGGAGTAAAACGCACGTTTAAACATGGTTTGAATCCTTTTATGATGTTGTCAAACGACGCAAAGCTTACCCCCGTGGCACGCTTTTGACAGCCTCAGATGACAAGGATTCAGACATGGCCCCCACAATTCTGGTCGAGCAGCAGGATGGCTTGCTCACCCTGACCCTCAACCGACCCGACAAACGCAATGCCCTCGACACCGGGATGTACCAGGCCCTCACCGCCGCGCTGCAACAGGCGAGCCAGGATGAGCACGTGCATGTGGTGGTGCTGCAGGGTCAGGCGACCTGTTTCACCGCCGGCAACGATCTCGCCGACTTCATGGGTAAAACCACGCTGGAAGCAGACGATCCCATCCTGCAGTTCCTCCACGCCTTCGCCGATTTCCCCAAGCCGGTCATCGCTGCCGTCGCGGGCCCGGCCGTCGGTATCGGCACCACTCTGCTGCTGCACTGCGATCTGGTCTATCTGGCCGACAACGCGCGCTTGCAACTGCCCTTCGTCGAGCTGGGACTGGTACCGGAGTTCGCCTCCAGCCTGCTGCTGCCCCGGGCCGTCGGCCACCTGAAGGCGGCAGAGCTGTTGTTGCTGGCAGAGGCCATGGATGCGGGCGAGGCGCTGCGGCTCGGACTCGCCAACCGGGTGGTGGCGGCCGATGAGTTGCTCGGCTTTGCGCGGGAAACCGGATTGAGACTCGCGGCCAAGCCGCCGAAGGCGCTGCAAAAGAGCAAGGCCCTGCTCAAGCAGGAGCTCAGGCAAGCGGTGCATTTCGTCATCGACATGGAGGCGCGCGCCTTCTCCCAGGCCCTGCAGGGAGAAGAGGCCCAGAGCCGTATCGCCCGCAAGCTGGGGCGACGGGACTGACAGTTAGTTTAGGCGGAAGCGGCCGATCAGCTCGCAGCCCTGTACCCTGTCCTGCACCTGGATCAGTTTGGCTATCTCGGGGTTGGGGTGGCGCTTCAGGAAGGAGAGCAGGGCGGCGCGGCAGCAACCCAGCTCGCTGATGAGAGATTCGCACTCCCGGTTCGGACACTGGGGCACCAGGGCAGTGACCAGTTCCGAGGCGAGCTTGAGGTAGCGCAGCTCGTAGGCTGGCTCCTCCATGGCGCGCCAGAAGTCGGCGAGGCGATGGCAGGTGGCGACCCGCATGCTGGCGAGTTCATCCAGCGCATCGGCGCTGAGATCGTCCGCATCCAGTTCATACACCTCTCCCAGCGCCTGCTGGTAGAGACAGATCGCCGTGCCGAGCGCCCCCATGTCCAGGGCGTTTTCCGCCTCCAGCATGTAGCGTTGCCAGTTGTCATTCATCATCTTCCTCTCCTCTGCCGACATGAGTGGAAGCTGTATCATGGCTAATTGAGAATAAATATCAACCAGAGCGTTTGTGCAGGATCCACCCTATACCGCTACCTGCGGGGCCCACACCGGGTTCAGCCCGCACTTTTGGATTGATTGACGCGACACTGTTTGCCGGGATAGCCGGGCAACTCCCTCGCCTTGCTGCTGCAGGCGAGTCGCTTGGCCTGGGAGAGACGATCCGCCAGATTGGCGTCGTTGACCGGCAACCAGTCCATCTGCTGGCCGAGCCAGCTGGCCCAGGCGAACTCGACAAAGTAGACCCGCCCCTTCTTGCTGAAGTAGCCAGCATCCTGCAGCTGACCCGCGAGGGTGCGATAGGGATAATCCGGCAGATCGCCGATGTGCTCGGGCAACTGCTGGGGGGTCAGGGGCTGGCCCTTTTCATCCTTCAGCCAGGCCCAGTGGTTGTTCTGCATCTGGCTCCAGAAGCTGCTCTTGTCCTTGAGCCTGGCGATCACCTTGACCCTGGCCTGCTTCACCCCCTGCTGCCACAGCGCCTTGGTCAGGTGGTGCCTGTCCACCAGCCAGTAGCCGCCATCGGGGGCGATGACCACGGGGATCTCTTTCTTTTTCATCAACTTGTCGAGCTGTTCCGGGCTCTTGTCCGCCAGCTCCCGCGCCGTCGCATCGACCTGCAGCTGCCCCACTCCGCCCTGGGTCGGGTGCAACTGGGCAATGCTCAGCTCACACCAGCTCCCCACCGCGCTGGTGCGCTCGCAGGGGGCCAGCGCCCAGGCACTCTGACTCAGGGCACAGGCCAACAACATCCATATTCTCATCGCACACTCCTCTGTCGGGCGAAAGGCTCGGGCTAAACAAGGTAGCACGGTCCGGCAATCCCGGGACTCACGCTGGCGGTCTGACCAGCAAAGGGGATATCATGATTCCCCATCTGCCGGCGAATTTTTCTCGCCGAGTTTCTCCCCGCTTCACACTATTTGAAGGATTCGTCATGAAAGGATGGAGCCCCCTGCTGGCCCTGCTGGGTTGCGCCTGCGTGCAGGCTGCTGATGTGCCACCCGGAACCCAACTTGCCGCCGAACAGGCGGTCGTCCGTCACCTGAAAGACGAGCCCACCAGCCTGAGCCCCCTCAAACTGGTCGGCCTGCCTGAGCTGCAGGTGCTGCGGGATCTCTACGAGGGATTGTTGACCCAGGGACCGGATGGCAAGGTACAACCCGGGGTGGCATTGCGCTGGGATAACGAGGGCAATCAAAAGTTTACATTCCACCTGCGGCCGGATGCCCGCTGGTCAAACGGCGATCCCGTGCGCGCCGCCGACTTCGTCTACGGCTGGCGCAAGCTGGTGGATCCCAAGGAGGCGGCCACCTTCGCCTGGTTCGCCCAGCTCGCCCACTTTGAGAAGGTGGACGAGATAGTGGCGGGCAAGGCCGCGCCGAGCGAGCTCGGGGTCAGGGCCCTGGACGATCACACCCTGCAGGTGAGCCTCTCCCAGCCGGTGCCCTATTTCCTGAGCCTGCTGACCCACCCCAGCCTCTCCCCCCTGCATCAGGCCAGCATGGAGCAATACGGCAACCAGTGGACCCAGCCCGGCAAGCTGGTGGGCAACGGCGCCTTCGTGCTGAGCCACCGGGTGGTGAACGAGCGGCTGGAACTGACCCCCAACCCCTACTACTGGGACAGGGCACACACTGTGCTGACCCGGGTCACCTTCGTCCCCATCAATCAGGAGAGCGCCGCCACCAGCCGCTACCTGGCAGGGGATCTGCACATCACGGAGTCCTTCCCCAAGGAGCAGTACCAGAAGCTGATGAAGCAGATCCCCGGGGAGGTCTATACCCCGGAGCAGCTCGGCACCTACTACTACGCCTTCAACACCCGGCGCGCGCCGCTGGACGATGTGCGGGTGCGCAAGGCGCTCTCCTACACCATCGACCGCGGCCTCATCGCCGACAAGGTGCTGGGCACGGGGGAAAAGCCTGCCTATCACTTCACCCCGGACGTGACCGCCGATTTTGAACCCAAGCCGAACCTGCTCTCCACCAGCAGCCAGCAGGCGCTGGATGAGCGGGCGAGAGCCCTGCTCAAGGAGGCGGGTTATGGCCCGGACAAGCCCCTCAAGCTGACCCTGCTCTACAACACCGCCGAGATCCACAAGAAGATGGCGCTGGCCATCGCCAACCTGTGGAAACAGAAGCTGGGGGCCCGCGTCGAACTCACCAACCAGGAGTGGAAGACCTATCTCGACAGTCGCCAGAGCGGCCAGTTCGAGGTGATCCGCTCCTCCTGGGTCGCGGATTACAACGATCCTTCCGCCTTCCTCGGCCTCTGGGGCAGCCAGCACAGCGGCAACATGGCCCGCTTCGCCAACGCCCGCTACGATGCCCTGCTGGCGCAGGCGGCCAAAAGCCAGAATGCCGATGAGCGGGCCCGCCTGTTCGATGAGGCCGAAACCATACTGCAGGATGAGGCGCCGATCGCCCCCATCTACCAGTACACCAACGCCCGTCTCATCAAGCCCTGGCTCAAGGGTTATCCCATCAACAACCCGGAAGACGTGGCCTACAGTCGCCAGCTCTATCTGATCAAGCACTAGACCATGCTGAATGCGCGGGGCCAGCCTGGCTGGCCTCACGCATACCCTGTTCCTATGGCCTTTATCGACATAGAATGCTGCCTTTCTGCCGACCCTAGCCGTTGAATCTCTCTGTATATGCGCCCTTTGCTCCTGACCCTGCTGTTGTCTACCCTGCCCGTCCAAGCCGCCACCGAAACCGAATGCCAACAGGCCTTCACCGACTGGATGTTGAGCCAGCAGCAGGCGTTCAGCGATCGCAAGGCCAGCAAGATGGTGCGGCGCAACGCCGAACGGGCCATCGATCAGGTTCGCACTGAATACGCCAAGGAGGAGAGCTTCTGCCAGGCCATGGCCTGGGTCGAGGCGGACAAGACGCGGGATCCCAGCTTCAAACCGAGAAGCGGGGAGATCCACGATTTCAGAGCCGGTCGATAGGCCCTTGAATGCACCTTTCAACTGCTCTTTTTTATGCGTCATAGTGTTGAATTATTGACCTAAGCCAAGATGACCCCTTGAGCCGTCCCTACAATGAAGCCTGTATAAGAAACAAGAATAAAAACAATTTTATCAGTTACTTGGCTCAAATCAGGACGCGCACATGACCACAACCCAACGGAAGGGCGAGATCCGCTTTCCCGATCAGATATCCCTGATCTCCACGACCGACCCCGCCAGTCACATCACCTATGCCAACCAGCATTTTTGCGATGTAGCGGGCTACAGCGCCAGCGAGATGGAAGGGCTGCCCCACAACCTGGTACGCCACCCCGACATGCCCAAGGCCGCCTTCGCCGACATGTGGCGCAGACTGCAGCAGGGCAAGAGCTGGATGGGGCTGGTCAAGAACCGCGCCAAGAGCGGCCAGTTCTACTGGGTCAACGCCTATGTCACCCCCATACTCGACGACCAGCGGCAGATCATCGAATACCAGTCGGTGCGCACTCGCCCCAATGAGCAGGATATCGACTGGGCGGAGCGCCTCTACGCCCGCGTCCGGACGGGCAAGCCCCTGCCCTGGTCGAGCCGCCTCAGGCTGGAACCCGGCCCCCTCACCCTCTGCCTGTCAGGCATCGCCTTGCTGGCATTCGGCCTCGCGCTCACCACGAACCAGCCCGCCTGGGGGGTGATAGCCCTGCTCTGCCTGCTCGGCCAGATGATCCACGGTTGGCATTGGCAACAGCGGCTGCAGCGACTTCTCGCCAGCGCAGGGCAAGAGCTCGGCACCCCGCTCTGCCAGGTGCTCTACAGCCGGCGACGAGACAGCCTGGGAGCCCTCGAGCTGCTGCTGCGCATGAAGAAGGCGGAGCTTCGGGCCGTGGTGGGGCGCAGCGTCGACACCAACCAGCAGATCCTGCAGGCCGCCGAGGATGACAGGGGTCATATCCAGACCATAGATACCCATTTGCAACAACAGCGGGCCCAGAGCGAGCAGCTGGCCGCCGCCATCACCCAGATGAGCCAGTCGATCCGCGATGTGGCCGGCAACGCCCATCAGGCCAATGCCCTGGTGAGCGAGGTGCAACAGGTCTCCGTCAGTGGGCAACAAGCCATCGCCACCACCACTTCCTCGGTCAACCGGCTGCATCAGGAGCTGGATGCCAGCCAGAGCGTGCTGGCCCGCCTGACCCAGGACAGTCAGAAGATCAGCGGGATCCTGGAAGTGATAGGCCAGATCGCGGATCAGACCAACCTGCTCTCCCTCAACGCCGCCATCGAGGCGGCCCGGGCAGGCGAACAGGGGCGCGGCTTTGCGGTGGTGGCCGACGAGATCCGGGCCCTGGCCCAGAAGACCCGCAGCTCCACCGGCGAGATCAGCGACATGATAGGGGCGCTGCAGCAGAGCACACAGCAGTTGTCAGACGGCATGAGCCAGGGGGCCCGGACCTCGGCTCTGTGCCAGCAGCAGATGGGAGACACCGCCGAGGTGCTCAACCAGATCAACCGGATGCTGACCCAGGTCACCCACACCAGTGACGAGATAGCCCAGGCCGTCAGTCAGCAGGCGGACGTCACCAGCACCCTGGATCAGGGGATCCAGCAGATCCACCAGCTCGCCAACCTCACCGCCGACAACGGCCGACAGGCGCTGGACGGCATCACTCTCCTGGTAGAGCGGCTGCAAAACCTCTCACGCCTGATCAACCAGTTCCACGACTAGCTCATCGTCCGGGGCGCGTATCCGCCGCGCCCCCTCTCTCCCGAGATCAATCCTTTTTGGCTGATGCTCCCCATATGGGGCCTTTCATTTGTTTGTAACAAAAATGTAAATGAAATGACCCCTGTGCCCGCCATAACAGTCACTTTCCACCGTGCCGCGACCAAAAAGGACTTAGATAATGCACCTGCTCCCCCGATACACCGCCCTGATCTTCGCCGCTTCCCTGCCATTGCAGGCCCTGGCCGATACCGATGTCTACCTCACCAACAACGGCCCCGAGCCCCTGCAACTGGAGATCCGCCAGAGCGGCAGCGGCCAGTTGCAGCAAGGCAGCCAGTGGACGCAGCATCGAACCGAGCTCGGCCCCTGGGAGAGCGCCATGGTGCTCAGCTTCAATCGCTACGAGGGAGTGAAAGCGGGCAAGGACTACTTGTTCGAGACCCGCGTCACCACCGCCAGCGGTGACACCTATCGCCTCAACCAGCGAATGGAGGGCACCTGGTGGAACACCACGCTGCAACACGGCGGCGAAACCCCCACCGGCGCCTCCGGCTGGCAGAGCGATCGCGCCATTCATCGCCTCGCGGGGCCGCAGGAGCTGGCCTTCGCCGCCAAGTTCACCGGCCGCTACGACGATCTGCACTACATGCTGACCCCGCCCACGCAGGTGGAACAACCCGAACCGGCGGAAAACGCGCTGAAGGTCGCCAGCTACAACGTCTGGGCCCTGCCGGTCATCGCCTCCAGCATCGGCGAGCGGCTGGCCCTGCTACCCGACCATCTCAAGGGTTACGACGCCCTGCTGCTGCAGGAAGTATTTGACGGCCGCCGCGAAGGCTTCCTGCAGGCGCTCGCCAGGGAATATCCCTATCAGACCAAGGTGCTCGACAAGCCGGGGGTCAACATCCACGACGGCGGCGTGGTGATCGTCAGCCGCTACCCCATAGTGCGCGAAGCCCAGCTGGTCTATCCCCAGTGCACCGGTACCGACTGCTTCGCCGACAAGGGGGTGATGTACGCCGAGGTGATCAAGGGGGGCAAGGCCTGGCACCTGTTCGCCACCCACACCGCCAGCTTCGATACCGACGAGGCGCGCAGGCTGCGCCAGATCCAGTTCGGGCAAATTCGCGCCCTGGCCGCCAGCCTCGCGATCCCGGCCACGGATACCGTCATCTACGGCGGCGACTTCAATGTCAACAAACGCAAGTTCGCCGATGACTACGCCAATATGCTGGCCAATCTCAATGCCCATGAGCCCGCCTACGGCGGCTATACCGAGGCGACTTTCGACCCCAGACTCAATCCTTACGCCGGTGGGCCCCTCTCCGGTGGTGCCAACGTCGAGTACCTGGACTATCTGGTGGTGAGCCGGGAGTACGGCGCCGTGAGTCATAACCTCAACAGCGTCTGGATCCCGCGCACCAGCGACGCCAGTATTTGGCCCGCCAGCAACCTTTCGGATCACTTCCCGGTCAAGGGGGAAATTGTCCGATGAAACGGCGCTACTGGGTTCTGGCCTTGGCCACAGTACCTATGGTGGTGCTCAATCTCGTCTGGCAGGAGGCGCCGACGGCCTCAGCGGATACCGAGGCCAGTCAGGGTAGCCTCCGCCCGCAGCCAGCGCTGTCTGCGCCCTCCAGGTCCATCTCGACAGATGCACCATCATCGGTGCTCACAAGCAGCCAGACACCCGCCCAAGCCCCCGCCCCCAGCTGGCGGGCCCTGCCAGAGGAGGCCGAGGAGCGGCTCGCCAGTGACATCCAGGAGAGCAACCAGCCGCTGGACGCGCGGCTGGAGAATCTGGAAAGCGTGGAGGCGCAGTGGCTGGAGGAGGGAGAGAGCCTGACCTTATTGCAGGGCCGCTATGCCCAGGCGCTGGAACAGTTGGCCAGCGAGAGCGAGCAGATGACCCTGAGCGAGCGCCTGGCTGCCCTGACCCAACTGCAGGACGAGTGGGCGGCGCAGTACCCAGATTTGGCTTCCGAGCTGTTCAACCCGGACGCCCGATTGCTGCAGGCGCGCCAACTGTGGGGGGATGAGGAGCTGGAAACGGTTAGCCGCCACTTCCTGCCCGCCGAACGGGTCGAAGCCAGTCTCGACTTTGCCAGAGCGCGCCAGCAGCAGCTGGATCAGCGCGGCCGCTATCAGCAGCAGTTGGCCGAACTGGAGCAGCAGTTGGCGGCAAGCCAGGGAAGCATGGATTCAGCGCACTGGCAGCAGCACAGGGAGGCGGTTCTCGGTCAGTGGCGACGGGACTTCTTCGCCCAGGAGCAGACCCGCCCCTGATATCAGAGGCTTCGGACCCAACACATAGAAAAAGGGCCCGCATTCGGGCCCTTTGATTGTCACTCGACGCTATCAGGCCAGGGGATAGCTGGCATCCAGTCCATTTTCACAGCGCCAGTTGGCCCACAGCTTGCCATCCGTGCCCATCTGCAGGGTGGCGAAGTTGCGGGTGCGCAGATAGACAGGCGCCCCGAACGGCTTGAGAAGCTCGGTGCGGATCAGCCGGCTCTCGTCCAGGTACTCGGGGTTGTCGTTGGTCATGGCGAGGATCCCCATCCACTGGAACTGGGTGGGGCACGGGTGGACGATGCCGGAGGAGACCAGCTGGTGCAGGTTCAACACCCCATCCCGCTTGTCCTGAACGACCCCGAGACATCCCACGTGCACGTCTCCGGACAGGATCAGGGTCTTGGGCTCCAGGCTGCTGCCCTTGTCCGCCCTGGCGTTCTTGCGCCGCTGCCTGGCATTGTCCAGCAGCCGCATGATGAGGCGGGCCCGTTCCCCTTCATGGGCCTTGGCGCGCCAGTGATCCTTGAGATCATCGGTCAGCTCCTCCTCCCAGGGGGTGGCGTCCAGCGCCGCTTCGCTGAAGGAGAAGTCCCGATAGACCACGGGCACCCCCGTCATCACCAGCAGATCCCCGCTGGTGCAGCCCGCCAGCGCCTCGTTGATCTGATCCCACTGGGACCGGCTCATCACCTGGGTCAGGGTGCGGGTGGCCCGGTTGTCCAGCGCCAGGATCTGGTAGCCCCGGAAGCCGAGCCGCCAGGAGTGATGATCCAGGGCCTTGTCCAGCAACGCCGCATTGGCGCCGGTGCGCAGTTGGAACAAGCGGAAATATTTGGTGGCGGCAGCATAGATGGCCTGATAGACCTCGCAGCGCTGCAGATCCTCCGGGTAGCTGCCCCAGCCATCGAAGATGTCGTGATCGTCCCACATCATGGCGCTCGGCACCCGGGAGAGCATGAAGGCCACCTCGAGACGCCCCCACTGCTTGCAGTAGAGCTCGCAATAGAAGCGATCCAGCTGATCCACCATGGTCTGGGTCGCCTTGCGTTTGACCTTCTCCGCCCTGTCCAGCTCGTTCCAGGCTTTCAGGGTCGGCACGCTCGTCCAGAGGGAGTCCGCATAGACCTGATCTCCCCCCATCAGCAGCAGGGAGAAGGGATGTGTCTTGTGTTCGGCGGCGAGTTTGTCCCACATGGCGTAGGGCGCCGGAGTGGAGGTGAGCAGTTTGAAATCGGAGAAACCGTTGCAGGAGGCGTAGCCTATCAGCACACTCTCCTTCTTTCCTGGCATATAAAACTGCCATTTATCGTATCCACCGAGATCTTGCGCTGGCTGGTCATCCAGCAATATCTCGTAGTCGACGGGGGTGCCGGCCTTGCTCTTGGGACTCGCCTGCCAGACGAGTCGCCAGAAACCCCCTTTCGGGGTGTCCGCCTGCTTGCTGGCGGCCAGCACCTCGCCGTTGATCCTCACGGCCGCGCGCTTGCAGCTGGCCTGCGCCAGAAAACAGATGCTGTATTGGGTCTCTGATTCGAGCCCCAGCAAGGGCCCCATTACCAGACTGCTCATTCGTCATCCCTCCATGGTGAAACCCATGGAGCATAGCGAAGCGAGCGCTATTTGATACTGACCAGTTGGGCAAACGGCAAGGGGGTGGCCCCTGGCTGCGACAGATTACGCCTTGCCCTTGAACTGCTTGACGCTGCGCTTGGCCTGGGTGCGTCTGTTGGCCTGCTTGTCCCGGGGTGGACGCTTGCCCTCGCCGCTACCGGGCTGATCGGTCACCGGGAAACCGGGCAATGCCAGCAGCGCCAGCTCCCGCCCGGTCAGGGTGCGGATGGCGGCCAGCGGTTCGGTCTCGCCATGGCATACCAGAGAGATAGCCAGCCCGGCGTGCCCCGCCCGTGCAGTGCGGCCGACACGATGCACATAGACGGGGGCACTGACGGGCAAGTCCAGGTTGATCACCACGGGCAAGGCCTCCACATGGATGCCGCGGGCCATCAGATCCGTAGCCACCAGCACCCGCACCCTGCCGGCCTTGAAATCGGCGAGCACCTGCTCACGGACCCCTTGTTCCTTATCCCCGTGCAGCGCCGCCACCGCGACACCCGCCTTGATGAGCTTGCGGGCCACCCCGTCTGCGGAGTCGCGGGCACTGATGAACACCAGTACCTGGGGCCAGGCATGCTCCTTCAAGAGAGCGACAAGGGCGGGCACCTTGCTGCTCTTGTTCACCAGATAGAGCCGCTCCTCGATATCCTCCGCCACGCCGTTGAGCGGATCCGTTTCGATACGTCGGGGGGCCCGCAGCAAGCCGCTCACCAGACTCTCCAGCTCGGCCGGCAGAGTGGCGGAGAAGAGCAGGGTCTGGCGGGCATCGGGCATGGCGCTGAGAATCACCTGGATATCTGGCCAGAATCCCATCTCCAGCAGGCGATCCCCCTCATCCAGCACCAGCATGCGCAGTGCATCCAGCACCAGAACCTGCTGACTCAGCAGATCCCGCAATCGGCCCGGTGTCGCCACCAGCAGCTGGGGCCCCAGAGCCAGCTCACTCATCTGCTGCTCCTGCGCCACCCCGCCGCACAGGGTCACGATTCGCAGTCCCAGGGCATCGGCCCCCGTCTTCAGCGCCTCGCTCACCTGGGTCGCCAGCTCCCGGGTCGGCACCAGCACCACCCCTTGCACCCGGGACGAGGTGGCATCCAGTCGCTGCAACAGGGGGAGCCCGAACGCCAGGGTCTTGCCACTGCCGGTACGGGCCAGCGCCAGCAGGTCCTCTCCCGCCAATACCACCGGGATCGCCCGTTGCTGTATGGGGGTCGGTCTTTGCAGGGTGGCAGGCAGGCTAGCCAGCAAGGCGGGATGCAGTTCGAGTTCGCAGAAGGTCATGGCGTTACATGGATGAAGAAGTGGGAGGCGAAGTCTAGCCAGCGATCCCACGCCAGTGCAACAACCATGGACAATGCCGACTCCCTGTGGTGTTCTTCTTATCAATCTGTCCGGGTGGCCATCGGCCCCCTCATTCAGGAGTACAGCTAGATGGACACAGCTTATCCCCGCACTCTCGTTGCCGCCCTGTTGACCCTTGGCCTGGCCGCCCCCTTCTCTTCCCAGACCGAGGCCTGCGGCTATGATATGCTGGTTGGTGACCCCTTCGCCACGGCCTGGCCTGGCTCACTGGATGTGGCCATCGCGACCGCCAATGCCATCTCCTCCAACCGGATCTCCCCCATTCCTGCGATGGCGGGAGGGGAAGGCTTCGTGCGTGCCCAGCAGTGGTTACTACGGCTCAAAGACAACCTGCAGCGGGCCGATCAGCCAGGGGGCTTTTCCATCCTGCTGGTGGATTCGGGGCTCTGGTCGAAGATGAGGGGCAAGGAGGTCTTGCTGCTGCAACTGCACAGTCCGGCGCCCACAGCGCAGGATCGGGTGGTCATGATCAGCGAGGCCGGGCTCAATGCCCTGCTCTCTAGGCAGATAACGGTCGAGCAGGCGCAGCAACTCGGCGTCCTCACCCTGCCGCAGGATCCGGATCGGCAACTCGGCCAACACCTGCACCGGGCGCTCGCCCAGACGGATCCAGCCCTTCAGCAGAGCTGATAACAAAACGGCCCGCTCAAAGCGGGCCGTTCTCTTTCCAACCTGGCGTGACAGGTTCTTCGCGTCCTATCAGGCCAGTGCAGCCAGGGCGGCGGCGTAGTTCGGCTCATCGGCCACTTCGGCCACCAGCTCGCTGTGCAGCACCTTGTTGTCAGCATCCAGCACCACGATGGCACGGGCAGCCAGGCCTACCAGCGGACCGGAGGAGAAGGCCACACCGTAGTCCTGCAGGAAGGAGACACCGCGCAGGGTGGAGAGGTTCACTACCTTGTCCAGACCTTCGGCACCACAGAAACGGGCCTGGGCGAACGGCAGATCGGCGGAGATGCACAGCACCACGGCGTTGTTCAGGGAGCTGGCCTGCTCGTTGAACTTGCGCACTGACGTGGCGCAGGTCGGGGTGTCCACGCTCGGGAAGATGTTCAGGATCTTGCGCTGACCGGCGAAGTTTTCCAGGGTCACATCGGACAGATCCTTGGCAACCAGGGAGAAGGGCTTGGCCTGCTCGCCGGCAACGGGGAAGTGACCGGAGACGGAGACAGGGTTGCCTTGCAGGGTGACGGTATTGCTCATGTTATGTCCTTGATGATTGATTGAGGATCCGGGCTCCCAGTATAGGCCCAGCGGGCAGAGACAAACACCCGACAAGATAAGGGATATCACGGCTTCGGATCCACACGCAGGATGCGCACCGAACCGTCCCGATGAACGGCGATGACAGGAGCTTGACCTTGGACTAAACACCAAGGTTTACACTCTCCTCAGTCATCCAGGATCCCGCATCGGCGGGACCCCTTCATGAGGAACGCGATATGAGCAAATCCTGCTGCGGCACTCACCCGGTTGCCGCCCCGATCAAGGCCATCAGGGCCAGCACCACAGAGCACCACCACGACAGCCACTGCTGCGACAACGCGGTGCCAGTGGCGGCCTGCAGTGCCAGCCAGCCCCATGAGCATCAGGATCATGGCGTCGGCGACTCCCCCGGGGATGAAGAGCCCCCCAGAGGTGGCTGTGTCGACCAGGACTGTTGCACGCCCCCCTCGCCCGGGATATCGGCCCATGCCCATGATCACACGGCTCACACCGAAGAGGATGATGAGCCCGCCCCCCTTGGCGAACCGGCACAAGACGCCAGCCGCCATAGCTGGCAGGTGCTTGGAATGGATTGCCCGAGCTGCGCCCGCAAGATTGAAACTGCCGTCGGCCGGGTGGCCGGTGTGCAGCAGGCCCGCGTGCTGTTCGCGACCGAGAAGCTGGTGGTGGATCTCGCCCCCGGCCTCTCCCCCGATCCCGTGACCGCCGCCGTGCGGCAAGCCGGTTTTCAGCTCAAGGGGACAGCCCAGGGCAAGACGGCCGAACAGCCCCCTGCCAGCCCTCTGATGACGCTGCTCGGCAAGTACTGGCAGCCCCTCTCGCTGGCGACCCTGATGCTGGTAGCCGCCCTGCTGCCGGATAGCATCGGCAAGCCGCTGTTTGTCCTGGCCACCCTGTGGGGGCTCTGGCCCGTGGCTCGCAAGGCCTGGGCCCTGACCAGGAGCGGCTCGCCCTTCGCCATCGAGACCCTGATGACGGTCGCCGCCGTCGGCGCCCTCTTCCTCGGTGAGACCGCCGAGGCGGCCATGGTCTTGCTGCTGTTCATGCTGGGGGAGCACCTGGAGGCCTATGCCGCCGGTCGGGCCCGGGCCGGGGTCACCGCCCTGATGGCGCTGGTACCGGACAAGGCACTGCGCATCCGCAAGACCCCCGAAGGCAAGCTGCGTGAAGAGGTGGCGGCCGACGAGTTGCGCCCCGGCGACCTCATCGAGATAGCCCCCGGTGCCCGGCTGCCTGCCGATGCCCGCCTGCTCGACGCCCTCGGCGCCTTCGACGAGAGCGCCCTGACCGGTGAGTCCATTCCGGTGGAACGCAAACAAGGGGACAAGGTGCCCGCCGGCAGCCTGGCGGCGGACAGGGTGTTGCGCTTGGAAGTGGTCTCCGAGCCCGGTAACAACGCCATCGACCGTATTCTGCACCTGATTGAAGAAGCCGAGAGCCAGCGCGCGCCCATCGAGCGTTTCATCGATCGCTTCAGCCGCTGGTATACCCCGGCCATGATGCTGGTCGCCCTGCTGGTGGTGCTGGTGCCCCCCCTCTTCTTCGGCCAGAGCTGGGATGAGTGGATCTACCGCGGGTTGGCGCTCTTGCTCATCGGCTGCCCCTGCGCCCTGGTGATCTCCACCCCGGCTGCGGTCACTTCCGCCCTGGCGGCCGCCACCCGGCAGGGCGCCCTCATCAAGGGAGGCGCGGCGCTGGAGCGGCTCGCCCACGTCGATACCGTCGCCTTTGACAAGACTGGCACCCTGACCCTGGGCAAGCCACAACTCACAGAGCTGATCAGTCTGGATGGCAGACCCGAGTCCGAGTGGCTGGCGCTGGCCGCCGCCATCGAGCAGGGCTCCCACCACCCGCTGGCTCGGGCCGTGGTGGTCGCCGCGAACGAGCAGGGGCTAACCCTGTCTACCGCCACAGACCTTCGTGCCCTGCCCGGCATGGGGGTGGAGGGACGCATCGATGGTCTGCTCTGGCAACTGCTGGCCCCAAGCCGGGTTGCCGCACTGACCGAGGAGACGGGCGCCAGAATTGCCGCGCTCGAGCAACAGGGCAAGACTGTCGTTCTGCTCTGCCAGGAGGGGACTGCACCGGTCGCCCTGCTGGCCCTGCGCGACCAGATCCGGCCAGACGCTGCCGCGGCGCTGCAAGCATTGCACAGCCTGGGGCTGCAGAGTATCATGCTGACCGGGGACAATCCCAGAGCCGCCCAGGCCATCGCCACTGAACTCGGCATGGGCTGGCGCGCAGGCCTGCTGCCGGAAGGCAAGGTGGAGGAAATTGGCAAGCTGGTCCGGACGCAGAAGGTCGCCATGATAGGGGATGGCATCAACGATGCCCCCGCCATGAAGCGAGCCAGTATCGGCATCGCCATGGGGGGCGGCACCGATGTGGCGCTGGAAACCGCGGATGCGGCCCTGACCCACAACCAGCTCGGTGGCCTTGCCGCCATGATCCGGCTGTCGCGGGCCGCGCTCGCCAATATCCACCAGAACATAGCGCTGGCGCTGGGCCTCAAGGCCATCTTCCTGGTCACCAGCCTGCTGGGCATTACCGGCCTGTGGATAGCCGTGCTGGCCGATACCGGTGCCACCGCTCTGGTAACTGCCAACGCCCTGCGCCTGCTGCGCAAGCGCTGATCATTAAGGCTGGCCGCAACCAGGTTGCGGCTTTTCTTTATGCGGGCGGTGAAACGTAGTCAAAAAATCAAGGCGCGGCTGATGATGGCAGTCCGCGCCTTGTGCTTACGCTCTCGGCTTATCCCACCCTTGGCGAGGTGGAATTCAACCCATGACTGCCGAGTCAGCCATGGGCTCGATGGGTTGGCTTATGGAGTGACCGGCTCCGAGAAGCTGACACTCAAGGTAGGCTTGTCCTTGTTCATGGCGGTAAACACGAACTTGTAGGTACCGGCCTTGTCCAGAGTAAGGGGAATATTATCCCCCCCGGAGCAAAGGGTCAGAACCTGGCCCTGAACCAACTGATCAGCGCCATCACAAGTACCGTAATTGACGGCACTCCATCCCGCATCCGCTACCTTCAACTGGGTTTCAGCCAACTGATCCGCAGTTACTGCGGTGGACACTTCATACATGTAATTGCCACTGAAAGTCATCAGGTTGCCAGGATTCCATTCATCCAGGAAACCACGGATAAATACCTCTGTCGTACCAAAGGGTGGCAGGGTACTCAGATCCGTCTTCTTGCCCACCGGCAGGCCTGTGCCCTGGGCACCGCTCTGCGGCTTGACGAAGACGGCGGCAGACCATGGACCCAGGTTGAGTTCGCCACCACTGACCGAGGCTCCACTGGCGATGCTGTCAGTGCCGCGATGAGCGCTGCTCAGCACCATGCCGGAAAGATCGATGGGCTGATCGTTGCCGTCACGGAAGTCACCGATGCTCCGGGAGGCGTTGCTGGCGTTGATCATCACCACCAGGCCGTCAATGGTCGGATCCAGATCCGTACCGGCGCCGGTGCCGTCATCCACGCTCATCACGATAAGGCCCGGGATCTGGTCAGGACCGGTGTTGCGAAAATCGACCCGCTTGATCACCTCGGCACCGCTGCCAAGACGCAGCAGACGGGAAGATTGACGCAGTTCCGCCAGCTCCTGATAGAAGCCCTGCATCTCGGCAATCTGATCCGGCGTCGGCTTGCTGTGCTGGCCGAGTACCTGCTCGATCAGGCCATAGTTGGCCTCATCCTTGTCCTTGCGTGGCAGACCCTTGTCGAAGTTGTTGTCCCCAAGGGTGTAATCGACCCGGTTGTACCAGTCACCGGAATCGTAGCTGTCCCGCTCCATGGACTTGGAGCGCAGCAACTCGCTACCAGCGTGGGTGAAGGGGATCCCCTGCCCCAGCATGGCGGTCGCGAGCGATACCCCCTGCATCCGCACCAGATCGGCACCGGCCGGCGCCTTGTAGACCAGATTGTCGAACAGGGTCTGGTTGTCATGCTTGGAGACATAGTTCTGGATTTCGGTCGGATCCTGGGCATAGCCCGCCGCCTGGCCGTTGTAGTCGATGTCAGAACCCTTCTTCGGAATGCCGTCCTTGTCGGTCAGCACGAACTCCTTGAGGTTCCCCGCCATGCCGAGGCGCACCAGATCGGACTGGTGCAGGGCGGTGGCGAGATCGACACCGTCCACCTCGTTGGGATCGATGAAGGCCCCATTGCCGAAGCCCTGGGTCTTGCGGATCCCCTCGCCGCCATCAAAGGGGCTGCCGCCACGCACCGCATCCCGCAGCCGATCGGAGAAGGAACCGATGCCGGTGCCGCCGAGATGCTTCTGGGTCGCCTGCACGAAGCGCTTGTCGTTCTCCACCTCGCCGAAGTTCCAGCCCTCCCCGTAGAAGTACATCTCCGGGTTGACCTTCTTCACCTCTGCCAGGGCCTGCACGATTTGATCTCTCGGGTGATGCCCCATCAGATCGAAGCGGAAGGCATCTATCTTGTAGTCCCGTGCCCAGGTCACCAGGGAGTCGTCGATGAGCTTGGCAAACATGGCGTGTTCCGGCGCCGTGTTGGAGCAGCAGGTGGAGTTTTCCACCGAGCCGGTCTCCGGGTTCAGACGCTGGTAATACCAGGGCACTATCTTGTCGAGCACGGACTTCGAACTCAGCCCCGCCTCGTTGGTGTGGTTGTAGACCACGTCCATCACCACGTTCATGCCGATGTTCTGCTTGATGGCCTGCACCATCTCGCGGAACTCCTTGATCCGCACGGTCCCCTCCGCATCGGTGGCATAGGAGCCTTCCGGGGTGGTGTAGTGGTAGGGGTCATAACCCCAGTTGAAGGAGTCCACCCCGCGCAGATAGCCATACAGCTCCTGCACCACCGGGTTTTCCTTGCTGTCCGTGGTCTGCAGATCCTCCAGCACGGACGCTATGGTCTGGCCGCCGCCACAGTGGCTGGCGAACTTGGAGTTCTTGACCTCGGGATTGACCTCGCACAGCTTGCTGAAGTCGTCGCTGATGTTGGCGACCTTGGCCGGATCCTCGTCGATGGTGGCGATGTCGAACACCGGCAGCAGGTGCAGGTGGCTGACGCCGCTCTTGGCCAGGGATTTCAGGTGCTTGACCGGCACGCTGTCGCCATCGGTCAGCCCGAGGAACTTGCCCCTGTGCTCGGCCGGGGTGGATTCATCATTGCCGGTCAGATCCCGGACGTGGGCCTCGTAGATGACGATGTCGGCCGGATTGGCCTGGCTGTGGGGGGCCTTCAGGCTATCCCAACCCTCGGGCTTGAGGGCCGGATCGTCGAGATCCACCACCTGGCTGAACTCGGAGTTCATGGCGAGGCTCAGGGAGTAGGGGTCGGTCACCTGATAGGATTCCAGCTTGCGGCTGAGGGGGTGATAAACCTCGATGGCGTAGCGGTAATACTTGCCGACGAGATCGCTGCCCCCCTGCAGGCTCCAGCTGCCGCTCGCCTCATCCAGGGTCATGGCCCGCTCGCCGAGGGGCTGATGGTTCTCATCAAACAGAGCCAGCTTGACCGACTTGGCGGTCGGCGCCCACAGCCGGAAGGTGACGTTACCCCCCTCGACCATGGCGCCATAGCTGAGCTTGGCGGCGGCTTCGGCGTAGACGGCGTCGAGGGCGCCGGCGCTCTGCACCAGGGTCGCCCCCTGCAGCACACCGCTCGCGTCAGTGCCGATGGCCACCAGCTCCCCCTTGAGCAGGGGCTTGAGATCCGCAGCCGACGGCAGAGCAAAGGCGGCGGCATCCTTGAGGTGCGGGTACTTGGCCTGCTGCTCGGCAGTCAGGCTGGTGGGGGTCAGCTTGAGGTAGGGGAAGTCGAACACCCCTTCGCTGTTGGCGGTGATGGTACCGGACTCTGTGTAGTAGAGACGAACATGAGGTTTGTCCTTGCCCCCTTGCCAGATCAGGGTGTTGCCATCGATCAGATGGGCACTGGCCCCGGCCACGCCGAAGGCGGCGGTGAAGGCCTCGGCACGGCTGCCGAAGATCTCGTTCTTGCCCGCCACGATGGCCACGGTGCGATCCGGGTGATCGCTGAACTCCACCTTCATGTCGGCGCCGGTCAGGTTCGCCAGTTCACCGTTACGGGCGATGAAATTGATGCAGCCTTCCATCTTGGAGAGGGGCACCACCCAGGCGGGGCCGAAACTGTCCGCTGCCGACGCCGTCTTGCTGGCATCGTCCCAGCTCGCGTTCAAGCCGCCTTCGGCGGTGGCGTTACAGGCATCGTTGTTCCACAGGTGCAGACTGTGACTGGCGAAGGGACCGTCGATGCCGCGCGCCGCGCTGGTCTGGGTATCCACCAGGGCGATCACCGCTTCGTTGGGGCCCGCCACCAGCAGCTCGGCCGGAGGTTGCACATTGGGAAGACGAGCGACGGGCTCATCCTGAGGTGTGGGAGGAGTAGGGGACGAGGAGCCGTTGTCATTACAGCCAGACAAAAGCGCGAGCAGTGAGGCTGTTACCAGCGCCACTTTGGTCTTTTTCATATCCATTTTTTTATAATTCCCGCTGTAGTTAGTCTCGATATTCGAGTACCCGGTTGTGGCCGAGCGGTGCCATATTAATCAGCGGGCATTGCGGCAAATGTGAGCTGATGGGCAAAAAACCACTACCCTTTCAACAAGATAACGTTTTCATAACGAAAGTTGGATCGATCTCACAGACCGACGGCATGAATTAATCCTATTGCCTGACCATCTACCCAGGTGTAGGTAGATTACCCTTCATTGACACTTGAAACAGGAAGGAAAAACGATGGCACGCATAGAAGAACAGGCGAAGCGGCTGGATGCGGATTATCTGGCCATCAGCCAGTTGTTCGACCAGTTTTGTCAGCAGGCGGGCAGCCTCGCCGAGCAGTATCACTTCTTCAATTGGCCGGATTACGAGGATACCCCTCCCCTGACGCGCGCCTTCACCCTGCTGGGGGAACCCCGGGAGCTGAAGTTGCATTGCCAGCCTGGCGAGCGGGGAACCCTCAACGGGGTTCTGCAGATCCTGGATGAGGAAGGTGAAATACACGCCAGCCTGGGGTACCACGCCGATGGTCAGCTGCTGCTGGAGTCAGGCCGCCTGCTGGACAACCCGCCGGCGCTGTTGCTCAAGCTGCTGCTCGGCACCGTCTGGCATAAGGCCCCCCAGGAAGGGGAACACCAGTCCCACTGATCGGTTCTAGTGCGGGGTAACTTCGATGGTGAGATGCACCAGCTCCTCATGAATGGCGAGGCGCTCGCGGATCTCGCTCGCCGGCACAGGCTCAGCCATCGCCAGGGATAGCACCCCCGCATACTCCCCCTGCCCGACCCGCCATACGTGCAGGTCACGGATCTCGGCGCCGGACAGCTCGGCAATCACCTCCCGGATCTCCGCCACCACGGGGGCATCCATCTCCGCATCCAGCAACACCAGCCCGGTATCACGCAGCAGCCCCTTCGCCCACACCGCCACCAGCACGGCCCCCACTATCCCCATCAGGGGATCCAGCCAGTCGGCCCCCCACAGCATGCCCCCCACCAGCGCCAGTATGGCCAGCACCGAGGTCAGGGCATCCGCCAGCACGTGGATATAGGCGGCACGCAGGTTCAGGTCCTGATGGCCGTGGTGATCCCCATGATGATGATCGTGGCCGTGATGATGACTGTGGTCGTGACCATGGTGGTGGCCGTGATCATCCTTGAGCAACCAGGCGCAGGCGAGGTTCACCAGCAGGCCCAGCAGGGCGATGCCGATGGCCTGCTGATAATGAATGGGGCTGGGATCCAGCAGACGAGCCACCGACTCGAACAACATCAGCCCGGCTACCCCCACCAGCAGCAGTGCACTGGTGAAACCGCCCAGCACCTCGATCTTCCAGGTACCAAAGCTGAATCGGTGATCGCGGGCATAGTGGCGGGCGGCGCGATAGGCCAGCACGGAGAGGCCGAGCGCCAGGGCGTGGGAGCTCATGTGCCAGCCATCGGCCAGCAGGGCCATGGAGTTGAAGATCCAGCCGCCGCCTATCTCCGCCACCATCATGACGACGGTGAGCAGCACGGCCCAGCGAGTCTTCTGTTCGGCCAGCGGATTACCCTGATAGACCACGGGTTGGCAGCAATGCATGGGGGCGGCGGATGACATGAATTTCTCCTGCAAGATGGAATGCAATATACTATACCCCAGTATAGTTTTAATGTGCGAGAGGATCCCATGTCACACACGGTACATAACAAGAAGAAACTGCTGGCGCGGGTCAGACGCATCAAGGGACAGACAGGGGCGCTGGAGAGCGCGCTGGAGCAGGAAAGCGACTGCGCCGCCATTCTGCAGCAGATCGCGGCCATCCGTGGCGCCGTCAACGGCCTGATGCTGGAGGTGCTGGAGGGGCACATGCGCGAACACCTGGGCGCCGCCGAGGCGACCCCGGCCGAGCGGCTGGAGGATCTGGACCAGGTGGTGCAGGTACTGCGTTCCTATCTGAAATAATCCATGGTCGGTGAGCCAGGCTTGCAAACGAACACCGGGTTCGGTCCGCCTTCCATGCAAAGAGGGCAAGAGTGGGGGTTCAGACTTGAGCCATCTCCGACTTTACGCCATGATGACCGCCGATCGTTGATCCCACACTCTGGATTCCAATTCGCAAGGACCCCCCATGTTTGAACACGTCGATGCCTATGCTGGCGACCCCATACTGACGCTAGTCGAGACCTTCCACAAAGATACCCGCGAGCAGAAGGTGAACCTGGGGATCGGCCTCTATTACGACGAGCAGGGCCGCATTCCGCTGCTGGCGTCGGTCCAGCAGGCCGAAGCCCAACGAGCCGCCGCCCCGGCACCGCGTCCCTACCAGCCGATGGAAGGGGCCGCCAACTACCGCACCGCCGTCCAGCACCTGCTGTTCGGGGCCGAGCATGCCGCGGTCAAGGCCGGTCGCATCGCCACCATCCAGACCATCGGCGGCTCCGGCGCCCTGAAGATCGGCGCCGATCTGCTCAAGCGCTACTTCCCGACCTCCGAGGTCTGGGTCAGCAATCCGACCTGGGACAACCACAAGGCCATGTTCGAGGGGGCCGGCATCAAGGTGCACGACTACCCCTACTACGACGCCACCACCGGCGGCGTCCAGTTCGACGCCATGCTGGCCTGTCTGAGCCAGCTGCCGGCCAGGAGCATCGTGTTGCTGCACCCCTGCTGCCACAACCCGACCGGGGTGGATCTCTCCCGTGCCCAGTGGGATCAGCTCATCACCCTGGTGGTGGAGAAGCACCTCATTCCCTTCATGGACATCGCCTATCAGGGCTTCGGTGACGGCCTGGAAGAAGACGCCTACGCCATCCGCGCCATGGTGGACGCCGGTGTCAGCTTCTTCGTCAGCAACTCCTTCTCCAAGAACCTCTCCTTCTACGGCGAGCGCTGTGGCGGCCTGTCCGTCATCTGCAAGGATGCCGAAGAAGCGGGTCGGGTACTGGGCCAGATGAAGGCGACCGTGCGTCGCAACTACTCCAGCCCCCCCACCCACGGTGGCCAAATCACCGCGGCCGTGATGAACGACGCCAGCCTGCACGCCCTCTGGGTTGGCGAAGTGACCGAGATGCGTACCCGCATCAAGGCCATGCGCCAGAAGCTGTTCGAGGTGCTGAGCGCCAAGGTGCCGGGCCGCGATTTCAGCTACTTCATCAACCAGCGCGGCATGTTCAGCTACACCGGCTTCACGCCGGAGCAGGTAGACAGACTGCGGGAAGAGTTCGCCGTCTATCTGGTGCGCTCGGGCCGCATGTGCGTGGCCGGCCTCAACAGCCGCAACGTGGACTACGTGGCCGACGCCATGGCCGCCGTGCTCAAGGGCTAAGCCCCAAGCCCCGCCTCGGCGGGGCTTTTTGTTTCCACCCCCTTCCCCGGAGCCGCCATGGATCTGATCGCACTGTCTCGACTGGGGGGCCGCCACCAGCTCATTCTCATTTCCCCCCTGGAGCCACGATGGATCTGATCGCCCTCTCCCGTTTGGGAGGCCGTCATCTGGTGACCCTGCACCTGCTGCTGGACAGCCAGAGCGTCACCCGCACTGCCGAGCGCCTCTGCACGACCCCCTCCTCCGTCAGCAAGACCCTCAACCAGTTGCGGGAGCTGCTGGGGGATCAACTGCTCTACCGCCAGGGCAACCAGCTGCTGCTCACCCCGTTTGCCGAGCGGATCGGCCCCAGCCTGCACCGCTTGCTCAGGGAGCTGAACGGTCTCACCAGCCAGGAGGGCTTCAACCCTGCCAACTGGCAGGGTCAGCTGCACATCGCCCTGCGCGAGAGTGGCATGACCTGGCCCATGGGGCCCATCCTGGGCCGACTGATGAAGGAAGTGCCGGGGTTGGTGCCGGTCATCTGGAACAAGGAGGAGCAGGCGTTGACGGCGCTGGCGGCGAGCAAACTCGATTTCGTGATCCTGCCCCATGATCAGAGCCAGCCTCTGCCGAGCCAGGCCGGGCTGGTGTGGGAGCCCCTGCGGGAAGACAGGCTCACCTGCCTGCTGCGGGCGGATCACCCGGCGCTCTCCCGGGAGTGGGATCTGGATGCTTACCTGAGCTGGCGTCACATCGCCATCCGCGACACCGAGCTCGCCAGCCCCTTCTTCGAGCAGAGCCTGGCCCAGTTGCAGGTACGGCGCCAGATTGGCGCCACCCTGCCGGACTTTGGCAGTGCGGCTGCCCTGCTGCGTCAGAGCGATCTCATCCTCACCACCCTGGAGGGCTGGGCGAGGCAGGCCGACTTGCCGGGTCTGGTGAGCCGTCCGGTGCCGTTTGACTTTGGCGCTCTGACCCACAGCCTGGTGTGGTACGGCCCGACCGGGGAGGATCCCGCCCTGCGCTGGTTCCGCCAGCGGATCCTGCAACTGGGGCGAGGGCTCGGCCAGTCATGACACTCGGCTGGCTCAGGGCTTCTTGGTGTAGATGGGGCTCGGGAAGGAGGCGACGTTGTTGCCAAGATCCGTGATGCGGGCCGCCCCCTGCTTGCGCACCTGATCCACCCGCAGCACGTGGTGCATGGGGATCAGGGTGCGATTGACGTCGGCAAACTCGCTCTTGAGCTTCTCATGGCTGGGATCCACGATGAGCGCGGTGTGGTTGTCCCAGACAAAATTCGCGATCTCGATGAAGCCGAACAGCTGCCCCTGATTGACCTCCCTGACATAGACCTCGTAACGCTCGTTGTGACAAATAAACTGCACCCGGTATAAGGCGTTGGCTTCGCTCATGGCTGTCTGTTGATGGTGGACGATTGACCCATTCTAGCGATCACCGGGCCCGGGCCCTATAGACGAAGTTCACAGTTGCGTCATATCGGGTCTCAACCTGCCTTAACGCTCAGATGTCATATGAGCGCGGGCAGGGAAACCGCCACAAAGCCCTTGTCAATCAGCGCCTTGGCCAGCCTCTCCAGCTCCTCTCTCGAGGCCTCCTGCCAGTCGAGCGCCTCCCCGCGTACGCCGTGGTGGCGAAAGCCGTTGAGGCGGATGGAGACCGGTCCCAGACTCTGCAAGAAGGCGCACAGACCCGCGTCCAGCCCCCCCACCCCGTCGAGAAAGTCGCTTCGGCCCGGCACATGGAGCAGCCTCAGCTCGGCCAGCTTGCCACACCGTGCCAGCAGTTGCAGGGAGGCGAGCACCCGCTCGCGGTCGTACCCGGTCAGGGCGCGGTGTACCCCGTCCCGCCACCCCTTGAGATCGAGCATGGCGCCGTCCAGCACCGGCAACAGCCGCTGCCAGCCCGCGGGTGCCAGCGAGCCGTTGCTGTCCAGCAGACAATCCAGCCGGGCCAGCTCGGGATCGGCCTTGATCAGGGTGAAGAGAGCCACCACGAACGGCAGCTGGGTGCTGGCTTCACCGCCGGAAACGGTGACGCCGGTGAGCAGCGAGGCATAACGGCGCAGCTGTGCCAGCACCTCGGCCACCGACATGACGCGAGTCTTGGGGCTGGCCTGGCGCGGGCAGAGATCGGTGCAGCGGTCACACTGGCTGCAGAGGTCGGCCTGCCAGCTCACCTTTCCCTCATCCAGCCGCAGAGCGCCGCTCGGGCAGACGGGGACACAGTCGCCGCAGTGATCGCATCGCCCTATGGTGTGCGGATTGTGACAGCCGGGGCAGCGAAAGTTGCACCCCTGCAGGAAGATGACCAGACGATTACCTGGCCCATCCACACAGGAGAAGGGCAAAATCCTGCTGACGATGGCGGTTCTCGCCAGCAAACGGCTCCGGTCAGACCCCACCCAGGCTCGCCTCCAGCCCCACCACCCGGGGAGCCCGTCGGCGGATGCCGGTCAGCTCGCTAGCCTCGGCGCCGAGGCAGGTTGTCTGCAAGCGAGAGCCCTCGTCCGCGAAGCGGGCCACATCGCTCTGGCGGATCATGTAACCGGTCACCCGCACCAGATCGCTGTCGGCCACGTTGGCGCTGAACTCACGCATGCCGAGGGCGAAGGCCCCCTTGCAGAGCTGCAGCAGGGCCTGCGGGTTCTGGCGTATGGTGGGATCCAGAGTCAGGATCTCGCTGATCCCCGAGCCGTAATAGTCGTGATGGGGGGCCAGTGCCAGCACGTGACTGGCGGGATCCGGCTCCTCGCCGTAGGGGATCCGCACCCCTGGGGTCACCCCCCGATCCACGCTCAGCCCCCCCTGGGCATGGAGCAGGGCCCGCCCGTTCCAGGCGCGGGGCTGGGGGCGTTCGGTCACAAGCAGCGACAGCTGGGCCGAGATGCGGTAGCCGAGCCGATTCGCCCCCTCGTCGTGGCCGTAGCGCCCCGGCAACCCCTCTTTTTCCAGCAGCAGGTTCACCGCCTCCGCCATGCCATAGATCCCGAACATGGGCACGAAGCGATCCTCGTCGATGAGCCTCTCCTGCACCAGGAAACTGTCGAAGAAGCCGGACGCGTCGTGGAGGAAGCGGGTGCGCGCCTCGATGAGCAGGGAAGCCTGCTCGCAGTAGTGGGGCAGCCAGCGGTGCATGAACGTCTCGATGTCGGGGCTGCGCTCCGCCAACGCCTTGAGGGAGAGACGCACCAGGGTATTGGCACCGCCCCCGAGCGGCAGTGCGTTGTAACAGCTGACGATGCCAAAACCGCGCTCATCGAACACAGACTTGTGCATGGGGTAGTTGACGATATGGGGTTTTCCGCACAAGGCGATATTTTCTACCGCCTGCATCAGCAGGCTGTCCGGGGTCGCATCGGGATCCCGGAACAGGCTGAGGTTCGGTGCCACCTGCTTGAGTTCGCCGTCGATGCGCAGGATCAGGCGGCAGAGGCGGTTGTCATCCGGGCCGATATTGACGTGCATGAAGGCATCCGGCAGCACCCTGTCCAGATAGATCCAGAAGCGCCGCAACTTGCCATAGAGGGTCTCGTCGTCCAGTTCCCCGACAAAGGGCAGCAGCAGCTGATCCAGCCGTCCCAGCCAG
The DNA here is from genome assembly GCF_054052485.1 of Aeromonas intestinalis. NCBI lineage: Bacteria > Pseudomonadati > Pseudomonadota > Gammaproteobacteria > Aeromonadales > Aeromonadaceae > Aeromonas > Aeromonas intestinalis. The sequence continues at coordinate 43,284 of NZ_JBSTYK010000020.1, forward strand.
ACCGGCATGCCGGTGACCGAGGGCACATGGTGGTAGAGGATGCGCAGGGCATCGAGAGCCTCGTCAAAATCCCGGGGGGGCGACAGCTCCAGCCAGGCCGAGCCCTGGCTCAGGAAACGCTGGTAATCCGGCAGCACGTAGCGTGGCTTGTGAGGGGCATGGCCTTCGAACATGTCGCACAGCGCCCCCTCGGCCATGGCGGCCGTGACGGTGGTGGGCAGGGCGGGGTAAGGCAGGGCGTTCTCGGCAGCTAGGGCCAGGGCCTGGCGTTTCTGGGCCGGAGAGAGCAAGGGATCGCAAACGATGCGCTGACAGGTGGCGGTGAGGGACATGGAAGGCTCCTTGACGGTGGAGGCTAAATCCTCACACTTGCAGGGCCTTATTTGAAGTGACATTCACAACAGAGCGGATATCCATAAACGACATCCGCTGTGCGGGATCACGGCTCAACCCAGCCAGGGCAGCAGGGTCAGCAAGCCCCCTTGCCAGCGCAGCAGGAAGAAGCCCCCCATGCCGACCACCACCACTACCAGGGTCGGCAGCCGCAGCAGGGTCAGCACAGTCACCAACAGGGTGGCGGCGAGGTAATCGGGATCCCAGTCCAGCCCCTTGCCCGGCTCATAGCTGAAGACGATGGGCAGCCAGATGGCGGTCAGCACCGACTGGGCCGAGAAGCTCAGAAAAGCCCCCATCTCCGCACCGGGCTGATAGCGGGTCAGCCGGGAGAAGAAGGCGAAGCGGTTGAAGAAGGTGATCAAGGTCAGCAGCCCTATCATCAGCCAGGCCATGACTACCTCCTCATCCGATGCAGCACATAGCCCACCACCATGCCGGCCAGGGCCGAGACGATGATGTGGATCTCCGCCAGCAGCGGCTTGGTGACGAGGGCCGTCACGCCGCTCACCAGGGTCGCCGCCACCATGGGCAGGTTCTTCATGGCCGGGATCGTCATGGCGATGAAGGTGGCCGCGATGGCGAAGTCCAGCCCCATGTGATCCAGCCCTTCGATGTACTGACCGGCGGCGATGCCGAGCAGGGTCGCCACATTCCAGAACAGATAGAACACGAAGCCCGCGATCAACGCATAGGCGTGGTTGAAGGCACCGCTGCGCTCCCTGTCCTTGAGGGCCACCGCGAACATCTCGTCGGTCAGGAAGAAGGCCAGGCTGGCACGCCAACGCAAGGGGAGCGAGAGCACATCACGGCGGAAGGTGAAGCCATACAGCAGGTGCTGGGAGGTGATGACGAAGGTGGAGCCCACGATGGGCAAGAGCGGCGTGCCGGCGCCAAACAGCGTGGTGGCCGAAAGCTGGGCCGCCCCGGCATAGACCAGCAGGGACATCAGCTGGGCCTGGATGGGGCTCAGCCCCACCTGCAGCGCCAGGGCGCCGCACAGAATACCCCAGGGAATGACCGAAACGGACAACGGGAGAATATCGAGGGAGGCGCGCCACCAGAGCGCACCCGTGCTCTCGGCCCCGGACGGCTGGGGGCGAGTTTGCGAGATCATGAGGTCATCCTTGTCCTGTCAACGAGAACCGAAAAACCTATCACAGCGCGGGGGGAGATACCATGCCACCGTCGAGGCGGGTGGATGGGCAGAGCAGGAGACAGCCCGCCTCGCCGATGCGGCGACGAGACGGGCAGGATCCATGGGGATCAGGGCTGGATGACGATGGGGGTACCGGGCTCGATGGCGCCCCACACTTCGTCCAGATCGTGGTTCAGCATGGCGATGCAGCCGTTGGTCCAGTTGGACGGCTGCAGGCGGCGGTTGCCGATGTCGTTGCGCTGACCATGGATCATGATCATGCCACCCGGATTGACCCCCTTCTCGTTGGCCGCCTTGATGTCGTCCAGATTCGGGTAGTTGATGTGGATGGCCTTGTAGAAGCCTGAGTTGGTCTTCTTGTAGTCGAGGATGTAGCGTCCTTCCGGCGTACGCTGATCCCCTTCCTTCTGCTTGTGACCGATGGGCGCCGGGCCCAGGGCGATCCAGTAGCGTTTGACCTCTTTGCCATCCTTCATCAGGGTCAGGCTATAGCTCGACTTCTTGACCACCACCATGTCCGCAGACAGGCTGGCAAAACTCAATGCGGGCCACAGCCCCAGCAAACACAGCAATACGGCTCTCATTCCATCCCTCGACAAGCCTCTGGGGCTTTTTTGTTAGCACATCATCTGAATGTCGCCACGCCCTGACGGGGGCACTGTGGCAAGCGAGCGCCATGATATTGGATCGCCATCAATACTCAATATATCCAGAGAAACATATCTGAGACCAGTCCGACGGGCTCATGCCAGTGATCATGCTTCCCCGGATGAATGCACAGCCAAAACAGAGAGATAGGCATTGGCTCACAAAAGGAAGACTCAAATAATCCCACTTCTTTATTGATACTTTCCTTCCCTTTCCTCTGGATATACCCTGACGCCGATCGTGTTCCAAGGAGACCCCATGCCCCCTCTTTCCCTCGTCGGCACCGGCCTGCTCGGCCTCTTGCTGGCCGCCCCCCTGAGTGCGGCTCCTCTGCTGCTGCAAGGGGAACATCTGAGCTATCGCATCGATCCGGACACCCTCGCCATCTCGGTGGGCGACGTGCCGGTCAGCGCGGGACAGGCGGCTCGTCAGGTCAGCCACCTGCAGCAGGACAAGCAAGGCATACGCTGGCGCTGGCCCGCACAGGAGACCCAGGTCGAAGTGGAACTGGACGGCCAGGACCTGCTGCTCACCCTCACCAGTGACGGTCCCCGCCAGATCGCTTGGTACAGCCTGCCAAAGAACCAGACCCACCTCTCCATGGCCTTTGGTGAGGGCAGCCGCTTCTCGGTGCGTGACAGCGACTGGCTCGGCTATATCGGCGACGAGCTGAGCGAGATCGACACCCATTACGACCTCAAGCTGCCGATGTGGAGCCAGGATGCGGGCAAGCAGACCTACAGCTGGATCCTGCAGAGCCCCTATGACAACCACCTCGCCTTCAGCCGCAAGGGGGGCAGGTTGCAACTCACCGCCAGCCACGAGTTCAATCACTTCAACCGGGCTCCCCTGGTGGTGCGCCTGAACGTCGGGGACGACTGGCTGGCGGGGGCGAGGCGCTATAGGGAATGGCTGCAGGCCGAGGGTGCCTGGCAATCCCTCGCCGACAAGTTCGGCCACATCCCGGCCGGGCGGCGCCTCATCGGTGCCAGCCATCTCTATCTGTGGGGGGATGCCCTGCTGGACAGGCAGGATGTGAAAGACTGGGCCGGCCTGCAGGCCAAGATCCTGAGCAAGCCGGAGTGGCTCAAGGCCTTTGGCAGCGAGGAGCAGGCCGCACTGGCAACACCAGCCCCCCAGATCTGGCAACAGACCCAGATCATGGAGGGGGTCAACCGGCTGATCGCCCGCCAGCTGCCGCTCCCCGCCCAGCAGGGCCCTCTGCTGCAAGGCAAGGTGCTCGCCTTGCGTCAGCAGTGGGCCAAGAGCCAGTTTGGCGCTCAGCTGGTGTCCCAGGCTCGTTGGGGCCAGGGGCTCTCCCTGCCGGTCATAGAGGCGCTCCATCAGGCGGGGCTGCGCAAGCTCTGGCTCGGTACCCCCCAATGGACCGCCGCCCTGCAACAGGATCAGGCCATCGCTGCCGCCAAGCGACTGGGTTATCTGGTGGGCAGCTATGACTCCTATGACACAGCCATTCCCCCGGGTAGCAATGACAGCTGGCTCACCGCCCAGCTGCCCACCGAGCTCGGCAAGCGCTGCGCCATCATAGAGGCAGACGGCAAGCCCAGACCCGGCTTTGGTGGCGAAGGGGTCTATCTCAACCCCGGCTGCACCCTGTCATTCGCCAAGGAGCGCATGGGGGAGCTGGCCAAAGCCAGCGCCATCAACAGCCTGTTCCTCGATGTGGATGGCACCGCCATGGCCTCCAGCGACTACAGCCCGGCCCACCAGCAGGGCAGCGCGGCCATGATTGCCGCCCGCAACGCCCGCATGAGCTGGGTGGGGGAGCGCCTCGGACTGGTGCTGGGCTCGGAGGATGGCAATGCCCTCACCAGCCAGCCGCTGATGTTTGCCCACGGCATCCAGAGCTGGGGCTTTGGCTGGGAAGACGCCGCCATGCGCAAGCAGGCCAAGTCCCCCTACTACCTCGGCCAGTGGTGGCCGGACGAGGCGCCCCAGGTCTTCTTCCAGCCCGCTCGCCTCAAACCCCGCTACCTCAAGACGGTGTTCAACCCGGCAGATAGGCTGCCCCTCTATCAGGCGGTCTTCCACGACTCGGTGATCAACAGCCACCACTGGCTGCTGGACAATCTCAAGTTCCCCGCCATCCGGGAGGAGCGGGCCCTGCTCGGCTTGCTCTACAACACCCCGCCTCTGGTCAACCTGAGCCGCAGCACCCTCAAGAGCCGTCTGCCGGAACTGGTCAAGCTGGATGCCCAGTTCGCCCCCCTGCACGAGGCGCTGTGGGACAAGGCATTGGTGGGCTTTCGCTGGCGTGACGGCGTGGGACGGGTGCAGGAGACCCGCTTCTCCGACTGCAGCCGGCTGGTGGCGAACTTCGGCAAGGGCAGCATCCTGATCGATGGCCACAAGCTGCCGGGGCACCAGTTGCTGGTGGCCCTCAAGGACCAGCCCGTCCGTCTGTTGAAGATCTAGGCGGAGCCATCCCGAAACATCAGGCCCTGCTCATTGGCAGGGCCTGTTTTTTGGGTGCCTCAATCTCGCTCCCGTGACTGGAGACGCCGTTGCAGCAGCCGATGGAGCAACTTGTTGTATCTGGCCCAGGAGTGGATCAGCAGGAACAGACCCGCTATCAGCGCCAGAAACAGCTGTCCCAGCTCCTGCCAGCCCAGCGAGCCGATGAAGCCCACCTCCTCACCGCTCTTGAGATAGTTGAACCAGGGCTGGAGCGCCAGAAACAGCCAGCTGCCCCAGGTCAGCAACAGCAGCAGCAGGTCACGGAGCCGATAACGCCAGCTGCGTCTGTTGCCGTTGCGAATGATCATCGCCTTGCCGAGTCGATGTTTACTCACGGAAGGACTCTCCTCTGTCCGGGCTCTCCCATACCGCCAGCTGGCCGCGACGGCGCAGCAGGGCCTTGGGCACGGCGACAACCACGGTCACCAGGTTGAGCAGCCAGTAGACCAGGGGATACCAGGCGCACCAGATGAAACTGCGCAGCATGGTGCGGTCGTAATGGCTGTCGATGAAGATGCTGATGCCAAATTGCAGCAGGCAGATGCCGGTCATCAGCACCCCGGACCAGGCGAAAAAGTGCCCCTCGGCCAGGGCGGCAAGATCCGGGTGCAGCAGCCAGCTCAGGGCCAGAAGCAGCATGCCGTAACACCAGGCCACACTGGCGGCATACTCGAGCAGCAGCGGCCAGAAACGCCGGTTCTGCCAGCGCAGCACCCGGGAGCCGTAGCGCAACATCACCTCAGCCCCCCCCTGGGCCCAGCGCAGCCGCTGCTTGTAGAGACCGCGTACCGTCTCCGGCATCAGCACCCAGCACAGGGCCTGGGGTTGATAGTGGATGAGCCAGCCCGCCAGTTGCAGCTTCCAGCTGATGTCGATGTCCTCGGTCACCATGTCGGTGCTCCAGCCACCGACCGCTTCCACCGCTGCTTTGCGAAACGCCACCACCACCCCGGAGACGGTGAAGACGGTGCCATAGATGCGCTGGGCTCGCTTGATGAGGCCGATGATGGAGCTGAACTCCCCGGTCTGGATCTTGCCGATGATGGTGGAACGGGTGCGCACCCTGGGGTTGCCGGTCACGGCACCCACTCTGGGGCTATCCAGAAAGTGCTTCACCATCCAGATAACGGCGTCGTGATCGAGGACCGCATCACCATCTATGCCCACCAGGATCTCGCCACTGGCCTCTCCCAGGGCATGGTTGAGGGCCATCGCCTTGCCCTGATTGGGCTGGTGCAGCACCCGCAGCCGCTCATCCTTCAGTGCCAGTCGATCGAGACGCGCCCCGGTGTCGTCCCGGCTGCCATCGTTGATGGCCAGCACCTCGAAGTCGGGATAGCGCTGGCGCAGTAGGTGGCCTATGGTCTCTTCCACATTGGCCCCCTCGTTGTAGCAAGGCACCATCAGGGTCACTCTGGGATAACGGGGCAGGGTCACCCCCCGCCTCGCCAGCGCCAGATCCCGCCGCTCCCACTGGAAGTAGTAATAGAGACCGCCGCACATCCACACCATGGCCATCAGGCTGGGGTAGGCCAGGGTGAAGACTGCCAGTCCGTCAAGAAAGGTCGTCATGGCTGCGGGCTCCCGACCTGACTACCGGAGGCTGTCGCCTGCCCTGATACGGCCCCGGTCATGGAACCTGGCTGGCTCGCCGCCGAAAAAACGGGTTTCAACTCGGCAGGATCCGGCTGGTTGTTGTGAAAATCGTCCGGGTAGTAGCCGAAGTTGGTCACCCCTTGCTCGCGGATGATCCGCATCCAGCGCGCCAGCTCCGCATCGGGGACGGGCTTATCGGTGCGCCAGTTGCGGCTTTGCAGCTCGAACACCAGCTTGTCGGCGGGCACCGTCACCAGCGCATCCTTCGCCAACTTGGCGAGCCAGGCATCCGGATCCTCGGCTTGTTCCATGTAGGGCATGGCCATCACGGCGGTGTAGTCATAGGCTCCGGCAAAGCCTGCCATGCTCTGGGCAAACCACTGCTGGGACTCGGGCTCGGTGATGAGGGCGGCATAGATGTTGCGCGCCGTCTTGAGTCCATCCAGCCCTCCCTGCCGGTAGCGGGCGGCGGCCGCTTTCAGTTCGAGGGTGAAGTCGATGAGCTGGCGGGTCTTGTGCTCCCCCTGCGCCTTGAGCGCCGCCGGGCTGCGCGACAGCAACCCCTCCCCTTCGTAATCCCCGAGGAAGGCATCGTCGTGGAACAGCAGGCCGTCGAACTTGGTGTAAAAACCGAGATCCTCGTAGATGTCCGCAATCAACCGACGATTGGCCGGATCCCAGGGCGCCAGGCGCAGATACTGATCCGGGGCCGGCTTGCCGGTGCGGCTGTCGGTGACATAAGGGTGACCCGGGCCGAGATCATAGGCCAGCACCGGCATCCAGGCGTAGACCTTGACCCCGGCCCGGGTGCGCAGTTGCCAGGCGACCCGGTTGAACAAGTCCGCCTTCATCGGCATGTGGCGATTCGGGAAGTAGAGCGCCTCCGCCACCCCGTCGCCGTTGTCATCGGCATAGGCCTGCAGGTAGACGGTGGTGATGCCGTAGTTCTTGATGCGATCCAGCAGCTTGTCGAGGTTCTTGCCCTGCTGCACCGGATCCTTGTCGTAGACATAGTCGAGATCCACGTGCACCAGCCGCTGCAGCGACTGGGACCAGGTGTTGCCCCCCATGATCTCGTCCAGGTTCTGCAGGCTGGTCTCCTCCTCCAGCAGGTAGCGGCGCACCTGACTGCCGGACTCCGCCAACCGGTTGACCCCGTCATCCAGGGTGAAGGTGTAGGGCATGCCCGCGTCGTTGGCGACCGCTAGCGCGGTCTCGTTGAAGGCGCCATAGGGCCAGACCATGATGCGCGGACTCTGCCCAAGGTGCTGGCGGATCTGCTGGCTCGACGCCTCGAAATCCGCCTTGAGCCGCGCCCGGTATTGCGCCTGGCTCTCGTAACCCTTGGGGCTCCAGCCCGCCGTGGTCACCGCGGGTTGCACATTGCCCTGGGGGTTCGCCAGCAGGCCGAAGTGGGAAGCGAAGGTGTGGGAGGCTATCTCCACCAGGCCGGAGTCCTGCATCTCCTGGATCTGCGGCCAGCCGACGAAGTAGTCACGGGGCAGCTTGTCGTCGCCATAGGGCACCATCTGATCCCGGGGGACATCCAGCCAGCTGCCCACCAGCGCGAACACCGCCGGGTACTGATAGAGCTTGAGCAGGGGATAGACCAGGCGATAGAAGCTCTCGTAGCCATCGTCGAAGCTGAGCAGTATGGCCTTGGGAGGCAGGGGAGCCTTGCCCGCCTTGGCATCCAGGATCTGCTGGAAGCTGACCGGCTGATAACCCTGCTGCCGGATCCAGTTGAAATGGCGGATCAAGGTGTCCCGACGCATGGTCTGGGGATACAGCTTGCGATCCGGGGTCAGCTTGAGGTCGATGATGTCGTGGTAGCAGAGCACCACATAGTCCTCCCCCTCGCGAGCGGCCTGGGTTGCCCAGGGCAGCAGCAGAGAGATGAGCACATAGAACGGGGTGAGCAGTCGGCGCATCACAGGAAGCTCCATTGCAGATTGGCAAAGACGAAATCGCCGTACTCGGCATCGCCGTCATAGGTGGCTTTGCTACGGCCAAGGCCGTAACCCAGGCTCAGGGCTGGTGAGATAACCCAGTCATGGCGGTAGCTGAGCTGCCAGCCCTGACTGCCGCCATAACCCTGTTGCCAGTAGCTGCTGCTGGACAGGAAGAGACCCTGGGTCAGGGTACGGTTGGCATCCAGCGGCAGGCGATAGCGGGCGCCCAGCTCCAGCTCCAGGTTGCGATCCTCGAGAGGGTTGAAGTAATCCACCTCGACGTCATCGTTGCGGGAGCTGGCGGCGCGCAATGTGCCATCGAACCACCAGCGATCCCGGCGCCACAGATCCTGGCGCACGAAGCCGGAGACGCTCTTGCGCAGGTTGCCGTCGCCAAGATCCATCAGCTCGAGTTGAGCCCCCGCCTCCCGGCTCTCGTCCTGGCGCCAGTTCAGCGCGAGCTGATATTGATCGGCGTAGTCGCCCCGGGCGAGTGCCCGCAGGGGGGTGTCGGCACTGTTGAGGTTGACGGCTCCCGCGAGGGACCACTGATCCCCGAGCCGCCAGTCCAGCCGGTTCCACAGATAGCCCCTGTGATTGAGCTCCGAGCCCATGCCTCCTTCCACAGTCCATTGCAACGGGTAGAACGCGAGCTCCATGCCAAGGCCGCTGTAGGCGGCGCGCTCGGGTTCATCGTCAAACTCGCCAAAGCCCCCCTGACGGCGCACGAACAAACGATGGCCCGCGTCGCTGCGGGCGCTGTAGAGACGGGCGTCGTAGCGCCAGTCCCGGCTTGCCAGCACGGATCCCCCCTCGCTGCTGCCGTGGTTGAACTCGGTCATCAGGGTGGGCGCCTGTTCCTGCTTGAGACGCTGACCCAGCGCCTTGCGATCCCGGTTGCCCTCCCCCAGGGCGCGGATGCGGGCCGGGGTCAGTTGCCACTGACCCCGATCGAGGCGGGCATTGAGCCGCCCCGGTTCGAGTTGCACCTGACTGGCGGGAGCCAGCCAGCGAGCCGCCTGGGCATAGGCCTCATCGGCCCGATCCGGCTGACCACGCCAGCGGCGCAGATCCCCGAGCTGCATCCAGAGCCAGGGATTGGCCGGCGCACTGTCAAGCCAGCCAAGCAGTTGGCGCTCGGCCTCATCGGCCTGGCCGCGCCAGGCCAGCAGCAGGTTTTGCAACTGCAGCAGTCGCTCGTAATCGTCGTTGTCCATGCGGGTGTTGCCGGTGAAGTCCCAGCGGGTCAGGGGTTCCTGCCACTGGGTCAGCACCCCGCTGGCCGCCTCATAACGTTCCTGATCCGTGTAGGCATAGAAACGCTTCTCCCGCAGCTCCTTGTCCGCCGGCATCCGCTGTGCCAACTCGTCGTAGATGAGGCTGGCCTCACGGCTGCGCCCAAGGCCCGCCAGGGCATCGGCGCGAGCCATCAGCACATAATCGGGCTGGGCCTCTTTGGCCAGCAGGGCGGCGGAGCCCCGCTCGGCGAGTGCGAAGCGCCCGAGGGCCACCAGGGTCACGATGCGATCCCGTTCGTTGCTCAGATGCAGGGGGTGATCGCTCGGCGCCTCGCGCAGGATCCGCTCCTGCAACGCCAGCGCCCGCTGCAATGCGTGGGTGGTGAGCGCGGGATCCTCGGTCTGGGCGACACTGCGCAGCAGGCTGACCGCCTCATAGTGATCCAGCCAGAGCCGGTCGATCTGATTGAACAGCGCAGGGTGCTGGCGCATCAGATCCGACGCCGCCGGACCCGCCCCCAGGCTCACCGCGACCCGATAGAGCGCCAGCAGCTGCTCGGGGTTGTCGGGGTCCTGCTCCAGCCACTGCTGACGGGCCAGCATCTCCCCCATGGCATCATCCTGTCTGCATGCCCCATAGATGCGGGCATCCAGAATGGCCTCATCCCGGCCGAAGCGGGACTCATAATCGCTGGCGGCCTGCCGGGCCAGGGTCAGGTTGCCCTGATCGCTGGCGCTCAGGTAGAGACCGAGCCAGGCATTGCGGTTATCCGGCGCCCGCCCCTGCAAGATGCGGTAGTAGCTGATGGCGAGGGGATAACGACGCTCGTCCCGCGCCGCTCTGGCGAGAGCTTCGAGGGAGACATCGGAGATGGGTTTGAACTCGCAGGGCTCACAGCTCGCCAGGGCGGCTGCCGGATCCTTGCGCCAGAGTTGCACGGCGATGAGGTCGTCGAGCACCTTGCCATCCTGGCTGCGCCGGTAGAGGGCATCCAGACCTGCGGCAGCACGCTCGAGCTGCCCCTGCCGCGCCTGGATGACCCAGGCTTCTCTTTCCTGATCGAGCGCCCCCGCCCGGGACAACCCGGGCAACAACGCGAGAAGATAAAACATGCGATTCATTCGCAACATACACCCAGATTTCGTGGCGCCAGCCATGGCGGATCAGGGTTGAGCCTGATCATTCAACGGGACATGGACACTCGGGGATTTGAGGGTGAAAGGCAGAGATTGCCCTTCGTATGTGCGGTCCAGCCATCTCCAGAGGAGACCTGCGACTTTCCGAACCCGATTCACATCGGGGGTGGCGAGGCGGTCGATTTTGAGTCTGCGTCGACATTAGTCAATGGGGGGATATTATGAACTTGGCCTGAACGCAGACTGATGGTGGGGATAAAATTTGCGGCGAAAAACATTGTTATGGCCAGGGTTATCAAGCCATATCGATTAATAGACGCTACCTGAGGCTGATAATTCGCTATTAAAATTAACAGTTTTAAACGGCAGGGGCTGCGACCGCAAGTGTCGCAGCCCCTGGCTTCAACGCAGGTCTGCCAAGCCTGGCAAGTAGCGCAAGGAGAAGAACCAGCGCTGGCTGCCGCACCGGCCCGGTGCCGACCAGAGAGCCCGTTGCTGGCTCTCAGCCAGGGGCTTGGCCTGGAAGGCGCCTTCGCCCTGCTGCTGGACGAACAGCTCGTGGATGAGCCCGGCCACCCGTCCCTCGCAGGGCTCGAGGGCGCTCAGATAGAGGTTCCGCTCCGGCTGACTCAATACGCCGGTCCCGCTGCCATCCTGCACCAGCAGGCTCACCCCGTTCTGCGCCATCAGGGTCAGCATTTCCCGATAGGCTTCAGGGCTCATCTTGCCGGTAAAGAAGCTGCTGATATAGACGGGCACCGGGTTCAACTCATTGAGCGCCTTGCCAAGACTCGCCAGGTGACGAGCCAGCAGTGCCTGGCGCTCGGGCGCCCGCCAGTTGAGATCATCGAGTTCGGCAGGCAGGTACCAGCCTGCGATGTGCCCCTCGCCGAGACGCGCCTGCCATTCCTGCGCCAGCGAGAGGTTGTGGCTCTCCTGCTGACCGAGATAGCGATCGAGATGACCTGCGCTCTGATCCTGATGCTGGAAGAATTCGGGGTCGGAATAGAGTCCCAGGATCAGGGTCAGTCCCGCCTCCTTGACACGCTTGAGCCGGTCCGCCAGCCAGGCACTCTCCTCCGGCTTGGCGAAGGCCTCACCGTAACGGGTCCATTGCACGATCAGGGTATCGAAACCTTCCCGTTTCACCTGGGCCAGGATCTCGTCCCAGCGCGTCTCGCCGATGGCGGCATCCCGCAGCTGGGGCTGATAAATAATCCCCTGACTCGCCTGGGCGGGCCATGCCGCCGCCAGCAGGATGAGAGTCAATGCCGTTATCCAATGTCTCATCACCATCTCACTCCCATGGTCATCATCAGGGTGCCTTTGTCGTAGTCATCGCCGGTTTCGATGTCCTTGATGACGGGATTGCTCTTCAGTCTGTGCTGGTATTCGATCCCCAGGCTCAGCTTGTGGGGCCAGGCATCGTAGCGGGTCTCCCCGAACCAGTGATTCCAGCGCACCCCGACGCCCCCCATCAGCAGGGTGTAGTCATCGGATCCCGACGAATATTCCACCGTGCCCCCCTCAGCGTTGTAATAACCCCGATCCGGGCTCTTGTCGTTCCAGTACTGGCGCCCCTGCACATGGGCATAGGGCTCGAGGGTGTCACCCCAGCGGATCTTGTGGTGATAGCTGAGACGATAATCGGCTACCAGGCTGGTCTGCTGTGAACGCAGGTAGCGAGCCGCGTCCAGATAGAGGTTCTGGGCCCACCAGCCACTCTCCCCCACATGCCACTCGTCGCTGTATTTGCCGTCATTCAGGAAGGAGGCGCTGGCCCGGATCAGGGTGTCGTGTTCGCCCCCCTGGCTGTTGTTGAGGGGGAGCAGCTCCTCGGCCGCGAGGAAGAAGGTCTGGCTGGAGAAAGGCTTCCATCGCAGCCCTATCCCCAGAGTCGGATCCCTGAAATCGAGAGGATTGCTGCCTCTGTCCTCGGCATAGGTACCGTCGTAAGGGGTGCCTTCATTGATGTGATAGATCTGCTGGCTCTGGCTGCTGCCATAGAGACGACCGTAGACGGAGAGCGTCTTGCCATTGCGAATGGGCTCGTCCCCCAGGCGATATTCCACCTCGGTCTGGGCATAGCTCTGGGCCACGGCATTGCCCCCGATACCACTCACTGTACCGGCCCCGGTACCGGTCCAGGCATCGAAACTGTAGGTCCAGCGGCGGCCCAGATCCTCGTGCAAACGCCTCAGGTCGTAACGCAGCTGCGCCGGTTGCTCCCCGTCGATGGCCTTGGCGGCGTAGTCCCGCGCCTTCTGGTTGTGAGCGAGGGACTGGTTGATATAAACCAGCTGCTCGGCAAGCTGGGTATCTCCCGGCCGGTAGATGGACTCCAGCCAGTCACTGGCCGCCTGCTTCTCGTCATTGCCCAGCAGGGCATAGCCATAGGCGAGTTGATACTCCCGGTTGTCCGGCTCCAGTCGATTGGCGGAATGCAGCGCCGTGCGAGCCTGCGCCGTCTGGCCGAGGTGCTGATGATGCTGAGCCAGTTGCGCATAGTCCGATGCCTCGGGCGACAGGGCGATGGCTTTCTCAAGGCTGGCGATGGCCTCTTCATCCTGCTGGGTACTGGCCAGAGCACGCCAGTATGCCGCCCCCTGGGGCAGGCCGGCCCGCCGATACCCGTCCAGCCATTGCCTCGCCTGGGACTGATCGCCGGCATCCAGGGCCGACCGGATGGCGGCCATCTGCTCCTGCTGCTCGGGAGCCAGAGTCACCTGCTGCCAGGCCTTGAGTGCCGCCCCATAGTGGTGATTCTCATAGGCCTGGTAAGCCAGCTGGCGCACATCCTGCGGCAAGCCGAAGCTGGCGGCCCGGGCGAAGGCATATTCCGCCAGACCCGGCTTGGTCTGGCGATAACAGTGGCCGAGCGCTCGCCAGCTGTCGGCATCATAGTCTGCGGCGAGATCCCCCAGCACCCGTACCACACCGTCACACTGGCCCGACTGGGCCAGCAGACCGGCTTGCAGGCTTCGCAGTCCGGGCTCAGGCAGCGGTTCGGCCAACCGATCTGGCAGAGGCGCGGCTCCTTTCTCCCCTTGCAACAGGGTCAGACGCCGGATCAGGGTTTCCCGCTCGGCCTGGCTGGCCCCCTTGTAGGGCCAGTAGTCGATGAGCAGCGCCCGGCTCGCGGCCGTGAGGCCCGCCTGCTGCAGGCGATAGCTCACCTGCTCGAGCGTAGCCATGGGCTGACGCGAGCCCCTGATGAGCTGACGCCCCTCGCTGGCCAGTTTGTTCCACTGGCGCTGATGCAGGGCGGACTCGAAAGCGAGCTCCGCATTCCCTTGCGCCGGCGTCCTGGCCAGCAGCCTGTCCAGCTCGGCCCAGCGCCCCTCGCGGCGCAGCACCGGCAACATCAGGCTGGTATAAAATCCCTGATTCTCGGCAAACTGCAGGGTCTCGTCGCTGCCGAGGGTCTGGTTATTGGCGGCCAGTTGCAGCCACTCCCGCTCCTGATCCGCCCGTTGGAACTGCGGGGCATGGGCCTGCTGGTAGCGGCCGAGGGTCGCTCCTCGCTGATCCTTGCCAAGGGCCAGGGCAATGGCCAAGTCCAGCTCTGCATCATCGCTTGGCAACCGGTGGCGCAAGGCCACGGCCTGTTCGACCTTGTCCTGTGCCAGCAGCATGTTGACCCACTGTTTCGTCTCGCCGGGTCCGAGCTTGCCCGCCTTGTCCAGCCAGGCGAACTGACCCGCGGCCAGGGGCCAGTTCTGTTCCCCCAGAGCACGCTGCAGCAAGTTGCGCCGCAGACCAAGGCCCTGGGAACTGTCCGCCAGGGCGGGATCTTCCAGCGCCGTGGCCAGCGCGCCCAGATCCCCATCCAGCAGATCACGTTCGGCTCTCGCCACCTTGCACTCGAGCTGATTGCAGGCCGGATCCAGTGGGTTCTTGCGCTGCAGCCCCTCGGCCATGGCAAGCAGTTCGGCGTCCCCCGGCGTGATGGATAGCTGCTCATGGATCAGCGCAGCGGCATGTTTGTCCTGACCAAAATGCTCGTAGGCCCGTGCCAGATAGAGTGCGATGACCGGGTTCTCGGGCTGCAACTTGCGAGCCTGCTCGAACTCGGCGATGGCCCTGTCACGATGCCCCCGTTCCAGAGCAGAAAATCCTTTTTGAAGGTGTGGGTACAGCACGAAACGCTGATAACTACTCACCCCTGGACCCAGGTCATATTCCGCCGGGGCGGCCATGGCACCCTGCCCGAGCAAGAGCCCGGACAGGAGCAGTAATTCGGGACGCATCAAACGGTCTCCTCTTTCTGTCGCGCCAGCCAGGCTTCATCATTCACCCCGGCCGCCCGCAGCAAGTCATGCACATTCAGTTGATAGCGGTTCTGCAGCCCCTTGGCCTGGGCCAGCACCTGTTCGCTGACCACTTCCTGATCGACCAGAAAGTCCCCAAGCACCTCTTCACTGCTCTCGTGGCGCAGCAACAGGGAGCGCAGCGCCGCCTCGTCGATATGACCGAGGGAGGTGAGGATCTCCGGCAGCATCACCTGGCTCGCCTGATAGCGGGACCAGATATCGGCGTAGCCGGCCTCATCGATCAGGCCATCGGCCAGGGCTTTTTGCAGCACGCCCTTGGGGTCGGTACGCGTGGATCGCACATACCAGCGACGCAGCCCCAGGGTGACTTCCCCCTTGCAGGCAATCACATAGGAGACCCGCGATGCGAGCTTGCGCGACAGGGCGCCAAGAGAGACAGGGTCCAGATAGGTTTCGCACCCCAGCACCAGCACCTCTTTCTCCATGCGCAGGGGGATTACCCCGTAATGCACGGCCACGTTGGGAGGCACCTTCTCCAGCAGATCCTCGGGCAGGCTGAAGGCATCGACGTGCTCCCAGGCGACCCCGCTCTGCTCCGCCACACCGGCGGCCAGCTGTTCCGGGGTGATCAGGCCCTGATGCACCAGGCTGCTGCCAAGGCGCAGACCCGGCTCCATGTTCAGTACTGCCTCGTCCAGCTGCTGCTTGCTCAGGCTGCCCTGGCTAACCAGGATCTGGCCGAGGGGACGGCGCGCCCGGTTCTCCTCCCCGAGGCTCGGGAAGTCGTGGGTGGTCTTGTCCCAGGCCACCCGACGGGGATCCCCCTGGGCGATGATCTGGGAGAGGGCCCGCCAGTTCGCCATGAAGTTGATGATGTTGCCCCAGAACAGCCGGGGGATGGACATCATCCCCTGGATCAGGCCGTAGTAGCGGGTCACGAAGATCATCCGCTGCAACATGCGGTTGCTCATCAGGAACATGTTGATCCAGAGCAGGGTGATCAACCAGCTGTCCCCCTCGAAGATGGAGAGGAAGTAGTAGGGATCCGGTGCCAGCCACTGGTAGAGGATGAGGGCCAGCAGCTGCAGCAGGATCAGGCTGGCGGTGAAGCTGAGGAAGTTGGTCAGCGCCCCCTTGCGATCACGCCAGAGGAAGTAGTTGAGCTTCCAGTTGTTGCTCCACTTGTGGGTCTTGAAGCCCTGATAGACGATGCCGATGATCCAGCGGGATTTCTGGCGCACCGCAGTCTGGAAGGTATCGGGGAAGTATTCCCGCACGCAGATGACGTTGGTATCCCGCTCGTGCATGCCAAGCCGCCAGCGCTTGTTCGGGGTGCTCCTGGCCTCGCGGATGACGGGGAAGCGTACGAACACCTCCTCCATCCCCTTCTCCTTGAGTCGAAAACCGATGTCATAGTCTTCCGTCAGGCTCTGCACGTCAAAAGCGATACCGTCGCCGTCTTCCAGCAGGGCGATGACGGCCCGGCGGCTGAAGCAGGTGCCCACTCCGGCACTGGGCACCTGGCCGGAGACGGCCTCGCGCACCGGCACATCCTTGCTGTGCAGCTCGGCGAATTCGTCCAGGTAATGCAGGCTGGTGAAGTTGTACCAGGGACGTTCGAAGGGGTAGACGGGGATCTGGATCAGATCCTTGCGATCCACCAGATAGTTGAACAGCCGCAGCTCCATGTCCGAGATGACATCCTCGGCATCGTGCAGAATGAAGCCGGCGAAGGAGAGGTTGGCCTTTCGTTCGAACTGGAAGATGGCATCGAGCACATTGTTGAGGCAATCCGCCTTGCTGGTCGGCCCCGGCCGGGCGCAGACCACCTTGTGCACATTGGGGAAGCGGGCGCAGACTTCGTCCACATCCTTCTGGGTGTCGGGATCATTGGGATAGGTGCCGACGAAGATCTGGTAGTTCTCGTAGTCAAAGCGGGTCGCCGCCAGCTCCGCCATCTGACCGATCACCCCGGTCTCATGCCAGGCGGGCACCATGATGGCGAGAGGCTGCTCCTCCCGTTCATAGAGTGCCGGGTATTCCAGACGTTCGTGGCGACGATAGACGGTCAGTCGCCGCCAGGTGGCGCGCAGCCAATAGACTGCATCGATGAAGAGATCGTCGACGCCGCTCACCAGCATGGCCATCGCCATCACGATGGCGATCAGCTTCAGACCGTAGAGATAGGTGGCAAAGCCATCAACCAGCCAATATTCCGACATCAGGATCACCCCAGCAAGGTATCAGCCATGATAGCCACGATGCGCGCGCAGGCCTGGCCATCACCAAACGGATTGGCCATGGTGCGCGGGGCAAAGTCCGCCGCCTGCCACAGTTCGGTGACACGCTGGACGATGCGCTCCTCATCGGTGCCCATCAGCTGGGCATAATCGGACTCCACCGCTTCGGGCCGTTCGGTTTCCTCCCGCAGCACCAGCAGCGGCACGCCGTAAGTGGGCGCCTCCTCCTGCAGGCCGCCGGAGTCCGTCATCACCAGCCAGGCATCGGCGATGGCCTGCTGCATGGCCAGATAATCGAGGGGTTCGGTCAGGGTGACATTTGGCAGATGGCCGAGCAGCGGATAGACCGCCTCCTTGATCACCGGGTTCAGATGCACCGGGAAGAGCACCCGCATATCGGGATGAGCGGTGGCGAGACGGGCGATGGCACGGCAGATCCCGTCGACTTCGTCACCCCAGTTCTCCCGGCGGTGCACGGTGACCAGCAGATGACCCGGCTGGGGATTGTTGCGCTGGATGCCATGGCGCTCACCGGCCCAGAGCTGGGCATCGATGACGGTGTTGCCGGTGACATGGACCCGCGCTGCCGGCACCTGCTCGGCCAGCAGGCAGTCCCGCGCACGGGGAGTCGGCGCCAGATGCAGTTGTGCGATGCGCCCAATCATCTGGCGCAGCCCCTCTTCGGGGAAGGGGCGGTCAAGGCGATAGGTACGCAGCCCGGCCTCCACATGGGCCACCGGCACCTGATGATAGAAACCGGTCAGGGCGCCGAGGAAGGCACTCTCGGTGTCCCCCTGCACGATCACCATGTCCCAGTGCTCTTTTGCCATCAGGGCTTCCAGCTGGGCACGGCAGCCCTGGCTGAATTCAAAGAGGCTGGCCCCCTGGCGCTGCAGCGACCAGTGAGGGCGGATATCGAAGCACTCGAGCAACTGGGTAGCCATGCTGTCATGCTGACCGGTATGCACCCAGCGCACATCGGCCCAGGGCGCCTGCAGGAGGGCATGATAGAGGGGGGCGAGTTTGATTATTTCAGGGCGAGTGCCCGATACCATCATGATCTTCTTCATCACAACATGCTCCGTTCATGAGAACCATATCACCGCAAGGAGTCTAGCCGACCAGACACATCATCAGCCCGTACCTATGCAGAATAATATCAATAGATTACAAGTCACTAGGGAGGAGGGGAACACTAATAGGGGGCGATTCCCCCGGATGATCACTCGTGGATATCCTGATACCGCGCGACAGCAGGCACGGTACCTAATGCTGGTATCCCTGTTCGCCCGGCTCGGTGTGAGGCGGTCATCATCATTGAATGGATATAGAACGTCATCAGATATGGAGCGAGTCATCAGACCCTCGTCATAGGCAATCCAGCCATCTCACGAGGGAGATCTGTGATTTTCCGAACCCGGTTCGCACCGAGGGTGGCCTATCAATCATCTGCTCAGGAGCCAGGCCAGTCCATATTTAAAATGTAAATATTCCAACAAATCGAACATAAACCAAATCTAAATCAATTATCTGAACTTAAGTCGACCTCATGACATATAGCAGCAGAGCGAGGAAGGCGATAGCGGATAAACCGGCAAGGGTCACCTCTTGTCGTACCCTGCCTGACGCCCGCTGAGCCCGATAAAAAAAGCCCCTTTCGGGGCTTTTTTGTACAGGCATTCGATGACATCACCGTTGGCCCCTAGGCGGGCTGACTCTCCCCCTGATAATGGCGCAGGATCCAGGTTTCAAAGTCCGCCAGCATGCGGGCTTCCGACTCGCTGTTGTCGGCGATGAGCTCGGTCCCGTGCACCACCCGGATGTGGGCGTTGAGGGGAGCGCCGTCACCGACGGGTGGGCGCTGACGCGCCGCCGCCATGCAGGCCGAGGCCGTTGCCCAGGCATCCTCCACGCTCTGGTTGCACACCCGGGCCAGGGGCGCGGCACTGAAGCCCTCGCCGGTCAGGCTCTGCAGGGTCTGATCATGGGTCATGCCGTTGCCCGGCCCCCAGTAGTGGGCCGCCAGATCCGGGCCGATACGCGGGTTGTCGGTGAGGTAGCCATCCCGGCGCAGGAAGTAGGCACGGGTCTGCTCCACCGCCATCAGGGCCAGCAGGTAGCCGTGGTAGGCGCAGGCCGACTCCTGATTGAGCAGGTGCGGAATGGCGAGCAGCGGGCGTGGACTCTCCACTCCCAGGATCCTGCGCTCCCACTGGCGGGCCAGCGCCAGCACGGCAGCCGGAGTGCGCTCGGCGTCCTCCATGGCATAGAGATCCCGTTCGAAGTAGGAGACCAGGGCGATCTGCCGCTCGTTGAAGGCCCGAAACGGCTGGCGAGCCTCGATCATGGCCTTGATGAGGTCATCCGGGATCGCTTCCCCCGCCTCATTGCGGGCGTACCCCTTGAGCCAGTCCGCATCGTCCAGCAGGCTGTCGCAGAACATGGATTGCGTCTCCGCATAGGCCATGGAGGTGGGCGGGAACTCCTGGGAGAAGCAGGGGGCGTTGCCGGTGACGTTGGCAAAATGCGCCGCGTGCCCCCCCTCGTGGAACAAGGTGTTGAGGCCATTCCAGCCGCTGCCCACCTGGGCGGGGTTCGCCAGACTGGTGAAGTTGACCACGGCAGGCACCCACTCTCCCTCCTGCCAGAAGCTCGGCACCGGGCCATGGCAGAAGCCGTTCTCGTATTTCCCCTCCCGGGTCAGCAGATCCAGGGTCAGGGTCGCCTCCCGGTACTGGATGCCGAGGCGACGGAAGCTCTCGACCCAATCCTTCAGGGCCCGGGAGAAGGGCACGTAGGGGTCGAGCTGACGGGTCACGTCGCCGCTCACGAAATAGCGCAGGTTGTGGGGCAGCAGCGCCGCCTCCCCCTTGGCGCCCTTCAATTCGGCGAGGCCCAGGTGCACCCGATCCTCGGTGCGGGCGATAAAGTCATCCAACACCGTAAACAGCTGCTCCGGGCTCATCTGCTCGTTCTTGCGCACCTTGTAGTCGAAGTAATCCCGATAGCCCATGGCGCGAGCGAAGCGGTTGCGAAGCGTGACGATGGCCAGATAGCCGTTGTCGACCACCCACTGCTCCAGGGTATGGAACATGGCGAGCGCGCTCTGGCGCACCGCCTCATCCGCACTGGCCGCGAGGGAGGCACTGGCTGCCGGCAGGCTGCCGGACACCTGCCGCCCCTGCTCGTCCAGCAGGGTCAGCTTGAGCTCCTTGCGACGGGCGAACAGCTCTGCCTCGGCGGCCACCAGTTCGTCCATCAGCACCGCAGCCTGCGGGTCCTCGATGACGTTGCACTCGAAGAAGGCTATCCAGCCCCCGAGCCCCCGTTTGAGATCCGCCCCTTCGGCCTCGGCCAGCATGGCCCGCAAGACCGGCAGGCGGGTCGGATCGGCGCAGAATGCCTTGTAGGCCTGTTCGGCGGCGGTGAACCCGGCCTGATCATCGCTGGTGCCCATGTAGGTGGACCAGAAGAGATCCTCCTTGCGCCTGTGTACCTTCAGGTAATCGGCATTGAGCTGGTTCAAGTAATTCCTGGCAGTGGAAATCATAAGGTCCCTCTTTTTATCGGCGGCCACTGGCCGGCCGTTCCTTTTTGATGGCGCCCTGACAGCAGGGCGGGTGCGCGAGGATGCGCCTCATCACGCTAGCAAAAGCGGGCTCCGCTGTCTGCCGCGAACAAGGGATTATCTTCGTGAATGGAGTCTTCCTGGCGGCGCTGGGTGCCGGTGGCAGGGAGGCCGGGGCCACATCGGGGAATAAAATCAAAAAGTGGCGTATTGGCTCTACTCCGATGAGAACAAGCTGTAAAGATTTACACTTAATAATTCAATAGAAAGAAGTCATGATGGGAGCGTCGTAGTCAAACGCGACACCATGACCCATTTTGTAGTCATTTGGCAAACTGGTTGAAAGGCCAGGACGCAAAGCCTCCGGTCTAAAGACATGTCGTCCAGGATAGCGGGGTTGCAGCACAGTGTTTCGGGAAACTCCCCTGCCAACTTGACTGCCCACATCTATCGAACAGAGGAATGTATGGCAGCAACTATTCAACTCAATCACCTCACGGCGGCGCTCGCACTGCTGGCCAGTGGCGGCGTGCTCGCTCACGGCTACATCAGCCAGCCGGAGGCACGCAACTACCTGTGCAAGACGGGTGGCAACATCCAGTGCGGCGCCATTCAGTGGGAGCCCCAGAGCCTGGAGGCGCCGTCCGGCTTCCCCGCTGGCGGCCCGGCCGATGGTCAGATTGCCGCCGCCGGCCATCCGCAATTTGGCGAGCTCAACGCCCAGACCAGCGATCGCTGGACCAAGCGCGACGTGAAAGCCGGCCCCTTCGCCATCAGCTGGACCTTCACCGCCAACCACACCACCCGCAACTGGCGCTACTACCTCACCAAACAGGACTGGGATCCGAACCAGCCGCTGACCCGGGCCTCCTTCGACCTCACCCCCTTCTGCGTCATCGACGGGGGCATGGTGCAACCGCCCAAGCAGGTTACCCACAACTGCGTCCTGCCTGCCCGTACCGGTTATCAGGTGATCCTGGGTGTCTGGGAGGTGGGGGATACCACCAACAGCTTCTACAACCTGATCGACGCCCGCTTCGAGGGTGGCACCCAGCCCCCCCTGAGCTGGAGCCAGGGCGGGACCATCTATCCCTCCATCGATCTCGCGGCCGGTGACAAGGCCATGATCCGGGTGTTCGATGCAAGCGGCGAGCGCACGGATCTGCAGACGGTGCTGACCATCGCCAGCACCGAGCAGGGTCAGAAGAACAACTGGGCCCACGCCCTGGCCAGCAAGATCAACGGGGAACAGAGCCAGATCCGCGCCGGTCAGCAAGGAAGTGACGGCCAGTTCAATCCCGTCTACGGCCAGAACCCTGTCTTCCTCAAAGCAGGCAGCAACTTGCAACGGGTCGAGATCCAGCTCGAGCAGCAACAACCGCCGATCGGTGACAGCGTCAGCGTGAGCGGCCTGGAGAGCGAGTACTTGCTCGATGGCGGCAAGCTGACCCTGAGCTTCACGGTCGCGGCGCAAGGGGATCTCGCTGTCACCAACACCCTCTATGACCATGGTGGCGTCGCCAGGGGTCAGAGCAGCGCCGACATCAAGGACAGCAGCCAGAGCTTCACCATGTCGCTGACCGGGTTGAGTGCCGGCCATCATCAACTGGTGATCACGGGCAAACCCAAATCGGGAGGCGCGGCCGTGCAGCAGACCCTGGATCTGATGCTCAAGGATCCGGCCAGTGGCGGTGACTATCAGTACAGCTTCCCCGAGGGCGTGGCCGCCTACACCGCCGGCACCAAGGTGCTGCAACCCAAGAACGGCAAGATCTACCAGTGCAAGCCCTTCCCCTACAGCGGCTGGTGCAGCCAGTGGGCGAGCACAGCCACCCAGTATGAGCCGGGCATTGGCTCCCACTGGCAGGAGGCCTGGACCTTGCTGCCATAATCGTCTTGAATGCAAAACAGGGAGCCCGAGGCTCCCTGTTTTTTATGGCGATTCACTCAGATCTGGTAATCGAGCGCCGCATCGTTGCGCAGAGCCCGCGCCTGGATGTCTGCCAGCGCCAGTTCCGGGTTGCAGAGCTGGATGAACTGCCAGGCGAAATTGTGCTGGAACTGCCCCTGCTTGAGGCCGATCCAGGCGGTGTGGGGGGCAAACAGCCGGCTGCCATCGAGTTGCACCAGACCCTTGTCCCGCTGGCCGTTGAAGGCCATGTCCGCCAGTATACCCACCCCCATTTCCAGCTCGACATAGGTCTTTATGACGTCGGAATCCTGAGCCGTCAGCAGGATCTGCGGCACTATCCTGGCTTCGGCAAACGCTTCATCTACCCGCACCCGTCCGGTCAGCCCCGCCTGATAGGTCACGATGGGCCATTGCGCCAGCGCCGCCAGGGTCAGCTCCCGTTCGGCGGTGAGGGGGTGCTGCTCCGGCACCACTATGTTGTGATGCCAGCGGTAGTAAGGAAACGCCACCACTCCTTCGCTCTTGTCGAGCTGTTCGCTGCTGATGCCGATGTCCACTTCGCCGGTCTGCACCAGCCGCACTATCTCCTCCGGGCTGCCTTGGCGCAGCTCCAGCTGCACCAGCGGGAACTGCTCGCGAAACGCCTTCACCACCCGTGGCAAGGCATAGCGCGCCTGGGTGTGAGTGGTCGCGACCAGCAAGCGGCCCGAGTCGCGGTTGGCGAAGGTGCTGGCCAGTTTGCGGATGTTGTTGGCGTCATTGAGGATGCGCTCGGCGATCACCAGCAGCTCCTTGCCGGGCTCCGTCATGCCGAGCAGCCGCTTGCCGTAACGGATGAAGAGCTCCAGCCCCAGCTCTTCCTCCAGCTCGCGGATATGGCGGCTGACCCCGGACTGGGAGGTAAACAGGGCATTGGCGACCTCGGTCAGGTTGTAGTCCCGCCTTGCCGCTTCCCGAATAATGCGTAATTGCTGAAAATTCACGTCATCGCCTCCTGCGCTGACCGGCCCCGTGGATGGGCTCCCGGGGCCTTGTTCTCTGTCTCAAGCCTGAACACGATAGATGGCTCGCGCACTAGATCTGGTAGTCCGGGTAGAGCTGAGCCTGCTTGGCGATCAGCCTCACTCCCTGCCCCGGCACCAGGGTACGGGCCGCCTCCTTGCTCAGCTCGGCCTCGTAGTGAGCCCCCTTGCCATTGGGAGTGCCTGCGTCACCGTTGCCCCTGAGTTCGACCCGGATCCGCGGCCCCATGGGCAGCAGGCGAGTGATGGTGGCGCTGATGCCACCTGGCGCATCCGCCGGCAGGATCTCCAGCTCGTGGGGGCGCACGTAGGCGATGGCCGCGCTGCCCTGGGCCAGCCGGGAGTCACTCGCCCCCCCCAGCCACTGCTCACCGATGCCGAGCCCCTGTTCCGCCACCCGGCCATGGAACAGATTCACGCTGCCGAGGAAGCTGTGCACGAAGGAGCTGGCGGGCTGGTCATAGACCTCGGCCGGAGTGCCGACCTGCTCGACCCGACCGGCATTCATCAGCACCACCCGATCTGCCACCTCCAGCGCCTCCTCCTGATCGTGGGTCACGAACAGGCTGGTGACGTGCAGCTCGTTGTGCAGCTCCCGCAACCAGCGACGCAGCTCCTTACGTACCTGGGCATCGAGGGCGCCGAACGGCTCGTCCAGCAGCAAGACCTTGGGCTGTACCGCCAAGGCCCGCGCCAGGGCAACCCGCTGGCGCTGGCCACCGGAGAGCTGGGTCGGGTAACGACCAGCCACGTGGCTGAGCTGCACCAGATCCAGCAGCTCCTTGACCCGGGCACGGATATCCGCCTCGCTCGGGCGCTCGCTGCGCGGCTTGACCCGCAGGCCAAAGGCCACGTTCTCGAACACCGTCATGTGGCGGAACAGGGCGTAGTGCTGGAACACGAAGCCGACGTTGCGCTCGCGTACGTGCAGGGCGGAGGCATCCTCCCCCCGGATGATGACGTTGCCACTGTCGGCCTGCTCCAGCCCGGCGATGATCCGCAGCAAGGTGGTCTTGCCGCAACCGGAGGGTCCCAGCAGGGCGACCAGTTCGCCGTCGTGGAAGTCGAGGTTGATGTCGGCCAGGGCCGCGTACTGATTGAAATGCTTGTTGAGTCGTTGAACCTGAATGCTCATGGCTGCCTCGTTGAAACTGTGAAATCAGTGAGATTTAATGGGCTGACCACGCAGCCGGGCCAACAGGGTTTCCCCCAACAGGGTGAAGATCCCGAACAGGGCCAAGAGGCTTGCCACCGCGAAGGCGGCGCCGGTCTGGTACTCGTTGTAGAGGATCTCGATGTGCAGCGGCAGGGTGTTGGTCTGGCCGCGAATATGGCCGGAGACCACGGAGACGGCGCCAAACTCCCCCACCGCCCGGGCGGTACAGAGCAGCACGCCATACATCAGGCTCCATCGAATCCCTGGTAAGGTGACCCGCCAGAACATCTGCAAGCCGCTCGCCCCCAGCATGATGGCAGCCTCCTCTTCCTCCGGCCCGCGCGCCTCCATCTGGGGCAGCAGCTCGCGCACCACGAAGGGCACGGTGATGAAAGTGGTGGCCAGGATGATCCCCGGGGTGGCAAAGATGATCTTGATGTCGTGCTCACTCAACCAGTCGCCAAACCAGCCACGGCTGCCGAACATCAGCACGAACATCAGGCCGGCGATGACGGGGGAAACCGAGAACGGCAAGTCAATCAGAGTGATGAGCAGTTGCCGGCCCGGGAAGCGGAAGCGGGCGATGGCCCAGGCGGCCGCCAGACCGAACAGCACGTTCAATGGCACCGAGCAGAGGGTCACCAGAGCGGTGAGGCCGAGGGCGCTCAGGGCATCCGGTTCGCTGATGGCATGCCAGAAGAAAGCAAGACCCGGGCTCAGCGCCTGAATGAAGACGGTGGCGAGTGGCAACAGCAGCAGGGCGGCAAACCAGCCCAACCCGACGGTGATGAGCAACCACTTGACCCAGACCGGCTCGCGAGTCACAGGTTGATGGGTCACGACCACGGCCACTTGCGGTGCCTTGTCTATGGCGATGGTAGATGCGGTCATATCCGGCTCCCTCCGATACGGGCCCAGCTCCAGGCCTGCAACTTGTTGATGATCAACAGCAAAATGAATGAGATAAGCAGCATGACGGAGGCGATGGCGGAGGCGCCTGCGTAGTCATACTCCTCCAGGTGGCTCATGATCATCAGCGGCGCGATTTCCGACACCATGGGCAGATTGCCTGCGATGAAGATGACGGAGCCGTACTCCCCCACCCCGCGGGCGAAGGCCAGGGCGAAGCCGGTGAGCAGCGCCGGGATCAGGGTTGGCCAAAGCACCCTGGCAAAGGTCTGCCAACGGTTGGCCCCGAGGCTTGCGGCCGCCTCCTCCTGCTCGGTCTCGGCTTCACGCAGCACCGGCTGCAGGGTGCGCACCACGAAGGGCAGACCGATGAAGGTCAGGGCTATCACCACACCAATGGGGTTATAGGCGAGTTCGATGCCAAGGGGAGCAACCCATTGGCCGATCCAGCCGTTGGGGGCGAAGATGGCGCACAGGGCGATACCGGAGACGGCGGTGGGCATGGCGAACGGCAGATCGATGAGCGCATCCACCAGACGACGACCGGGGAAGCTGTAGCGCACCAGCACCCAGGCCAGGATGAGACCGAACAGGCTGTTGAGCAGGGCGGCGATAAAGGCGGCACCGAAGCTCAGGCGAAATGAAGCCAACACCCGGGGGGAGTTGATCACCTGCCA
This sequence comes from Aeromonas intestinalis, assembly GCF_054052485.1. NCBI lineage: Bacteria > Pseudomonadati > Pseudomonadota > Gammaproteobacteria > Aeromonadales > Aeromonadaceae > Aeromonas > Aeromonas intestinalis. The sequence goes on from NZ_JBSTYK010000020.1 coordinate 69,643, forward strand.
GAATTCGGCGGCACTCAGGTTGTTGATGGCAAACAACACCAACGCCGAAAGCGGCAACAGCACCAGTATGCCCAGGTAGAGCAGGCTGAAGCCCAGCGTCGCCCCCAGGCCAGGCAGGACAGAGTAAGAACTTAATCGCATAACACTTCCGATTGTTATAAGTAAGTTTCGATATAGCGATTCTGCTCACTCCCGCCAGATGCAACAAACACCAATAACGCCTTTGCTAATCACTTTTTTATCTAACAACGATGAAACAAGGCTTTTAGAGCAACAAATATAAAAAAAGGTCTTTTATATAAATAAAAGACCTAACCAAACGGAGCCGTAAAACCAAAACCGGAAGTGGATGCCATGAGTACGATCATGGGGACGGACGACGGGCCCCCATCTCTGTGTGTTTCCTCCTTGGCCTCTGCGCCGTGACGATCGATGACTAACGGAAGCTGAGTGCCGCCCGCTTGCCCCAATCGGTTTGAAGCGGTTCCACCACCATCTCGGCCCGCCGATGAAGGGTGCCGAGCAGGTTGAGACCCTGACTCCACTCCCCGTGACCTGACTGGGCATTGATGTGGCCCACCTCCCCCGCATCGAACAGGGGAACCTGCCACTGGCGGCTCCAGTACTCGGCTCGCTCGAACGACATCCAGGGATCGTTGCGACTGGCGATGAGCTGGGCGGAGACCTTGACCGATCCCGCCAGCGCCTCGTCCGGGATGCCAAAACGGGCCGGATCGGCGGGAGCCACGATCAGGATGGAGGAGACCTTCTCCGGCTGCAGCCTGGCGGCGGCGATGGCCGTCAGGGCACCGAAGGAGTGGGCCACCAGATGCACCCGGCCACGCCGGCTCCTGAGCTTGCTCGCCAGCTTGGCACTCCAGACCGTGAGGTCAGGCTTGTCCCAGGGCAGCCCAACCATGCGCTGCCACTGGGGGAAGTGTTGATGCCAGCGACTCTGCCAATGATCCGGTCCGCTGTTGTGCAGACCGGGAACCAGGAGGATCTTGTTCATCTGGAGGCTCCTATCCGTGATGCGGGACCCAGTGGGGCAGACTTAGCTGCCCGGCTGGTAGATCTGGTCGAACAGACCACCCTGGGAGAAGTGTTTCTTCTGGGCCTTGTCCCAGTCCCCTTCCAGATCCTTGACGGTGAACAGGTTCAGGGTCGGGAACTGGGCCGAGGTCTCCTTCAGGATCGCCGGATTGCTGGGACGGTAGTGATACTTGGCGATGATGCGCTGCCCCTCATCGGAGTAGAGATAATCGAGGTAGCCCTTGGCGACCGCCTCGGTGCCGTGTTTCTTGGCGACCTTGTCCACCACGGTGACCGGCGGCTCCGCCAGAATGGAGACGGACGGTACCACCAGTTCAAACTTGTCGCTGGTGCCCGGCTGACCCAGCACCAGCAGCGCCTCGTTCTCCCAGGCCAGCAGTACGTCGCCGAGGCCGCGTTCGATAAAGCTGGTCGTGGCACCGCGAGCACCGGAATCCAGCACCTTCACGTTCTTGAACAGGTCTCCGACGAACTGCTTGGCCTCCTCCTCACTGCCGTCCTTCTTCAGGGCATAGCCCCAGGCAGCCAGGTAGTTCCAGCGCGCCCCGCCAGAGGTCTTGGGGTTGGGGGTGACGATGGAGACATCCTTGCGCACCAGATCGTCCCAGTCCTTGATCTGCTTGGGATTACCCTTGCGCACCAGGAAGACGATGGTGGAGGTATAGGGAGACGCGTTATTGGCGAGCCGTCCCTCCCAGTCACTGGCGGTGAGGCCGGCCTTGGCCACTGCATCGACGTCGTAGGCCAGCGCCAGCGACACCACGTCGGCTTCCAGACCGTCCACCACGGCACGCGCCTGCTTGCCGGAACCACCGTGAGACTGGCTCACCACCACATCGTCTCCGGTCTTGCTCTTCCACTCCTTGGCAAACGCCGTGTTGTACTCCTGGAACAGCTCGCGGGTAGGGTCGTAGGAGACGTTGAGCAACCGGACTTCGGCGGCATTGGCTTGGCCGAGCGCAAGCAGGGATAACAGGGAGAGAGCGGTCATTCGCAGTTTCATGGTGATACTCCTTATCGTTGGATTGAGTACAGCATGCCGCCTCTTTGATATACCTGGAAGAAAGAAATAGCGCATTGCTTATCTCTTTTCTGCATATCAAGGGTGAGTCAGAAACAAGATTAAGGTGAGATCGCGAGGGGAAAATGAGAAATACAGAAACGCAGAAACGAAAAAAAGCCCAGTCGTTAGACTGGGCTTCTTGTTAGTGGCGGAGCGGACGGGACTCGAACCCGCGACCCCCGGC
>NZ_JBSTYK010000021.1:0-67829 GCF_054052485.1 Aeromonas intestinalis
TGCTGATATAACATGGAGTTGGCATGGAATTGCTCCTGATTGGTTAAACGGTAATGACACTCAACCGAAACCGTTAGCAGCGTCCATGCCACCTTGTTTACTCCTTATATTTCAATGAATTACCAACACCTCCGCATATCCATCAGCACAAATGGCGCAACAAGACGTCCCTATCAGCCTATTTAACTACCCAATATTGCATTTACAGAGTATTACGCTGATAAATAGGCAATCCATTGCGCATGACCGACGAGTCCACTGCTACTCATCCACATTGGCGACCGATGCCAGCTCCACATTCAGCCTGACGACCCCCTGCTTGAGTGCCCAGGAGATGGCCTGGCACTTGCTGTTGGCCCCCAGCTTGGTCACCACGTTATTCAGATGGAACGTCACCGTGCGCGGGGTGATCCCCAGGATCTGGGCGATGTCGCTGGTCTGCTTGCCCTCGGCCGCCCAACGGCACACCTCCAGCTCCCGCAGGCTCAGGGCGTCGTGGGGGGAGATCCCCACCAGACAGACTCGCGCCACGGCTTCGAAGATGTGCATGGAGAGCCAGGTGAGGGAAGGCACATCCGCCAGCCACTGTGACTCGGTGCGCGGCGCCGTGGTGATGAGGGAGAGCAGACCGACATGACCGTTGGCCCCGTGCCAGGGGAAAGTGATCCCATCGCACAACCCCGCCTCCCGGGCCAGGGTCATGACCGACAGACTCTGCGCATCGCACACCCCCTCCTTCATGAGGTCCGCCCACAGGATGGGGGTACTCTGCACCATGCCACGCTGCACCACGGGATCGATGGCGAAGAAGCTGGCCTGGGTATAGGCATCCACCCAGGCCTGGGGGCAACCGTTGAAGATGATGACATCCGGCCGCTGTATGGTATTGGGGAAGATCAGGGCCATGCGAAAATGCTCGAACCCCATGTGTGCCGTCAATGTCCGTAACAGCGCCACTATGGTGCGCTCATCGTCAGCCTCGTCAAACCGGGCGATGAGATCTAATGCGTCAGTTGTATCCATGTCATTGTCTTGCTTGAAACGGTAGCCATATTGTTCAACCCCAACCCCAATGGGCGCTGAACCAGCCGTTAACGAATTGCAACAACCAGGCTACAAAAAACAAAAAGCCCGGTGACGCGAGTCATCTGGGCCATATGAAAGAGGGGTGGAACCACTCGAAACCAAATCTAACCATCCCATAAAAAGGGGAAAAGTGATAATTATTAATATATTTAGTAAATAAAAACTCCAATTGACATATTTAACACAACCAAATCCCATTAAATGCAGCATATAAAACTACAGCAGGGTGCGAAGCGGGCCATCCAGAGGTGCGTCGCCCATCGTTCATTGCACAGCGCGCCCCCACAGACGCTGTCCACGAGGATCCCGGCAGGCTGATTCGATGCTGACACCTGAGCCGACCTGCACCGGACACAGCAAAGGCCCAAGCCGGGGCAAACAACGGGCCGTCAGCTCCCGGCAAGGACGCATGACCATGAGCCCTTGCCCTCCGTCAAATCGATGGACAACGCTTCTTCTCAGGGACGCTCCCCCAGCGCCAACCGGCGGTTGATGTCGGCAATCACGGGCGCGATGTCTGCCAGGGTGTCGATGACATAGTGGGCCCCCGCCGCGCGCAGCTTGGCCTCGGCGGGAGCGCGGCGCACAGCGACCTCCTCCTGCCCCATGGCCGCAAACTCTTCCCAGGTGGCACCGAATTCGTTGCCGGAGACAGAGAGCCCCACGGTCCACATGCCGGCGTTCAGCCCCTCGCTGATGCCGGGCACGGCGTCATCCACCTTGATGCAGCGATGCACCGCGCCTATCCCGAGCGCTATCACGTTGGCCAGCGCCATCCAGGGGCCGGGACGCCCGCCCGCCTTGAGATCATCGGTGGCGACCCAGTGATCCGGGCGATAGCCCAGCTCGGCCGCGGCCGGCACCAGGGCCTCCATCACGGGACGCGGATAGCCGGAGCAGGAGCCGATGCGCAGACCCTGCTCCCGCAAACTGGCAAGCACCGGCAGAACTCCGGGGATGGGGGCGGCGAAGCGGGTCACCGCCGCTATCTGCAGCGGCATGAAGGTGTGATAGAGGTGATCCACCTCGTCGCGGCTCATGGGGTGGCCGAAGCGGGCCTGCCAGCGGGCATCCACCGAGGGCAGACGGCCGAGGGTGGCGATGTGATCCCACTTGCCAAGACCCATGGGCTGGCGTGCTTCCTCCAGAGTCACCTCGAAATCAAACGCCCGGGCAAAGGCCTCCACGAAGATGGACGTCGGCGCGAAGGAGCCGAAGTCCACCACGGTTCCGGCCCAGTCGAGGATCACGCCCTGAACGTCAGTGGCGGGGTGAGAAGCGGTCTGCATGTCAGTCATGTGAGTTTTCCTGTTCCTGTGAGGTTTCGATCTCGCCGAGGGCCTGATCGAGGATGGCAATGGCCTGCACCAGATCGGCGCGGCTGATGTTAAGGGGGGGTGAGAGCTGGATGACGTTGCCCTGGGAGACCTTGAAACTGAGGCCCAGCGCCAGGCAGCGATAGAGCAGCCGCTCGGCGGCCTGGCTGGCCCGGGCCCGGCTTTGGTGGTCAGTCACCAGATCCAGCGCCCACAGCAGGCCGATGCCGCGCACCTGGCCTACCAGGGGATGACGCTCGGCGAGCTTGCCAAGTTCGGCGGCCATGAAGCGGCCATCCTCCTGCGCCTTGGCCAGCAGCCCCTCTTCGCGGATCACCTCGATGGTGGCCAGCGCCGCCGCGCAGCCGATGGGGCTCTTCTCATGGGTGTAGTGACCGAGCGAAATGGCGGCCGCCTGATTGAAACGATCCCGGGTGATGAGGGCTGCAAACGGCACCACACCGCCCCCCAACCCCTTGCCGAGGCAGATGATGTCCGGCTCGATGCCGAACTCCTCGAAACTGAACCAGTGACCGGTACGACCCAGGGCATTGGGGATCTCGTCGACGATGAGCAGCACCCCATGGCGATCGCAGATCTCCCGCACCCGCTGCCAGTAAGCTTTGGACGGTACCTGCACATCGGTATTGCGGATGGGCTCGGCGATGAAGGCGCCTATCCCCCCTTCCTTCTCGATCACGTATTCCAGGTAGTCGGCGTAGTGCAGATCCTCCCCTTCCCCGCGATACCAGGCTCCGCGATAACGGGTAGGGGGCGGGATCCGCTCCACCCCGGGGAGCAGCGGCCCCATCCCGACCCGAAAACAGGCCTCTCCCCCCACCGAGATGGCATCGAGGGAAGCGCCGTGAAAGGCATCCCACAGCGACACCACCTTGCTGTTGCCGGTGATGAAGCGGGCAAGCTTGAGGGCGATACCCACCACCTCGCTACCCCCGGGGGCAAACAGCACCCGGTTGAGATCGCCGGGGGCCAACTCCGCCAGGGTGCGGGCACAGTCGATGGCGACCGGATGGGTGTAGCGACGCGGCGCAAACGGCAGCTCAGTCAATTGCTGCTGCACCCGCGCCACCACCTTGGGGTGGCCATGGCCGAGCTGATGCACGCTGTTGCCGTGAAAATCCAGATACTGATGGCCGGAGGCACTGGTCAACCGGCACCCCTGCGCCCCCGCCAAGAGATCGAGACAGGGGCTGGAGAGGGCCTGATGGAGGAAATAGCGGCCATCGTCGGCCAAGCCATCGCGCACGGGTTCAGGCTGACCCGCCCACCAGCGCTGGCGCGCCGCCCCCAGATTGATGTCCCCCTCGGTGTCGGCGAGGCCGCCGCCGGGCAGGGTCGGGTAGCCGCTCATCGCGCTCCCTCCTGCCAGTAGCAGGCATCCGCCATGGCGGCCAGCAGGTCACGCACCTTGGCCGGCGTCACGTCGCCGATGTTGCCGATGCGAAAGCAATCCGCCCGTGAGACCTTGCCCGGGTAGATGACGAAGCCTTGGGCCTTGAGGCGCTGATAAAAATCGACGAAGCGGTAGTCGGGATGGGTGGGGGAGTAGAAGGCCGTGATGATGGGAGATTGCCAGGCCGTGGGCAGCAGAGGCTCGAAACCGAGGGCGGCCATGTCTGCCACCAGGGTGCGCTGGTTCTCCTGATAGCGGCGATGGCGCGCGGTGATGCCCCCCTCCTCTTCCAGCTCCCGCAGCGCCTGGGCGAACGCCAGCACGGTGTGGGTCGGCGAGGTGAAGCGCCACTTGCCCCCCTGCTGCTCCATGGTCTGCCACTGGGCGTGCAGATCGAGGGAGACGGAGCGGGCCCGTCCGGCGCAAGCCGCGAGGGCGGCGCGGCGGGCGATGACGAAACCAAAGCCCGGTACCCCCTGGATGCACTTGTTGGCGGAGCTGATGAGGAATTCGATGCCAAGCTGCCCCATGTCGATGGGGATGCCGCCGAAGCTGCTCATGGCATCGACGATGAAGCGGATGCCGCGGCGCTGGCAGAGCGCCGCCACCTCCTCCAGCGGGTTCAGCATGCCGGTGGTGGTCTCGCAGTGCACCATGGCCAGGTGGCTGATGCCGGGATGCCCATCAAGCAGGGCGTCGATGGTCGCCACCTCGGGGCGCTCGGTCTCGCCACAGTCGAGCTCGAGATGATTCAGGCCGAGGCAGCGCGCCATCTCCACCATGCGGGCCCCGTAGGCACCGTTGTTGATGATGAGCAGGCAGTCATCTTGCCCGAGCGCCGAGCCCAGCACGCTCTCCACCACATAGCTGCCGCTGCCCTGCAGCAGCACGGCACTGTAGTCGGCGGCATATTGCGAGGTCATGGCAAGACGCACCAGCTCGCGGCGGATGGGCTCCACCACCCCCAGGTTGTAGTCCGCATCCCAGGTGCAGCTGTCCTGCAACATGGCGGCGCGCACCGTGGGGGTGGTGGAGAGGGGGCCCGGGGTCAGCAGCAGGTAGTCGACGGCAGCGGGGGCGGCAGGAATGTGGGTCATGGTTTGCTCCATTTGGTATATACCAGATTGAGCTTATTGTGCTGAACGCCCCCTTCCGGGTCAAAGGGGTGCCCCTACGTGCAACAAAAAATTCATTTTTGGCGCCATCATCGCGATAATCTAGAGATCCTGAATCGGGGACCAAAACTGGTCTCTACCAAGCATGTTTTCGTCCACAAGGATCCCCATGAGCAAACCTCAATACCTGCAGATCAAGGATGCCCTCACCACCCAGATCCAGGCGGGCGGGCTGCAGGCCAACGACAAGCTCCCCTCCGAACGGCTGCTGGGAGAGCTTTACGGCACCACCCGGGTCACCATCCGCGAGGCCCTGGTGCAGCTGGAGGCAAACGGCCTCATCTACCGGGAAGACAGGCGCGGCTGGTTCGTGACCCCGCCCCGCTATCGCCTGAACCCGAGACTCACCTCCAACTTCCACCAGATAGTGCGCGAGCAAGGGGGGGAGCCTTGTACCGAGCTGCTGGAGAAGGGCCGCCAGCCGGTGCCCCCCGCCCTGATGACGCGGCTGCAGCTCAAGCCATTCGACAGCCTGTTCCTGCTCAAGCGGCTGCGCTACGCCAACGGGCGCGCCCTCTGCTACTGCGAGAACCACTGCCTGCCCGAGCGGGTGCCCGGCCTGCTCGAACTGGATCTCAACGGCAGCCTGACCGAGATCTACGAGGCCCACTACGGTCTGCAGTACGCCCGCATGCAGGTGCGCTTCTTTCCCACCGCCCTGCCGGACGAGGTGGCCAAGGCGCTGGGGGCCACCGCCGGACTGCCGGCCCTGCGCCTTGAGCGACTCAACTTCGATCAGCACGGCCGGGTGCTCGATTTCGATCTGGAATACTGGCGCCACGACAGCCTGGAGATCGAGGTGGACACCGGGGAGTAGCCTCATCAAAACGTCACGGGGCTGTCACCCGAACGTCACAAACCTCCCCTAGCCTCTCTCTCGACCAATCTGGTTTATACCAACACTTGATGGAGACAGAGGATGAAACAGGGAACCCCCTTGCTGGCGAGCGCACTGCTGGCCGCCATGACAGCCCCGGTGATGGCCGCGACCGACCTCACCGTCTATACCGCCTTCGAGCCGGAGCAGCTCGCCGAGCTGAAAACCGCCTTCGAGCGCCAGCACCCGGATATCACCATCAAGTGGGTACGGGACTCCACCGGCGTGGTCACCGCCCGGCTGCTGGCCGAGAAGGCCCAGCCCAAGGCCGACGTGGTGTGGGGACTGGCGGCCACCAGCCTGATGCAGCTCGACCAGCAGCAGATGCTGGCAGGCTATGCTCCCAAGGGGCTGGACAAGCTCGACAGCCGCTTCCGTGACCCCAAGGCCGAGCCGCACTGGATCGGGCTTGACGCCTTCTTCAGCGCCATCTGCTTCAACAAGGTCGAGGCCGAGAAGCAGGGGATCCCGGCGCCGACCAGCTGGAGCGACCTCACCAAGCCCATCTACAAGGGCAAGGTGATCATGCCGAACCCCAGCTCCTCCGGCACCGGCTTCCTGAGCGTGGCGGGCTGGCTGCAGACCATGGGCGAGCAGCAGGGGTGGCAGTACATGACCGGCCTGCATCAGAACATCGACCGCTACACCCACTCCGGCTCGGCCCCCTGCAAACTGGCGGCCAGCGGCGAGACAGTGGTCGGCATCTCCTTTGACTTCCCCGCCACCAGCCTCAAGGGCAAGGGCGCTCCCATCGACGTGATCTTCCCAAGCGAAGGCTCGGGCTGGGACATGGAGGCCGCCGCCATCCTCAAGGGCACGCCCAAGCTCGAGGCCGCCAAACAGCTGCTGGACTTCGCCGCCACCGAGCAGGCCAACAGCCTCTACAACAAGTCCTTCGCCGTGGTCGCCATTCCCCAGGTCGCCAAGGCCAGGGACGGGTATCCTGCCGACATCAAGGGCCAGATGATCGAGAACGACTTCGCCTGGGCCGCCCGCGAGCGCAACCAGATCCTGAGTCAGTGGACCGCCAGCTTCGACGGCAAGTCCGAAGCCAAGCAGTAAGCGCCGTTCAGGTGAACAGCTGTCAACAAGGCCGACTCCCGTCGGCCTTTTGTCGTTGCGGGCAAGCGGCGCGTCCGACATCCATTCCCACCAGGGTGCTTGCCTTGCCCCCTCCGCCCTGACCCGCCGTCACGGCCCCGACCATCACGTTCCCGTCATCTTTCTGTCATGGCACGGTCACACTCCAATCGCAAACTGGTATATACCAAAACAGCAGTGAGCTCGACCATGACCCGGCCCTATCTGGATATCCAGCACCTCAACAAGCACTTCGGGCACTTTCAGGCCCTGACAGAGATCTCCCTTGGCATCGAGCAGGGGGAGTTCGTCTGCTTCCTCGGCCCCTCCGGCTGCGGCAAGACTACCCTGCTGCGGGCCATCGCCGGCCTGGATCTGCCGGACGAGGGCGAGATCTGGCAGGGAGGGCGCGACATCTCCCGGCTGCCCCCCCAGCAGCGGGACTTTGGCATCGTCTTTCAGTCCTATGCCCTCTTCCCCAACCTGACGGTGGCCCAGAACATCGCCTTCGGCCTCGAGAATCAGGGGCAGGACAGAGAGAACATCCAGCAGAAGGTGCAGCACTGGCTGGCCCTGGTCGGCCTCGATGCCCAGTCCCACAAGTATCCGAGCCAGATCTCCGGCGGCCAGCAGCAGCGGGTGGCACTGGCCAGGGCCCTGGCCCTCTCCCCCGGTCTGCTGCTGCTCGACGAGCCCCTGAGCGCCCTCGACGCCCTGGTGCGCACTCATTTGCGCAGCGAGATCCGCGCCCTGCAGCAGCGCCTCGGCATCACCACCATCATGGTGACCCACGATCAGGAGGAGGCGCTCACCATGGCGGATCGCATCGTGGTGATGGAGGGGGGGCGCATCGTGCAGGTAGGCACCCCGCAGGAGATCTACCACCAGCCGGCGAACCGCTTCGTGGCTAGTTTCGTCGGCACCATGAACTTCCTCGACGCCCTGGTGCTGAGCCCGCAGCAGGTACGCCTGAACGAGCAGCCCCTGGCGCTCGCCAACCGGGCCCAGGCCGGCAGCAAGTTGCAGCTCGCCATCCGCCCCGAGACCATCAGTCTGTCTCCCTCAACCCACGGCGGCTTGCAGGCCGAGGTGGAGCAGGTGGAGTTTCTGGGCGCCACCCAACGCCTCATCTGCCGCGCCCAGACCTATCTCGGCCCCCAGCAGGTGCTGGTGCAGCGCCCCAACGACGAAAAGGCCCAGTGGCGTACCGGCATGACCTGCTCCCTGCACTGGCCCGCCGACGCCGTACGCTGCTTCGACGGGGAGGCCTCATGATGATGCAACCCAAGACCCTGGGGACAAACCGCCCAAGGCTTCGCTGGCGCCAGCACCTCGGCGGCTGGAGCCGGGACAGCGTCATCCAGCTCGCGCTGCTGCTGATCGGCATCCTCCTGCTGGCCGGTGGCCTGCTGCTGCCCCTGCTCGCCATGCTGCAAAAGAGCCTGCAGGATCTGGACGGCAACTGGGTGGGGCTCGCAAACTTTCGGGACTACTTCCTCTCCCCCCACCTCACCCGCACCATAGGCAACACCCTCTGGCTCGGCCTGCTCATCACCACCCTGGTGATCACTGTCGCCTTCGGCTACGCCTACGCCCTCACCCGCACCTGCATGCCCGCCAAGGGACTGTTTCGCCTCATCGGCCTCATTCCCCTGCTGATGCCCTCCCTGCTGCCCGCCATCAGCCTGGTCTACTGGTTCGGCAATCAGGGGGTCGCCAAGGGGTTGCTCGGCGGGGAGAGCATCTATGGCCCCATCGGCATCGTGATGGGGCTGGGTTTCTGGTGCTTCCCCCATGCCCTGATGATCCTCATCACGGCGTTGGGTCACAGCGACGCCCGCCTGTACGAGGCCGCCAGGGTGCTCGGTAGTTCACCCCTTCGCACCTTCCTCACCGTGACCCTGCCCACCGCCCGCTACGGCCTGCTCAGCGCCGCCATCGCGGCGTTCACCCTGACCATCTGCGACTTCGGGGTGGCCAAGGTGATCGGCGGCCAGTACAGCGTGCTGGCCACCGACATCTATCGCCAGGTGATCGGCATGCAGAACTTCTCCCTGGGGGCGGTCGCCAGCGTCACCCTGCTGCTGCCCGCCCTGCTGAGCTTCGCGCTGGAGCACAGGGTGCGCAGCAAGATGCAGGAGCAGAGCAGCAGCAAGTCCGTCCCCTATCGGCCAAGCCCCCACAAGGTGCGGGATCTGCTGGCGCTGCTCTGGTGCGGGCTCTGGGCCCTGCTATTCCTGGCCCTGGTCGGCATGGCCATCTACGGCTCCCTGGTGCAGTTCTGGCCCTACAACCTCAACCTGACCCTGGCGCACTACGCCTTCGACAGCAACAGCGTCTACGGCTGGCAACCCTTCACCAATACCCTCAAGCTCGGCGCCCTCACCGCCATCTTTGGCACCGTCCTCATCGTGGTGCTGGCCTGGGCCCAGGAGAAGGGGCGCCACTTCGCCCCCCTGCGCCAGCTGATGCACCTGCTCGCCATGCTCTCCCTGGCGGTGCCCGGCATGGTGCTGGGGCTGGGTTACATCTTCTTCTTCAACCGGCCGGACAGCCTGCTCGGCAGCCTTTATGGCACCCTGCCGCTGATGGTGCTCTCCTGCATCATCCATTACTACACGGTGGGGCACATGACGGCGCTCACCAGCCTCAAGCAGTTGCCGCGGGAGCTGGAGCTGGTCGCCATCTCCCTTCGCATCCCGCTGCTCAAGGCATTCTGGCGCGTCACCCTGCCCGCCAGCCTGCCCGCCCTGCTGGAGATCTTCATCTACCTGTTCGTCAACGCCATGACCACCACCTCGGCGGTGATCTTCCTCTACTCCAGCGACAGCGTGCTCGCCTCCATCGCCGTGCTCAACATGGAGGACTCCGGCGACACGGCCGCGGCCGCCGCCATGGCCACCCTGATCCTGCTGGCCGCCGCCAGCGTCAAGCTGCTGCAACTCGGTCTCAGCCGCACCCTGCTGGCGCGTACCCAGCGCTGGCGCCAACCCTGACGTTCAACGGAGACAACATGCCCCACACTCAACTCTCCTTCTGGCTAGCCGAGGCCCTGGCCGCCGAGCAGCCTGCCGAGCCTACTCCTTTGCAAGGGCAACATGACGCGGATGTCTGCATCGTCGGCGGCGGCTTCACCGGGCTCTGGTGCGCCATCCAGCTCAAACAGGCGCAGCCCGAATTGCGGGTGCTGGTGCTGGAGAAGGGGCTGTGCGGCGGCGGTGCCTCCGGTCGCAACGGCGGCTGCCTGCTCACCTGGTCCGCCAAGTACCCCAGCCTGTGCAAGCAATTTGGCGAGGCACAGGCCGCCTGGCTGGTACGCACCTCGGAGCAGGCGGTGCACGAGATAGCGCGTTTTTGCGAGGTGCACGGCATAGCGGCAGAGCTGCGAGTGGAAGGCACCTGCTACACCGCCACCAGCGAGGCCCAGCGCGGCGCCATGGCTCCCATCATGGCGAGACTGGATGAAGCGGGATTGAACCGGTGGCAACCCATAGCGGCGCAGGATCTGGCGGGTCAGTGCGGCTCGGCGGCACATCTGGAAGGCGTGTTCAGCCCCCACGCGGGCTCGGTGCAACCCGCCCTGCTGGTGCGCGGCCTGCTGCGGGTCGCCCGCACCCTCGGGGTGGCGGTCTATGAACAGAGCCCCATGCTGCGCCTCGATGCCGGCCAACCGGCCCGCGTTCAGACGCCAGCGGGGAGCGTCAGCGCCGGCAAGGTGGTGCTCGCCATGAACAGCGCCATGGTGGAACATTTTCGCGAGTTTCGCCGCGCCATCGTGCTGGTCTCCTCCGACATGGTGATCACGGAGCCCGCCCCCGAGGCCCTGGCCGCCCAGGGAATGGATCACGGTCGCAGCACGGTGGATGGACGCACCTTCGTCTACTACGCGCGCTCGACCCCGGCCGGGCGCCTGATGCTCGGCAAGGGGGGCAACACCTTCGCCTTCGCCAACCGTCATCTGGCCAGCTTCGATGAACCCAGCCGCTACCTGGCCCCCCTCACCCGGGCCTTGCACCGCTTCTTCCCCGCCCTCAAAGACGTGCCCATCGCTGCCAGCTGGTGCGGCGCCTCGGACCGCTCCGTGGACGGCCTGCCCTTCTTCGGCCACTGACGCCGCCAGCCGAACATCGTCTACGGCCTGGGTTATTCCGGCAACGGGGTGGCCCAGAGCTGGATCGGCGGCCGCATCCTGGCGGCCATGGTGAGGGACGATAAACGGCAAGAGGATGCCCCCTGGCGCCGGTGCGCCCTGGTGGGGGGGCCGCGCGGCTACTTTCCACCCGAGCCCGTGCGCTGGCTGGGGGCCATGCTGGTGCGCAGCGCCATTCGCCGCAAGGAGCGGGCGGAGGATGCAGGGCTGCCCGTGCGCTGGTTCGACAAGCGTCTCGCCCGCCTCGCCGACGCCGCCGGCAAGGCCGACAAATAGCGAGCGTTGAGCCCGGCCAAGCGCACGATGGGCGAAAAAGGCCCCCATTATTCATTCAGTGAATGACAATCAAAAAATCATTCACCGTATTTATGGGGCAAGGGAAATGCCGCCTTGAGGAGCGTTCGGGCCAAGGTGGCGAGCAAAAACAGGGTCGAGCCCGGCAGCCCGGCGAGGAGATGGATGAATGGGAAGAGAGGAAAACAAAAGAGCCCAGATGATGAAATCATCTGGGCTCTTGAATGAATGGCGGAGGAGGTGGGATTTGAACCCACGGATGGTCGCCCATCGCCGGTTTTCAAGACCGGTGCATTCAGCCGCTCTGCCACCCCTCCGCAGCAGTGCGCCGAATACTACCCATCGCCTTCCCCCTTGTAAATCCCCGCCCCATCCGTTTGCCGATTTATTGGCCTAAATGACGCACAAATCCCGCAAACTGGGCATAACCCGCGCTTTTTCAATCGGATAACTTGACTTGAAAACAGACTCAACCACTATAGGGCCCACCCCCATATTCCCAGCAAGATGGACTTATGAGAATCAAACATGCCCTCTGTGCCGCCCTGACCGGCGTGACCCTGTTCGCCGCCCCGCTGCAGGCGAGTGAGCTGACCAAGAGCGATGTCGAGCAGATCGTGCGCGATTATCTGGTCAAGAATCCGGAAATTCTGGTCGAGATGTCCAATGCCCTGCGCGCCAAGCAGGAGAGCCAGCAGGCCGAGAGCGACAAGGCCCTGATCCAGGCCCACGCCAAGCAGCTCTACGCCAACAACGACGCCGAGAGCGGCAATCCCAAGGGCAGCCTGACGGTGGTGGAGTTCTTCGACTACAACTGCGGCTACTGCAAGCGCGCCCATCCCCTGGTCAAGCAGCTGCTCAGTCAGGACAAGGACATTCGCTACATCTACAAGCAGTTCCCCATCCTGAGCGAGACCTCCTACTACGCCGCCCGCGCCGCCCTGGCGGTGCAGCTCGGTCAGCCGGACAAGTATCAGGCCTTCCACGACAAACTGTACGCCCATCAGGGCCCCCTCGCCGACGAAGCCCAGGTGAAAGAGATCGCCAAGGCCGCCGGCGTCGACTGGAGCAAGGTCGAGGCCAAGATCAAGGATGGCAGCATCGACAAGAACCTCGGCACCAACCGGGCTCTGGCCGAAGCCATGAGCATCTCCGGCACCCCGGCCTTCATCGTCGGCGACCAGATCCTGCGCGGTGCACCGCGGGATCTGGCGAGTCTGCAGGCCATCATCAAGGACGTGCGCGCCGGCAAGAGCATCCAGTAAGCCCGCCCGTCGCCCATAAAAAACGCCCCGGCCATGCCGGGGCGTTTTGCTATCTGCGCACTGGCCGCTCAGGCCTGATAACCGTTCGGGTTCTGGCTTTGCCAGCGCCAGGTATCGGCCATCATCTGCGTGAGGCCCCGCTCGGCCTGCCAGCCCAGCTCGTCCCGGGCCAGGGTCGGTTCGGCCCAGCACTCGGCGATGTCGCCGGGACGACGGGGTTTGACCTGATAGGGGATGGGGCGACCGCTCGCCCCTTCAAACGCCTTGACCATCTCCAGCACCGAGTAGCCCTGGCCGGTCCCCAGGTTGTAGGTGAAGACGCCGGTGTCGCTCTCGATGCGCGCTAATGCCTTCAGATGGCCGATGGCGAGATCCACCACGTGGATGTAGTCGCGCACTCCGGTGCCGTCCGGCGTCGGGTAGTCGTCGCCAAACACCCCCAGCTCCTTGAGTTTGCCGACCCCGACCTGGCTGATATAGGGCAGCAGGTTGTTGGGAATGCCGTTGGGATCTTCACCGATGAGGCCGCTCTGGTGGGCGCCGACCGGGTTGAAGTAGCGCAGCAGCACGATGGCCCAGCGCGGGTCGGACTTGGAAAGGTCCCGCAGGATCTCTTCCACCATCAGCTTGGAGCGGCCATAGGGGTTGGTGGCACCGGTGGGGAAGTCTTCCCGCAGGGGCACCGAGGCGGGATCGCCGTAGACGGTGGCCGACGAGCTGAACACCAGCCGGAATACCCCCGCCCTGGCCATCTCCTCGCACAAGACCAGGGTGCCGGTCACGTTGTTCTGGTAGTAGGTGAGCGGGATCTGGCTGGACTCCCCCACCGCCTTGAGACCGGCGAAGTGAATGACAGACTCTATCTGGTAGCGGGCAAACAGCCCCTGCAGGCAGGCCCTGTCCAGAATGTCCCCTTCGACGAAGTCGACCGCCTTGCCGGTGATCCGCTCGACCCGTTTGAGGGACTCCGGCGAGGCGTTGGAGAGGTTGTCCAGCACCACCACTTGCTGGCCCGCCTCCAGCAGTTCGACCAGGGTATGGGAGCCGATATAGCCGGCGCCCCCGGTAACCAAGATTGTCATGTGTTATCCCGTATGCCGATGAAACTGGCCAGAGTGTACCCGCCTGCTCGGTGCGGGAAAAGCACAAGTCTCTGATGACACCATCAGTAATCCAGGCTGATATCCCCTTTGGCGGTGCAGGAGCAGGCCAGCGCCACCCCGCTCTCGAGATCCTGCGGGCTCAAGGTCATCACGCTCTGGCGCTCGATCTCCCCCGTGGTGGTGCAGCGGCAGGCGCCGCAGACCCCGGCGCGGCAAGCGGCCATCATGGTCTCTCCCGCCCCTTCCAGCGCCGCCAGCAGGGTTTGGCCCGGCAAGATTTTCACCTTCTTGCCGCTTTTTTTCAGGGTCAGCCAGAAGTGGTCGTTGCCGGCTGCAACCGGCGCCGCTGCCGGCAGGCCGAAGGACTCCTGGTGCAATTGGTCGGCGGGCAACCCCAGCTCCGCCAGCATGGCGCAGACGGCGGTCATGTAAGGCGCCGGCCCGCACAGATAGACGTGGCGGCTCAAGAGATCCGGCGCCAGCTCCTGGAGCATGACGGGGGTCAGGCGGCCAACCCAGGGGTGAGTGGCGCAGGCTTGCTCCAGCACCAGGGCATGACGCACGCCGGGGTGGACCTCGGCCAGCGCAGCCAGCTCGGCGGCGAAGATCACGTCCTCGGGGGAGCGGGCGCTGTGGATGAAGCGGATATCTGCATCCGGCCGCTTGGTGAGTTCATCCCGCAGCATGGCCCACATGGGGGTGATGCCGGAGCCGGCGCTCAAGAGCAGCGGCCGCTCGCAGGGGATCGCACTCAGGTTGAAGTCGCCGAAGGGGCCATCGACCCGGATCTCGTCCCCCACTTGCAGGCTCTGGTGCAGATGATGGGAGACCAGTCCCACGTCCTTGATGGTGACCTGCCAGCAGGCATCCTGCGGGCTGGAGGACAAGGTGTAGGCGCGGCACTGGGGCTGGCCGTCAATGTGGGTATGCAGGGTGACACACTGGCCCGCCAGCACGGGGGGCAAAGTGCCCGTCAGGGGGGCGAACTGCCAGCTCACCACATCGTGAGTATCTGCCCGGCGGCCGATGCACCGCAGGGTCAAAGAGGTGGAGGTCATCGCAAGGCTCCTCTTGTTGAAAATAGGGGGAATCCGTCTTGGAAAAAAGGCGAGCCATCAGGCTCGCCAAAGGCTTACAACATCTGGGTCCGGCCCGCACAGGGGCCGGCACAAGGGTCAGGCTGCCAGGATCTCGGCCAGATCCGCTTCGGCACTGGTGGTGCCCTTGAGGCCGAACTGCTCCTCCAGCACCTTGAGCAGGGCCGGGGTGAGGAAGGCCGGTGCGGTCGGACCGGTACGGATGTCCTTCACGCCGAGCGCCAGCAGGGTGAGCAGGATGACGATGGCTTTTTGCTCGAACCAGGAGAGCACCAGGGTCAGGGGCAGATCGTTGACGCCGCACTCGAACGCCTCGGACAGCGCCAGCGCCAGCTGGATGGCGGAGTAGGCATCGTTGCACTGACCCACGTCCAGCAGACGGGGGATGCCGCCGATGTCGCCAAAGTCGAGCTTGTTGAACTTGTACTTGCCGCAGCCCAGCGTCAGCAGCAGGCTGTCTTGCGGGATCGCCTTGGCAAACTCGGTGTAGTAGGCGCGCTCGGCGCGATCACCGTCACAGCCCCCCACCAGGAAGAAGTGGCTGATCTCGCCGGCCTTGACCTTGTCGATCACCGCGGGAGCGGCTTGCATCAGGGCGTTGCGGGCAAAGCCGATGGTGATGAAGTGCTCGAGCTCGGTGTGCTTGAAGCCATCGAGCGCCTGGGCCTTGGCCACCACGGCAGAAAAATCTTCCCCTTCCAGATGGGTGACGCCGGGCCAGCCGACGATGGAGCGGGTGAAGATGCGATCCGCATAGTCGCCCACGTTCGGGTCGATGATGCAGTTGGAGGTCATCACCACGGCACCCGGGAAGTTGGCGAACTCTTTTTGCTGGTTCTGCCAGGCGGAGCCGTAGTTGCCCACCAGGTGCGGGTACTGCTTGAAGAAGGGGTAGGCCAGGGCGGGCAGCATCTCGCCGTGAGTGTAGACATTGATGCCGGTGCCGGTGGTCTGCTCCAGAATGAGTTTGAGATCCACCATGTCGTGGCCGGAAACCAGGATGCACTTGCCCGGCACGGGAGTGACACGTACCTGGGTCGGTTCCGGATGGCCGAAGGCGGTGGTCTCACCGAGATCCAGCATCTCCATGATCTTGAAGTTCAGCAGACCGATGTCCATGGCGCACTTGAACAGGGGATCCAGATCGCTCGGATCCGTGCCGAGCCAGCTCATGATGCGGTGGAATTCGGCGGCGACTTCGCTGTCTTGCTGGCTCAGTACCCGGGCATGCTCCATATAGGCGGCGGCACCCTTGAGACCGTAGAGGCAGAGCAGACGCAGCCCCATGATGTCTTCGTTGACTTCACTCTTGCCACGGTTGACCGCAGTCTGGGGCGCATGGGCCAGCTGTTCCAGCAGCTCGGCACCCGGCTCGAAACCGGCGGCGGCGGGCAAGCCGTTGACCTGCACCGCCAGCTCGGCCAGGCGAGCGGCAAGGTGGCGACGATGGGCCAGCGCCTGATTGACGTAGGCAACGATGCGGGCGGAGTCGAAGTTGACGTTGGTGAGGGTGGCGAAGAAGGCTTTGGGCACGAAGGCATCGATCTCGGCATCGACGATGCCGTGCTCGCGGGCGGCCAGCGCCCAGGCGCTGAGGCCTTGCAGCGTATAGATCAGCACATCCTGCAGATCCGAGGTTTCCGCCGTCTTGCCACACATGCCTTGTGCATAAGCACAGCCATTGCCTGCCGGGGTACGAATTGTTTGTTCACATTGCACACAAAACATCATGCCTCTCCTAATTGGACATTTCAGTTGTTTGTTTTGTGGCGATTCTATTCCCCTCATGGAAAACTTAATAGGCATTCAATTTACCAATTAAGTTTTCATTGATGCAGATCAAAAACAAAAAAGCCGCCCGAAAGGGCGGCAACAGGGTGGATAAAAGGAGAGACAACTCAAGGATCGGGTGACGGGAAAGCGGGTCGGGTCAACCCGCTTTACCCCCATTTCAAACCATCAGGCTGGATAAATACGCAGCTGCTTTCCAGCCTGTCAGGCCAGATAGGCGCGCAGCATCCAGACCAGTTTTTCCTGCTGCTGCACATAGTCGGAGAGGATGGAGGCCGTGCCCTCGTCACCGGCATCACCTGCCTGCCCCAGGATGCGGCGCTGGGCCACCAACAACTCGCGGAAGCTCTCCAGCAGGGATTCGACACAGGCGCGGCCGTCGTGCAGCCCCTTCTGTTCGGGGATGGCGGAGACCTTGAGGTAATCGCTGAAGCTGTGCATGGGCACGCCGTCCAGGGTGAGGATGCGCTCGGCCAGGGCATCGACCTTGAGCAGCAGATCGTTGTAGATCTCCTCGAACTTCAGGTGCAGTTCGAAGAACTGGTTGCCGCGGATGTTCCAGTGGAAGCCACGAACGTTCATGTAGAGGATCTGGTAGCTGGCCAGCAACTTGTTCAGCTCGGCAGCCAAGGCTTGTGATTGAACGGTATCAAGACCGATTGGGCTTTTCATCATTCACCTCCAGGTGGACATCAAATTGGGGAACAGGGCTAGAATATCCCCGCATAGACTCAAAGGACAATCGACTCTCCCTTGCCCATCCATAGTGAATGTCTATCAAAGCTCCCCTGCTCACCGGGTTGAACCATATACACCCCTTCGCCACCAGGACGAGACCGCAGGCTAGTTCCAGCCCATATGCCAGCGCGCCCCATCCTCCAGTTCATGGCAATCGAGTTCCTGCTCCTGCAGGGTATTGATATCCTGCAGCACCACCCTCGCCAGCCGCCCCTGGGCATCCCGCTGGCAGGAGACCACCAGATAGAAGTGCGCCCCCGGTCCTTGCTGGCCCTCTCGGGTCCACTTGGAAAACAGCAGAGTGTCGGTCGAAAAGGTGCTCATATTGGCTCCCCCTCCAGCTTGACCCATTCCCATATCCGGATCTGCGCTGCGACAGCGCATGGATCCCGACTCCCAAGACAAGTGTATCGGCTCCGGGGCAGCGCTCATCATACAGGGGATTTTTCCCCGCCCCCATCCGTCATCGCAGATTGCCAGCCACGCCTGAACGCGCTCAGGCGCCCAACCTGGCTCGCAGGGTGCGGACAAACCGTCCGAGCAGGGGCACTTGCTCATAGAGCATGGCGCCGAGATCGAAATAATCCCGCTGCAGGCGCACCTTGCCCCAGGGGTCGAACTGCAGCCGGGTCGCCCCTTCCACCCGTATCGGCTTGCCACCGGCGAGACGCGGGTGAACGAAGGTCATCACCCAGCCGAGCCAGGCCTCATCCCCCTGCTGTTGCTGGCTCACTATCTCGACGCGGCAATGCTCGAAGCGCCGATAGAGGGCGGAAAAATACCGGGTCAGCGCCGCCAAGCCCTCGATCCGGCAGACAGGATCCACGAACACCACCTGCTCCGCGTAGATCTCTGGCAGCCGGTGCCACTGCTGCCGATCCCGCTGCAGATAGATGACGATGAAATGGGCCAGCGGTGCATTCATCCTATTTTCTCTCCAGTTTCCGGAACATCTCGATGGCCCTTATGCGTGCCGCAGCGTGATCCACCATGGGGAGCGGGTAATCATGTCTATCATGCTGCTGCAACCACTCGTGAGGCCTGTGCAACTGGGCGGTCGGCACATCTGCGAGCTCTGACACCCAGGTACGGATGAAGGCTCCGTCCGGATCAAAACGTTGCCCCTGGGTGGTGGGGTTGAAGACCCGAAAATAGGGGGCCGCATCGGCACCCGTGCCCGCCGCCCACTGCCAGCCGCCATTGTTGGCGGCGAGATCCCCGTCGATGAGCTGGCTCATGAAGTAATCCTCCCCGAGCCGCCAGTGCAGGTGCAGATCCTTGGTGAGAAAACTCGCCACTATCATCCGCAGCCGGTTGTGCATCCAGCCGGTGGCATTGAGGCAGCGCATGGCGGCATCGACGATGGGATAGCCGGTGCGCCCCTCACACCAGGCAGAGAGCGCTTCGGGATCCCAGCCCCAGGGCAGGGCCCGGGTTTCGTCCCTGAACGGCAGGTTCATGGAGAGGTTCGGCACCAGCATCAGCAGGTGGCGGTAAAACTCGCGCCAGATGAGCTCGTTCAGCCAGACAAAGCCTGGCTGCGCCCTGGACTGGGGCCGATAGCCGAGCGTCTGCTGCAGCGCCGCCACACACTGGCGTGGGCTGATGATCCCCGCCGCCAGATAGGGGGAGAGGGTGGAGGTACCAGCCTGGGCCGGGAAATCCCGGTTCTCCCCATAGTCCAGCACGGCCTGCTCCAGAAAATCGTGCAGCCGGCGCAGGGCTTCGACCTCCCCCACCGGCCAGCGGGCCGCCTCCTCAGGTTCGCGTGCCATCCCCTCCACCAGGCCGGTCTCGGCAAGGGGAGTCCAGGGCAAGGGGATCCCCCGCGGCGCCGGGGAGCGATGAATGACGAACCCCTCCTCCTCCAGGGCCTTGAGCCAGGCCCGGCTGTAGGGGGTGAATACCTTGAACATCTCCTGACTGCCCGTCAGCACCCGCCCCGGCGGCAGCACGCAGCAGCCGTTGAACCAGTGACTTCGGATATCCATCCCCTGCAGCGCCTGGCTCACCGCCCGATCCCGCCGCTGCTCGTCGAGCTCGATGGCCTGATTGGCGTAGAGTTGGCGCACCCCGAGCCGGGTCGCCAGGGCCACCATCTCGGCCGGCACCTCGGCGAATGTCTCGACCCGCAGCAAGTGCAACCGAATGCCGAGGGCCGCCAGCCCCTTGCCGAGTTCATCGATCTGGGCCAGCAGGAAGCGCTGGCGGATGGGGGCCATCTTGTGTGCGCGCCACTGGGCCGGGCTGATGACAAAGAGCGCGGCGACGCCGCCCTCTTCATCCCCGCAGGTGGCGCAGGCGTGGCGCAGGGCCGGATTGTCCGCCAGCCTCAGATCGTTGCGAAACCAGATGAGCCTCATGGCTGTCTCCCCTGCGGTTCATCCATGGGTGTCACGAGCGGGCGATCAAGGGTCGGCGACCAGGCATGCACCGAGAGCCAGTCCGGCTCATAGAGGGTACCCAGAGGGCCGAACAGCTGACAGGTAACCGGCCAGGGTTCGGCGAGCTCCCCCTTACCAAGCCCGGCCCCCAGCAGCACCCGCCACGCATCCGGCACCCTTCCTGCCAGCAGAGCGGCCCCCCTGGGATCGCACGGGCCGACCAACTGCACCTCATGACCCTGGTTGATCAGCTCATAGGCATGCCAGAGCAGATCCAGCGGCCCGACCTGGCCCCAACTCGCCAGACAGACGGGGCTCCCCTTCTCCTGCCCGATGAGATGGCGCGCGAAGTGGGCCTGCAGCCAGCCCAGCCAGAAGCGCTGCAACCACTCCCCGTCGGGTCGCTCCCGCCAGAGCCCCAGCAACTGCGCCTGCAAGGGTTGCAGCACCCGCTCGCGTACCAGTTCGAAGGGATAGCTGGCGAGCAGCTCCTGCAGCTGCGCCTCCGCCCTGCGCTGGTTGAAGGCGAGCATGGCCTCCCCCAATTGCTGCAGGCTCTGTTGCCAGTGATCGCGGCTCAGCGGGAGATGGGGCTCGCTCAAGAGCCCCTTCACCTGACCGATGCTGACCCCGCGCTCCAGCCAGCTCAGGATCTCCCCTATCTGGCGAATGTCCTGCGCGCTATAGAGACGATGGCCCTTCTCGGTACGGGCGGGTTGCACCAGGCCGTAGCGCCGCTGCCAGGCCCGCAGGGTGATGGGGTTGACCCCGGTCAGGCGAGCGACGTCGCGAATGGGGTAGAGCCCCTCGTCATCAATCTGTTGTGGCATGAATCGTCCGTTCAATGAGCAATGCCGGGGGGCGCCTTGCCCCGCATCGGCGAAAAATTGTCTCCCTCCCCTCACAGGCCATATCGGAGCCTGAGGGATTCCGGGTGGGGATTGAGATAGACCTGACGAGCCAGATAGGGATTCGGGTGCTCGCGCAGGTGGTGGCGCAGCAGGGTCAGGGGCACCAGCAGGGGCACCAGGCCGGTACGGTACTTGTCGATGAGCTCGCACAGTTCCTGCTTCTGGGAGGGGGTCAGCA
The DNA here is from genome assembly GCF_054052485.1 of Aeromonas intestinalis. Lineage (NCBI taxonomy): Bacteria > Pseudomonadati > Pseudomonadota > Gammaproteobacteria > Aeromonadales > Aeromonadaceae > Aeromonas > Aeromonas intestinalis. Next base: position 20,860 of record NZ_JBSTYK010000021.1, read on the forward strand.
CCCGCTTGAAATAGCCCTGCAGGTGCATCAGCACATTGGTGTGACCCCGCCGGTTGGCCCGCAGGCCAAGGGCTTCCATCAACCCCTGGATGTAGCGCTGCGCGATCTCGTCGAGGGGGGCTCGTCCCAGATCCCCCAGCAGGCGACCGAGGGTCTTGTAATGGCTGGTGGCGTGGGAGAGCACCAGATACTTGTAGCGGGCGTGAAAGTCCGTGAGGCTGGCGGCGCTGAGGCCGCGGGCACAGAGCTGCTGCCAGTCGTGGTAGGCGAAGACCCGCAGCACGAAGTTCTCCCGCAGCACGGGATCGCACAGCCGGCCATCTTCTTCCACCGGCAGCAGGGGGTTGGCCGCCATCAGCGCCCTGGCAAACAGGCCCACCCCCTCCTTGGCGCCTCCTTCCCCACCCGACCCCTTGTCGTTGGCGGCATAGACGCGCACCCGCTCCATGCCGCAGCTCGGCGACTTGGCGCAGAGGATGTAACCGGAGAGAAAATCGAGGCGCCCGGCCTGCTGCTCGCTGAAGGCGATGAGCCGCTCGGTCACATCCAGCGCACCGTCCCGGCTCTGGGCCCGCAACTCACCATCCCGCCGCACCAGCCGGATGGCGGCGCGGGGCGCACCGAGGCCGATGGCCATCTCGGGGCAGACGGGGTGATAGTCAAAGTGGGCGCCGAGCTCGCGCTCGCAGAAAGAGGAGTGCTTGTGTCCCCCGTCGAAGCGTACCGCCTGACCGAGCAGGCAGGCGCTGATCCCGACCCTTATCTTGTACATGACAAAGCCTCGCGTATAACTATTTCTCAGTTATAGCACTTATACAAGATTGGTAAAGCCGTATAACTTTTTTGCGCGCAGGACCACAGAAACAAGAAAGCCCATGGTCGACACCATGGGCAAAAAACCAAGACACTACTACGGACAGGAAGATCAGAAGCTGTACTTCACACCCAGGCTGGTGATGGACCCCTGTTGCAGATCCCAGTGGCGATAGGTGTAGTCGGCGGTCAACGCCAGATTCTGGGTCAGCTTGTAGGCGCCGCCCACTTTGAAATCGTGCATGTCATCGGTCATGTTGGCGTAGCGATAGCCGGTGGAGAGCTCGACCGCACCGATGTCGTAGCGCAGGCCCACTTCACCGTACAGGCTGCCGCTCTGCTTGCGGGTGATGTTGTCCCAGCCGGAGTCGTTCACGTTGGAAGCCAGTTCCCGCTCCATGCTGTAACCCATCAGGCCCGCTTCCCCATAGAGGTTCAGACCGGTGCTGAGGGGGGTGAACACCCCCATCCCCAGGTTGGAGATGCTCATGCTGTCGTTGCCGCTGTTGCGGGAGCTGTATTCGGTGCCCAGACGGCCGTAGAAATTGGAGCCGAAGCTCTTGGAGAGATCCAGGCTCAGACCCCCGAAGTCACGGTTGTTGCTGTCCTTGCCGCCGACGTAGTCGGACTTGGCGTGGGTCCAGGTCGCTGCGCCCTTGGCATAGCTGAAGGCATCCTGTGCCATGACGGAGGTGGAAGCGAAACCGGCCAGAACCAGAGCGGAGAGTGCGACTTTTTTCATGGGATTGACTCCATTTGTTGAGCTAGTGAGGACTAGCTGGAATGGGGTCATTGTGACGGACAAAGCGCGCGGTGCCGAGCGGCAAGCTGTTGCCAAAGCATTGCAGATGTAAGCAAATATTGCAGGGGATTGCCGGTGCAACATTCAAGAGAAAGGGGGCCCGGCGACCCCCTGCATCCCTCACCTTGCCGGCGCCTTTTCAAGGGCCGGGACGTTGACCTCCTGGCCTGATAGCGTCTTGGTGGAAGCGATTTATCTGCATAAATCGCAATTTCATGGTCTATTTAGCCACAAAACAAGCGACTGACAGCATGATCGCGATGGAATTAGCGGAATTCCACCTCGTCTATCTGCACCCTCACCCGCGGTTTGCCGCTCAGACCGGCGGGGCGGGCCACTTCGATGGCGCGGGAGGGACGCTGCTCGCCCTTGCGCAGGTAAGACTCCGGCAGGCGGTTCTCACCGGCCCAGAGGCGCACGGGCTGGCTGCCAAGCTGCACCCCTTGCTCGCTGAACAGGGTGACGCTGCCGTTGACCCGCACCACATTGCGGGTGCCGGTGTTGCTCAGCTGGAAGTGCAGTAGCAGGGGATCGGCCCCCTCCACCAGCTCCAGTTTGGCGGTGATCCCGTCCCGGGTCGCCTGGGAGAGCAGCTCGGGGTTGGCCAGCGCCTGCTCGGTCAGCACCGGAGCCGCCACCGTGGTGGCCGCGACTGTGCCCTTGGCGCCCGTCGCCAGCTCGGCGGGGGCCGCCGGCTTGACCAGCAGATACTCCCAGGTGAAGTCATCGTTGAGCTGGATCTGGCGGCCGTCCGGCAGGGTAACCTGGGTCAGGGGGGCGGCCTGCACCAGCAGGGGGGAGAGGCAGAGGGTGATCAGCAGTCGGGACAAGGGTTTCATAGGCGATGGCTCGATAGATAAGCGAAAGCCGTCAGTATAAAGAGTCGGGCGACCCTTGCCTATGACCGGCCTCACGCCCCGACTATCGACCGCTCAGACCACCCGCTCGAGGGGCTCGTCGATGACCGTCATGTCCAGGGTCACCAGATCGAAATCCGTGCTCTTCAATGCCTTGAGGATGCTGCCCTGCATGTCGAACACCCGGGCCCGCAGCCGCTGGGGCACCCGCACCCTGGCCAGGGTGGTGACCCGGTCCGCCAGGGTGTGGAAGAAGACTTGCGCCTCCTCCAACCCCATGTCGGAGAGCATCTGTTCGGCCATGTCCACCATGCGCAGATGGTGTCTGTCCAGGGTGACGGGGTCGATGAAGCGGCTGCTCAGACAACCGTTGCCCCCCTTGCCCCAATGATCCAGCCGCCGCTTGTGAAAGCCGTAGCGGAAGTCCTGATCCGTCATCCCCTGCTCGGCAAAGCACCAGAGGGTGTTGGCGGGCAGGCTGTCGAAGCGTTGCAGATAGCAGCGCTGCTCATCGATGGAGGCCGGCAGCAGTATGGGTTGATGGCCCCAGTTGCTCTCGAGGCAGGCCAGCTCGCACACATAGCGGATGGGGTCTATCACCTTGCCCAGCCGGCCCAGGTAGTTGCAGATGAGGATCTCGTCTGTCTGGATCACCTTCTGCTCGATGCCATGGTGCTGACAGTAGCGTTTGGCCCGTGACACCGCCTGGCGGCTGAGGGTGGGGCTGTCCAGGGTGACGGCGCGAATGCGAACCCCGCTGGCCCGGCAGAGATCCATGCAGTAGCAGGCGGCAAGCCTGCCCGAGAATGAGACGACGAGCTCATCATAACTGGCCAGGGTCTCGATGATGCGCTGTTCCCTAGCCTGAAAGGTCTGATCGTATCCCCGATTCAGCATGACAACATTGGCATCCATACAACGACTCCGGATGGTGAATTGGATACCATTTTGTTGTTATAAAGCTGAATAGACCCTTAAAGAATGAGGGTAAATCCATTTTTTATTCTGAAAAGATTTACCTTCCATGCTTTTTATGCTAGGAAATATCCGACTGACAGAGGCAATATCGCCCCTCAGATTGGCAATAATTTGCGCTCAATCATGTCATCTCGGCACATCTTATGGTCGAGAAAGATCAAGCCCTGCAGGCCGAGGGCCTCGGCGGCCCTGACATTGGCCGGACTGTCATCGATGAACAGGCACTCCTCCGCCTTGAGATCGAAAGAGACCAGCAGGTAGCGATAGATGTCGGGCTCGGGCTTCATCATCCGCACCCGCGCCGACACCACCTTGCCGCTGAAGAAACGCCAGAACGTCTGGTGCTGCTCCAGCCAGTCGATGCTGGCATGGCCCATGTTGGAGAGGGCATAGAGGCGATGACCGGCGCCATGCAGCTCCTCGATGAGGTGCACCATGGCGGGATCCGGCAGCAGGGAGGCGGGCACCGCCTGCAGGATGGCGAGGTTCTGCGCCGCACTGAGCCCGGTGCGCGCCTCGGCCTGGCGCGCCATGGTGTGAAGGGATAAGGTGCCCCTGTCCACCTCCAGCCAGTCCGGGTGATTGAACAGCCGCTCGGCCAGCCGTTCGGCATCCACCGTCCCCATCACGGAGCGCACGATGGCCACCGGATCCCAGCTCACCACCACGCGTCCCAGATCGAAGATAATCACCATCGTCTCACCTCCTGCATGCGGCCTGTGACGCCGCTGAAATCGGATGTTGAAAAAGGGACCAGTACGGCACTGACACCAGCCAGCCCCAGCTTCCCTACCCTGCCTTCAACACAGGGGGGCGGGCAAGTTTTACTTGCATCGGATGCCCAAATCCCTTAATGCTTATGGCGTTAACTCAAGGACACACCCATGCACGCACCATTCTTCTTCGTTTTCTCGTTTATCCGGCCCACATGAGGGAAGGCCCTGTCGTCGCATGAACAGAAAACAAAGACGAATCGAGCCTCCCCTAGCGGAGGCTTTTTTTGCATTCACCATCATCGAATAGTTGGATAGGGAACCACAATGGCGACGCTCGACGAGATCAGACAGGACATTACCCAGTTGGATGAGGAGCTGCTCGCTCTGCTGGCCAAGCGCAAGACCCTCAGCATCGAGGTAGCCCGTGCCAAACAGGCCAATCCGCGCCCCATCCGCGACACCCAGCGCGAACAGGACCTGCTGGTCGCCCTGATCCAGAAAGGCCGCCCCCTCGCCCTGGATGCCCAGTACATCACCCGCATCTACCACACCATCATCGAAGATTCCGTGCTCTCCCAGCAGGCCTATCTGCAGAGCCTGCTGAACCCCGAGCAGCAGGAGCCCATGACCAGCGTCGCCTATCTGGGCCCGCGCGGTTCCTACTCCAGCCTGGCGGCCCGCAAGTACCTGGCGCGCTACAAGGATCAGGTGATCGAGGTGAACTGCCAGAACTTCCGCGAGGTGCTCGACAGCGTGGAATCCGGCCGCGCCGCCTTCGGGGTGCTGCCCATCGAGAACACCAGCTCGGGCTCCATCAACGAGGTGTATGACGTGATGCAGCACACCACCCTCTCCATCGTCGGTGAGCTGACCTACCCCATCGAGCACTGCATCCTGACGGCGGTGCCGACCGAACTCTCTCGCATCAAGACCTTCTACGCCCATCCCCAGGTGTTCCAGCAGTGCTCCCATTACCTCGGCAAGCTGGACGGGGCCCGCCACGAGATCTGCGACTCCTCCTCCAGCGCCATGATGAAGGTCAAAGAGCTGGCAAGCCCGGACGCCGCCGCCATCGGCAGCGCCGCCGGCGGTGAGCTCTATGGCCTGGATGTGCTGGCCGAGCAACTCGCCAACCAGAAAGAGAACTACAGCCGCTTCATCGTGGTGGCGCGCAAGCCCATCGACGTGGCCTCCCAGATCCCGGCCAAGACCACCCTCATCATGTCCACCTCCCAGAAGCCCGGCTCCCTGGTGGAGGCGCTGCTGGTGCTGCGCAGCCATGACATCAACATGACCAAGCTGGAATCCCGGCCGGTGCAGGGCAACCCCTGGGAGGAGATGTTCTACCTGGATGTCTCCGCCAACCTGCAAAACCCGGAGATGCAGGCCGCCCTGCTGGAGCTGACCGCCATCACCCGCTACATCAAGGTGCTGGGCTGCTACCCGAGCGAAGACGTCAAGCCGACCACGGTGCCGCCGGTGCTGATGGGCAGCTAAGCCGCCCCCAATGCGCGAGGCGAGCCAATGGCTCGCCTCGCTTTTTTCACTCTCCGCCCCTCTCTCCCTGAACTTGCCTCTGCTTGTACCCCATGCTCACACCCGCCTAATCGTTTAATCAAATTGAACGAGAAGCACCCGGCATTTAGTTTTTTGATACAAAATGGACAACCTGCATGGCCCTCAGGCGCGCGGGATACGGTATTGGCGCTCACGTGGCGCCGGGCAGGCCAGATCCCGGACAGCAAAAAGGCGAGCCCCGGGCTCGCCTTGTTTGCATGGCGGCAGACCGCCCCTAGAACTGGCCCGCCATCAGCTGGTTGAGGCTATAGAGATTGCGGGTATCGAGCTCCATCTCGGTGGCATAGGTGTTGCCACGGGGATAGGTCGCCACCACCCGGGCACCGCGCACCACGCCAGCCACCGACACGTCCAGGGAGTTGGCGGTCTGGGTCAGATCCTTGTAGCTGCTGCTGCCCCGCACCTGCTGACCGTTGAGCTGTTCTGCCAGCTCCCGGTAGGCATCCATCTTGGAGGCACGAATGGCCTGCAGCATCTTCTCGGACTGGGAGGGGCCCGGCTGGATGTCGATCACCGCGTAGCCCACCGCCTTGAGCACGGGAAAATCGTCCGGCTTTTGCGCCACGTCGTAGTTCACGACCCGATTCCCGCTACAGGCGGTCAACAGCATTGCCATCAGGCAGCCCAACAGGATTTTCATCGCATCTTCCTCATCAGGGGGTCAGGTTGACCAGATGGCCGGACGGGCTCTGGCCCCCCCGCATCAGGTAACCCCGGTTGACGGATGCCCGGCCAAACGAGTTGCTGGCACCGGACAGATATTGTTGCGGGATCAGGCTCTGGGCCGTGGTCTCCACCATCTTGGTCCGCAGGTCGATGATGCGGGCATTGACCAGGATCCCCTGGGAATTGCGGCTGAAGGTGCCGGTCAGGATGCGGGAGATGGGCAGCCGGGAGGAGAGATCCTTGTAGTTGCGGCTCATCACGAAATCCCCCTGGGGGGTCACCTGGATGTTGCCCGTGGTCTTGAAGTCCACCACCACCTCACCGCGCCGGTTCAGCTCGTAGATGAAGCTCTCCTCGATCTGCTGGCCCATCCAGTTGGTGTCCTTCAGGGTGTCGAGATCGACGAAGGAAGCCACCGCAATGGGCTCGGTCAGGGTGGTGAGGGACTTGCGCTCCATCAGCTGATCGGTCATGCGCGCCACCAGCCAGTTGAGCTCCATCCCCTTGGCCGCCTGCCTGGGGTCGCCCTGATCCCGGTTGATGGGGTCGGCGGAGCCGCAGCCGGCCAATGCCAGCGCCAGGGTCAACGCCGTGAAGAATCTGTTCATTGATACCTTTCCTGTATCTACACCTGACTCTGTTATCGGTCGCGGCGGCCAACACTTGAGGCCCGAATTGCGCCGAGGATCGCGCCGGATCCGCAGAAGCGGATCCCGTTACCTGGCGCCAGATGGCCTCGGCCCTGACCTGGCGGCGATCCCGAAGAATGAGGCATGGATCTTGCTTTTATTTCGGGCAATGACATAGGCCTGCCGGTGCAGGCCGTTGGTCGACCTGCGCCCCCGTTGGCAACGGCCGATGTGGTCCGTCTATTCAAGGTATCTGATATGAGAGTTGCGCTGCTGTTAACCCTGCTGCTGGCCAGCCTGTCGGCCCGGGCCGAGATCATCGAGGCCCAGGGCAGTGCCGCCATCATCGGCGGCGATGAGGCCTATGCCCGCGAGCAGGCGACCCGGGATGCCCTGCGCCAGGCGCTGCTGGCAAGCGGCGCCGCCGTCTCCAGCATCCAGCGGCTGGAGAACGGTAGCCTGCGCTCTGAGCAGATCCAGATCCGCTCCGGTGGCGACATTCGCCAGTATCGACTCAAGCGGGAAGAGGTGCGCAACGGCCGCATGTACATCACGGTGCAGGCCGACATTCTGGCGGAACGCCAGCTCTGCCAGACCCAGCACTACGCCAAGGATTTGACGCTGGTACGCCTGCGCATGCGCTACCCGGATCAGGCGAGCCCGGGCGCCCTCGACGACATGCCGGCCGATCTCTCCCGCCAGCTGTTCGAAACCCTGGCCGCCGCACCGCAGGGGGTCGTCGCCCGCCAGTGGCTGGACGAGAACCTGCGCATCGACCCGTTGCATCTGCAGCAGGGGGATCGCAGCGTGCTGGAGGAACTCAAGGCCTTGAGTCTGCGCACCGACAGCCAGTACCTGGTGCTCGGCAGCATCGACGATCTCTCCCTCGAGCCCCAGGGCAATGAGCTGACCCGCTGGTACAAGGATCCCATCCGCAATTTCCGCATGCAGCTCTACCTGTTCGACGGCATCAACGGCAGCCTGCTCGGTCGCAAGGAGTACAAGGGGCGCGCCGAGTGGACCTTCTCCAAGCGCGATCAGGTCGGCAGCAACAGTGGCCAGTTCTGGCAATCGAGCTATGGCCAGGAGGTGAATTACCAGTTGCAGGAGGCGGCCCGCGACATCATCGCCGAGCTCTCCTGCGCCCAGGTCACCGCCCGCATCGTCGGCCAGCACGAGCGCGGCCCCCACATCAATCTGGGCAGGCGCAACGGGGTCAAGCTCGGGGATCAGTTCCGCGTCCAGCACAGCGCCGACTTCGTCGACCCGTATGGCAAGTCCCGCGTCATGCGCAACCCGGCGGCCGGTCTGTTCGAGGTGGTGCAGGTGTTCGAGGATGGCGCCGTCATCAGCAGTCAGAACAAATATTCGCCGTTTAACATCCAGGTCGGCGATTTGGCGGTATTGGAATAGGAATCAAGGGTTTAAAAGCGGGCGGCTTCTTGTATAATGCCCGCCACAAGGTTCCCGTAGCTCAGCAGGATAGAGCGGTCCCCTCCTAAGGGACAGGCCACTGGTTCGACTCCAGTCGGGAACACCATATAAAGCAAGGGGTTGGCATCATCAGATGCCAACCCCTTGGTCGTTTTGGACAAGTGCCACGGACCATCCCTTGGCGTCTTCCAGCAAGAGGAATGCGCGGCCTGAAGTGCCAGTGCAAACCTCGCTGACAGGAGCACCGCGATACGCTCGCGGCGTCCTCTTATCTCCCGGCATCATTCACCGCGCTCTCAGCGCATTACCTTCCGGCCATATGCGTTGGCGCAATGACGACATTGCAATCAACAGGCGAGCATTTGCCCTTTTCATTAATCCTGAAAATAATCGTCGATATATTTCAATACCGGGTTATTGCACCGGTAAAAATAATGATTTCGTTATTTTCGTCACCCACCATGAAATAACAATCCGTTTCAGCTTCGCTCATGTTTCTCAATCTGTTGATCCTGAATGATCTTGAGCAGGGATGGCAGAAAATCACGCTGCTGGTAATTGTCTTTATTCCAGAGCCCCCCCTTCATCAGTGCCTTGGGGCAATGGAATAACAGGGTATCGATAGAGACCTTGATAACCAGCTTGGGCACAGTCTTGCCATCCAGGCATATTTCACGGCTCGCTTCATCGGCATGAATGGATGCCGTCCCCCGAATTCTGACGACATCTTCGATGCCTGGCACCACAAACAACAGGCCGACTTTCGGGTTTTCGAGCAAATTGGTCAGCGTATCCAGACGGTTATTTCCCGGACTGTCGGGAAAGCCCAGAGTCTTGTCATCGAATACCTTCACAAACCCCGCATCGCCCCCCCGGGGGGACAAGTCCAGAAAGCCCTCTTTCGTGTGGGAAGCCAGAAAGAACAGGGTGCTGTTCTCGATGAATGTCCGGGTATGTTGATCGATATGGTGAAGGTCTTTCGCCACCGCCAACGGCGCCGGCAGGCTGTAAAGTTCCCTCAGTTGTTCCAGTGTGGTTATCTGACTCATCACATGCATTCTCTTTGGTTATCGGTCATGAACTATTTGTAAATGACACTGACTTTCGGCTCACTTCTAACTGCTAATGGTTTCCATTATCATAATCGCGCTCATGATAACGAGCCCCCAGCCACCCCTGCAATCAAATAGTGATTCGATTGAGTAGAAGCAAAACTGATGTTTAATGTTAAAGCGATTGTCATCACCCTTGTATTGGCACTGACCAGCACCCTGTGTCTGGCTGAAAATAATGTCAGTTATCCCATCACCATTACTCATGCCTTTGGCACCACTGTGATACCGAAAAAGCCACAACGGGTGGCGACGGTGGCCTGGGCCAATCATGAAGTTCCGCTGGCGCTGGGTATTGTGCCGGTGGGGTTTGCGGCCGCGAAATTTGGCGATGATGACGGGGATGGCGTATTGCCCTGGGTAAAGGCTCAACTGGATTCATTGCATGCCCCCATTCCCAAATTATTCGACGAGGGGGATGGCATCGATTTTGAAGCCGTCGCCGCCACTGAGCCCGACGTGATCCTGGCCGCCTATTCCGGGCTGAGCCGCTCGGACTATGACACCCTGAGCATGATTGCCCCCGTGGTCGCCTACCCCGATGCCCCCTGGGCCACGGATTGGCGCAGCATGATCCGCATCAACAGCCTGGGGCTTGGCATGGTGCAAGAGGGGGAGGATCTGATTGCGCAGATCGAGCAGGATATTGCCCGGCGTCTTGCCAAGTATCCCGAGCTGCACGACAAGACCGCCATGTTCATTACCCACCTCGATCCCACCGATTTGAGCGTGCTGCGCTTCTATACGGCGAACGATTCCCGCGTCAAATTCTTTGCCGATCTGGGTCTCGCCTCCCCTCGCAGCATCGAGGCGCTCAGCCGCTCCGGGCAGTTCTCCGGGGAGGCCAGCATCGAGCAGGTCGATGCCTTCGATGACGTCGACATCTTCGTCACCTATGGCGGCAAGGCCTTGCTCGATCCGCTTTCTGCCAACCCCTTGATGGCCAAGATGCGGGCCGTCAAGCAGGGCTCCATGGTCATGCTGGGTGGCGGGACGCTGGCGACGGCGGCGAATCCGACGCCGTTGTCCATCTCCTGGGTGCTCGACGATTATCTGGAGGCGCTGGCAGCCGCTGCTCGCAAGGTGAAATGAGCGGCATGCCATTGAAGCGCCATGCCTCTTCCGCCCCGCTGCTGAACCGCTCAACCAGCCTGTTGCTGCTGGTGCTGGTACTGCTCATGCTCAGCCTGCTCTCGGTCACCTTCGGCACCCGTGATGTCTCCTGGGCCGAGATCACCGGCGCGCTGCAGGGGCAGATCGATACCGTGGGGGAAGCCGCCGTCGCCATGCGCATTCCCCGTACCCTGCTGGCGGTGATCGTTGGCGCTTCCCTGGGCCTGTCCGGCGCCGTCATGCAGGGGATCACCCGCAATCCGCTGGCGGATCCCGGCATTCTCGGGGTCAACATAGGGGCGGCCTTCTTTGTGGTGATAGGCCTGGCGTGGTTTGGGATCGAGCAGCTGCACAGCTACGTGTGGATGGCCATTCTGGGCTCCGCGGTGACGGCGGCCTTCGTCTACACCATCGGCTCCATGGGCCGGGGCGGAGCCACCCCTCTGAAACTGGCGCTGGCTGGCGCCGCCACCTCCGCCGCCCTCTCCTGCTTTACGCTGGCGGTGGTCCTGCCGCGCAACGACATCGCGGGCGGTGTCCGATCCTGGCAGATAGGCGGGGTCGGCGGGGCCACCTTCGAGGCGATGCAATTCGTGCTGCCTTTCATGCTGGCGGGCCTGGTGATCACCCTGGCGACCGCAAGAAAGTTGAACTCCCTCGCCCTCGGGGATGACTTGGCCGCCGGCCTCGGTGAAAACGTGGCCTGGGCCAGGGGAAGTGCCGGACTCGGTGCCATCCTGCTGTGTGGCGCCGCCACCGCCATCTGTGGCCCCATCGGTTTCGTGGGCCTGGTTGTTCCGCATTTCTGTCGGCTGCTGGTCGGGGTGGATCACCGCTGGCTGCTGCCCTTCTCTGCTCTCGGCGGCGCCAGCCTGCTGGTGCTGTCAGACCTCGTCGGTCGCCTGATCGCCAGGCCCAGCGAATTGGCCGTCGGGGTGGTAACGGCCTTCATCGGTGCCCCCTTCTTCATCTGGGTGGTCCGTCGTCAACGGGTCAGGGAGCTGTGATGAATGAGCGAGTAAACCTGATCCGTCAGGTAAAAGCGGTACGCTTGCAACGATCCCGCCGCTGGATGGGCATCGCCTTCACCCTGTTGCTGCTCTCGGCGGCGGCCTGGTGGCTCACCCTGCTGCTGGGGCAGTCTTACACCCCGCCCTCCGTCGTCTGGCAAGTGCTGACCGGTGAACAGGTGCCAGGGGCCAGCTTCACCGTGGGGCAGCTGCGCCTGCCCCGCGCGCTGATCTCCCTGCTGGTGGGGATGAGCTTTGGCCTGGCCGGGGTCGTGTTTCAAACCATGCTGCGCAACCCGCTGGCCAGCCCGGATATCGTCGGCGTCTCATCGGGTGCCAGCGCCGCCGCCGTCTTTGCCATCGTGATACTCAAGATGGATGGATCCTCCATCGCACTCTTTTCCATCGCGGCCGGATTGGCGGTGGCCCTGTCGGTATACGGGCTCTCCTACTGCAACGGGGTCGCCGGCACCCGCCTTATCCTCATCGGCATTGGCGTATCGGCGATGATCGAAAGCTTCATCGCCTATCTGCTCTCCCAGGCCAACTCCTGGGATCTGCAGGAGGCGATGCGCTGGCTGGCGGGGAGCGTCAACTCGGTCCAGCTCCATCAGGCCTTGCCCCTGCTGTGCTCCCTTGCCGTCTTTGGCGGTCTGTTGCTGCATCGCGGCAAAGATATTGAAGCCTTGCGGCTGGGGGAGGACACGGCCGCGGCCTTGGGGGTGAATATCGGGCTGACACGTCTCGTGGTGATGATCTGCGCCGTCGGACTGATTGCCGTCGCGACGGCGGTAACCGGCCCCATCGCCTTCGTCGCCTTCCTGTCCGGCCCGATTGCGGCACGCATCGTCGGCACGAACGGCTCTCTATTCATTCCGGCGGCCCTGGTGGGCGCCAGCCTGGTGTTGGCTGGGGACTACATCGGCCAGTTCTTGTTGCCAAGCCGTTATCCCGTTGGTGTCGTCACCGGGGCCCTGGGGGCGCCGTACCTCATCTATCTCATCATCCGTGTCAATCGTAAAGGGGGTGCGCTGTGACCATCGCTCATCGCATGGTGGTTGAGCAGTTGTCTGCTGGCTACGGTGAAAAAACCATCCTGCAGGATGTGAATCTCGACATCATGCCAGGCAAGATCACCGCCATTGTCGGGGCCAATGCCTGTGGCAAATCGACGCTGCTGCGTACCCTGTCCCGCTTGCTGGCCCCGACCCGGGGGCAGGTTCTGCTGGACGGGAAATCGGTCCATCACACCCCGACCCGCATGCTGGCCCGCACCCTGGGACTCTTGCCGCAATCTCCCATCGCACCCGAGGGGATCACGGTCGGGGATCTGGTGGGACGAGGGCGCCACCCCCACCATCAGTTCATGTCCCGCTGGAGCAGCCGGGATGATGAAGCCGTGGCCAACGCCCTGGCGCTGACCAAGACCGCAGATCTTATCGACCGGGACGTGGATCAGCTGTCAGGAGGGCAGCGCCAGCGGGTATGGATTGCGATGGCCCTGGCCCAGGAGACGGACATCTTGCTGCTCGACGAGCCGACCACCTTCCTGGATGTCACCCACCAGATAGACGTGCTGGATCTGCTGGTCGATCTGAATCTGCAGCGCGGCGTCACCATAGTGATGGTGCTGCATGATCTCAATCTGGCAGCACGTTATGCGGATTATTTACTGGCGATGAAGAATGGCCAGGTTCACATCCATGGCGAGCCGCCAAAGGTGTTCACCAGAGAGATGATCCAGACGGTTTTCGGCTTGAATAGCCATATTATTCAAGATCCGATCTCGCATATTCCCATGATGATCCCGATCGGACGCCACAAGCAGAATACATCCCTGTAAACATCGCAAAATAATGCCCATCGCAACACGATGGGCATTATTTATTCATGCTGAGACAGGAGTTCGAGAAAGGTGCTGAGTGCAGGGTTGTCGGAGGTGTGTTTATAAATGAAGTGCAGTGGTGTCGTCTGGGGCAGAATATCCAGGGAGGTATAGCGGATCATTTTTGATTGACGACTGAGGTGGCGTTCATTGACGATGGCGACGCCATTGCCAGAGGCAACCAATCCCAGCATGGTGCCTTCACCGTGCGCCCATTGGGTAACTTCCGGCCGCCATTCCATCTCCTGGAATAATGCCTCTTGCCAGTCGTAGTAATTGGGATCCGTGGTTCTGGGCAGACGAACGGCAGAGAACTGATTCAACTCTTCGACCGTGATGGAACACGGAATATGAATATCCCAACTGGCCGGGTAGGCAAGCACGAGTTTATCTTGTGCGATCGGTTGCACCACATATTCAGAGGGGAGTTCAGGGAAGTGATACAAGAAGGCGCCGTCTATCTGGTCCAGCTCTAGGCGTTTTAGCAACACCATGGGCGTATCCGAGTAGACTTCCAGTTCGACCTCGATATTGGTGTGGTGAAACTGGTTAACACATTGTGTGACTTCGCCTTCCCATAATACGAAATCCGGCGCACCCAGTGTGAGCGAACCATATTCCGTATGGGTAAACTGGCGCATTCTCTCATTGGCATCGTCAATTTGACGAATGATGGCCCCCAGTTCCTTCTGATAGACCTTTCCCGCCCTGTTTAAACGCAGCCCTCTCGGCAGGCGATCAAACAGTTGCACACCCAATTCGGATTCCAGTTCTTTTATCTTTCTTGAGATGGCAGGTTGAGTGACGTGAACCCTTTGGGCAGCTGAACGGATATTTTGCGTTTCAGCAACGGCCAGAAAGTACTTCAGCTGACGTAATTCCACTCGACTTCTTTCCCTGTCGGCATCAATCGATGTTTATATATTAATTTAATTTGTTGCAAATGACAAGTATTATCATTTGCGTTATCACAACGTTAAAAGCTTGTCAAACGGAACCGGACAGAATGAATAATACTAGCAGTGGCACTCTCTCACCTATAAATCGCTATAAAATCAAATACCTGTGGTTATGTTGCGCCTCTGCGCTGACTTGCTCAGGATTTACCTACGCGGAGGACAAGGTCGACGATCAGCAAACCGAGGCCTATCGCATCAACACCATCACTGTCTATGGCCAGCCGGTATCGGACGATAGTGAGACGACCGTCTCCAAGGAGCTGTGGGTGGGCGGCAAGGTCGCTACCAGCGTGCTGGATACGCCGGCCCTCGTCTCCGTGATCACCGAGAAAGAGATCAACCAGCGCAACGCCACCACCACGGAAGAGGTGTTGCAGTATTCCCCCGGCCTGGTCACCGACTACTATGGCTCGGATGATCGCAACGACTACTTCACCATCCGTGGCTTCCAGGCCACCACCTATCGCGATGGCCTGACCCTGGGATCCATGCGTGGCGTGCGTGAAGATCCATACGCCTATGAACGCGTGGAAGTGATCCGCGGCGCCAACTCGACCCTGTTTGGCCCGGCCGATCCGGGTGGTTCGGTCAACTTCGTGAGCAAGCGCCCCAAGTTCAAGCGCTTCGGTGACAGCTACATCTCCTACGGCTCGTTTGACAGCAAAGAGATCGGGGTCGATTTTGGCGACACCCTGAACGAAGACAAGACCCTGGCCTACCGCTTCACCACCAAGCTGAAGAAGGGGGAGCTCGAATACGATCATTCGAAAGATGACTCCCAGCTGGTGATGGGCAGCCTGACCTGGCAGCCCTCCGCGGATACCACGGCCAGCCTGATCATCGACTACCTCGGCCGGGACTCCACCCCGAACAGCGGCGGATATCCTCTGGATAAAGAGTATGATCGCAGCAGTTTCTATGGCGAACCTGACTACAACAAGCACGATGTAGAGCGGACCAACGTCAGTGCCCAGCTCACCCACTATTTCTCCAGCGATCTCAAGCTGAGCGCCAACCTGCGTTACAGCGATCTGAAGGACAACTTCGGGTATATCTACCTCTACGACTTCGTCGGTCGTACCGGCAGTGACGTCTCCCGCTACTACTTCGGTACCGACACCTCGTCCAACGAGCTGATCGGCAACACCATGCTGCAATACGATGCAAACTTCGGCCGCATCGACAGCAGCACCCTGATCGGGCTGGAATACCGCGATGCCTCGAGCAAGGATCAGTCCGTCTATGGCTCGGCCAGCCCCATCAACATCGACAATCCGGTCTACAGCGGTGTCCCCGTCATCGGTGCCCCCTACAGCAAGAACGATCAGGACTACCAGACCACCTCGGCATTCTTGCAGCAGAACCTCTCGCTGGACGATCGCTATATCCTGACCCTGGGTGCCCGTCATGACTACATGGACTTGTCGAGCCGCGACATCAGCGACGTGGAAACCAGCGATGACTTCTCCGAGACCTCGCTGCGGGCGGCCCTGACCTACAAGCTGACCCAGGAGTGGTCCACCTATGTCAGCCAGGTTGAATCCGTTGCCCCGCCCGCCATCGGCGTCAAACCCGAGCGCGGCGAGCAGCTTGAATTGGGGGTGAAATACGCGCCCGAGTCGGTCAACGCCCTGTTCTCTGCCGCCATCTACGACCTGAACAAGAAAGATGTCACCATGGCCATCGTTCAGGACAACGGCACCATAGAGCGGGAAACCGTCGGTGAAACCCGGGTCAGAGGCTTTGATCTGGAGATGAAGGCGGAAGTGGCCAAGAACTTCAACCTGACGGGCGGCTACTCCTACATGAAGTCCGAGGTCGTGCGCGGCTCCACGCGCTCCGGCGCGTCCCTGGAAGGTAATGAGTTCGCCAGCACGCCGAACCACTCCGCGTCCTTGTGGGGCTACTACACCCTGCCCATCGAGACGATGGATGTCGGCCTGGGTGCCCGCTATGTTGGCAGCTATTACTTCGACCCGGACAATACTGCCAAGAGTGAAGCCGCCACCCTGCTGGATGCCGCCTTCGCCTACCGCATCACCAAGGATGCCAACCTGTCGTTCAATGTCTCCAACCTGACCGACAAGCAGTACGTGGTCGGCTCGGCAACCGCCAACTACTACAACCCGGGCCGCGCGTTCAACGCAGCAATCAATTACGCCTGGTAAGTCGTGATACCCCCTAAAGAGCCGCCATCGCGGCTCTTTTTTTTATGGGTGTCCTGCAACCCCGGCAGCGTCACTCCGTCTGCAGAGTCCGCCAGAATGAGCGCAGCCATTGCGATGCCCCTCCCTGACCATGCCGCCCGGCACAGACAAGACGCACGGGGCAATCTGTGATCCCGGCCGCTTTGGCTCCACCTGTGGCTATGATGGCCCGCATCCTCATGTACACTCAGAAAATCGGTCGCCGATACCGGTGGCCAGACGTCATGGCATCGCTGCAAGAGAAGGACATCATGGGCAACAAGAAGAAAACCAAGGCAGAACAGGCGGCGCCGACGCCAGAGATCAAACCCCTTGGCACCAAGGAGTACGAAAAAGAGCTGCGCCGCCTGCACGTGGAGCTGGTGAAGCTGCAACGCTGGGTCGTCCACAAGGGGCTCAAGGTCTGCATCGTGTTCGAGGGGCGCGACGGGGCCGGCAAGGGGGGCGTCATCAAGGCCATCACCGAGCGGGTCAGCCCACGGGTATTTCGGGTGGTCGCCCTGCCTGCCCCCACGGAGCGGGAAAAGAGCCAGCTCTACATGCAGCGCTATGTCCCCTTGCTGCCCGCCGCCGGCGAGATAGTCATCTTCGATCGCAGCTGGTACAACCGGGCCGGGGTGGAGCGGATCATGGGCTTTTGCACCCCGGAGGCGAGCGACAAGTTTCTGGCCAGCACCCCGCAGATGGAGTGGTCCATGGTCGATGCGGGCATCATCTTGCTGAAATACTGGCTGGAGGTCACGCCAGAGGAGCAGGAGCGTCGCCTGCGGGACAGGATCGACGACGGCCGCAAGATCTGGAAACTCTCCCCCATGGACATCAAATCCTTCGACCGCTGGGATGACTACACGGAGGCGCGGGACGCCATGTTCGCCGCCACCGACACCACCTGGGCTCCCTGGTTCGTGGCCCACTCGGAGGACAAGAAGAAGGTGCGTCTCAACATCATCTCCCACCTGCTGGCCCACATCCCCTACGAGGAGCTGCCGGTGGATCACGTCAAGCTGCCCAAGCGCAAGATTGGCAAGGCCAAGCCCACCGATCACCCCTTCCGCTACGTGCCGGAACTGTTCTGATCCCCAGCCAGCCCCTGCCCGTGCAGGGGCTGGCCACATCCTGTGTCGCCCCTTTCCCTCTACACTTCAGCCATGCCGATGTTGACCACGCCAGGATCTTGAGAGGAGGTATCCCTTTGTTTTCACTCTCTGTTCGACTGCTTGCCCTGCTGCTGATCTGCCTCGCCACTCCGTTGCGGGCCCTGACCCTGACACCGATCGCAACCGATCTTGCCCATCCCTGGGGACTGGCCTTCCTGCCGGATGGCGAGATGCTGGTGAGCGAGCGGCCCGGTCGCTTGCTGCGCATCGATGCCAAGGGAGAGCGCCATCCGATCGCCGGCCTGCCGCCCATCGCCAGTCAGGGTCAGGGAGGCTTGCTGGATCTCGCCCTGGATGGAGATGGCTGGCTCTATCTCAGTTACAGCGAGCCCGGTGACGGAGGGGCCGGCACCGCCGTGGCCCGCGCCCGCCTGCAAAAAGATGCGCTCGTAGACTGGCAACTACTGTTTCGCCAGCAACCCAAGGTAGCCGGCGGTGCTCACTTCGGCTCCCGGCTGGTGCTGATGGATGATTACCTCTTCATCACCCTGGGCGATCGCTACACAGAGCGAGAGCGGGCCCAGAGCCTCGACAACCATCTCGGCAAGACAGTGCGCCTCCACAGGGACGGCCGGGTGCCGGACGACAATCCCTTCGTCAAGGCGGCCGGGGCCCTGCCCGAGATCTGGAGCCTGGGTCATCGCAACATGCAGGGGGCCGCCCTGCGCCCCGGCAGCCAGCAGTTCTGGACTCACGAGCATGGCCCCCAGGGGGGCGACGAGATAAACCTCATCCAGCCCGGCCACAACTACGGCTGGCCCAAGGTCACCTTCGGCGAGGAGTACGGGGGCGGCAAGATTGGCACGGGCCAGAGTGCCCCCGGCATGACGGCGCCGCTGTGGATCTGGGTGCCTTCCATCGCCCCCTCCGGCATGACCTTTTATCAGGGGACGCTATTCAAGGAGTGGCAGGGGGATCTCTTCGTCGGTGCCCTGCGCGGCCAGGCCCTGGTGAGGCTCAGTTTGGAGGGGGACAAGGTCGTCTCGCAGGAGCGCCTGCTCACCGATCTGGGGGAGCGGATCCGCACCGTCAAGGAGGGGCCTGACGGCGCCCTCTATCTGCTGACCGACTCGGGCAAGGGGCGCCTGCTGCGGCTGACCCCCTGATCTGGATGAGAACGCTGGCCAAGAGCCGCAAGGAGGAATCATGAACAAGCGTCGACACCTGCTGGTACTGTGCGCCAGCCTCTGGTTGCTGGGCTGCAACACCATTCACGGCATGGGTCGGGATGTGGAGCGGGCCGGGGAAGTCATTCAGGGATCGGCCAAGCTGGCGGACGAAACGGCCCGCTGAGCAGCGGCAGATCCCGACCCTCAGTCCGTGCCGGCCGCCGCCATGGTGAGGGGGGCCATGGTCAGCTTGACCCCGTGCTGGGCCAGCAGCTCCCGGGCGCTGTCGGGCAGTTGATCGTCGGTGATCACCTGATCGATGGCATCCCAGCCCACCACGTTGAAGGTCCCCACCTTGCCATATTTGGACGAGTCGCAGATGAGGATGCGGCTCGCCGCCGACTCCACCACCGCCCGCTTCACCGGCACCTTCTGCTCGCTCGGGGTGGAGATCCCCTGCCCGTCCCAAGAGGAAGAGGAGAGGAAGGCCACGTCCAGGTGCAGGTTGCGCAGGAAGTGGGCGGTCGCCTCACCGGCGCAGGACTGGTTGTCACGAATGACCTGACCGCCGGTGTGATAGAGCCGGCAACGGCCGTGCTCGATGAGATAGGCGCAGACCATGAAGTCGTTGGTCACCACCATGAGATCTTCTCGCAGCGCCAGCTCGCGCGCCAGCTCCAGGGAGGTGGTCCCCGCATCCAGATAGACGGTGCAGCCCTCCGCCACCTGGGCCGCCGCCAGCCGGGCAATGGCGAGCTTGGCTCCCTGCATCAGGCTGCGCTTGGTGGCATGGGAGGGCTCGCTCTTGATCCGCTGGGAGAGGCTGACCCCTCCCGACACCGAAAGCACCCGCCCCATCTGCTCCAGTTTCTGGATGTCCCGCCTGATGGTCATGTGGGAGACCTGCAGCAGGTCGGTCAGTTCCACTATGCTGACCACACCGCGCTCTGCCAGCAGGTGCAGGATCTGTTGCTGTCGCTCTACGGGTATCATGGGGTTCACACCTTGGGAAAAGAGGGGGGCATTCTACCCCAGTGACATGGGAAAAAATGATAAATAAGCTCGAAGCGACTCACAAATCACATTTATTCACATAAAACTGCGACCCATACAAATCCAACCTCAACGAAATAACAAAAATTAACACCATAATAGTTAATTTTTGTGACAACCGCCTGATATTTCATCGCTACAAGCCTCTACTATCGGCTCATCAGTCGTAACCGAGGAATCACAAGATGAGCACTCCCTTCCACGTCGCCGTTATCGGCCTGGGTGCCATGGGCATGGGCGCCGCCCGTTCCTGCCTGCGGGCCGGGCTCACCACCTATGGCATCGATCTCAGTGAATCGGCCCGCAGCCAGCTGCAGCAAGCCGGGGCCGCCGCCGTCATGGCCGACGCCAGACCGCTGGCCGAGGTGCTGGACGCCGTCCTGCTGCTGGTGGTCAACGCCGCCCAGGTGCGCCGCATCCTGCTGGGAGAGGAAGGGCTGGCCCCTCATCTCAAACCGGGCACCGCCGTCATGATCTCCTCCACCATATCGGCGGCGGATGCGGCTTCCCTCGCCGACGAGCTGGGGCAGCTTGGGCTGCTGATGCTGGATGCCCCCGTTTCCGGCGGCGCCATCAAGGCCGATGCGGGGGAGATGACCGTCATGGCGGCGGGCGCCGAGGCGGCCTTTGACAAGCTGGCCCCGGTGCTGGACGCGGTCGCAGGCCGGGTCTACCGGGTCGGCAGCGAACCCGGCCAGGGCAGCACGGTGAAGATCATTCACCAACTGCTGGCCGGGGTGCACATCGCCGTGGCCGCCGAGGCCATGGCGCTGGCGAGCAAGGCGGGCATCTCTTTGGACCTCATGTATGACGTGGTCACCCACGCCGCCGGCAACTCCTGGATGTTCGAAAACCGCATGCCTCGCGTGCTGACCGGCGACTACCAGGCCCGCTCCGCGGTGGACATCTTCGTCAAGGATCTCAACCTGGTGGCGGACACGGCCAAGGCGCTGCACTTCCCGTTGCCGCTGGCCAGCACGGCGCTGAACATGTTCCTCGCCGCCAGCAACGCCGGTCACGGCCAGGAGGACGACAGCGCCGTCATCAAGACGTTCTCCGGCATCCAGCTGCCGGGACAGGGGGAAACACCATGAAACTCGGGGTTATTGCAGACGATTTCACCGGCGCTACCGATATAGCAGGATTTTTGGTTGAGAACGGTCTCTCTACCCTGCAGCTCGCAGGCGTCCCGGAAGAGCATGATCTGCCCGAGGTGGATGCCATCGTCATCAGCCTCAAGAGTCGCTCCTGCCCGGTAGACGAGGCGGTGCGCGACTCCCTGGCGGCGCTGGCGTGGCTCAAGGCCCGCGGCTGCCCGCGCATCTACCAGAAATATTGCTCCACCTTCGACAGCACGGCCCAGGGCAACATAGGCCCGGTCACCGACGCCCTGCTGGCGGCTCTTGGCAGTGACTTCACCCTGATCTGCCCGGCCCTGCCGGTCAACGGTCGCACCGTCTATCAGGGCAACCTGTTCGTGGGATCCCAGCCGCTCGACGAATCCGGCATGCGCCACCACCCCATCACCCCCATGCAGGACAGCAACCTGTTGCGGCTGATGGAGTCCCAGGCCGCTGGCCGCGCCGGTCTGGTCCCCTTCGCCACCATAGCGCAGGGTGCCGAGGCCATCACCAGCGCCTTCGAGCAACTGCAGACCGAGGGGGTGCGCTACGCCGTGGTGGATACCCTGACGGAACAGCACCTGCTGGATATCGCCAGCGCCAGCCTGACGCTGCCGCTGCTCACCGGCGGCTCCGGTCTCGCCATCGGCATGGCCCGCGCCCTCAGCCGTGGCGATCTGCAGGGGGCCCGTGAGGCGGGTTGGCCCCGCGCCACACGGGCCGTGGTGCTGTCGGGCTCCTGCTCCGAGATGACCAACCGCCAGGTGGCCCGTTACCGCGAGCTGGCCCCTGCTCTCGCGCTGGACGTGGATGCCTGCCTCGGCCACCCGGATTATCCCGAGGAGCTCGCCCGCTGGGTGCTGGCGCAGCCCGCCGCCCCCGCGCCCATGATCTATGCCACCACCAGCCCGGCCGATCTTGCCCGTATCCAGCAGAGCCACGGCCAGCAGGCGGCAAGCGAGGCGGTGGAGCACTGCTTCGCCCGGCTCGCCCAGTTGCTGCGCGGCGCCGGGGTGGATGGCTTCATCATCGCCGGTGGCGAGACCTCGAGCCGCATCACCCAGGCCCTCGCGGTCAAGGCATTCCACATCGGCCCGCAAATTGCCCCCGGGGTGCCCTGGGTGCGCGCCACGGATGCCCCCCTGTCGCTCGCCCTCAAGTCAGGCAACTTCGGCGATGAGGCGTTCTTCACCAAGGCACAGGAGTTCTTTCATGACTGAGCAAGCCTTGCGCGACACCATGGTGATGCTGGGAGCCTCCCTCTTCCAGCGTGGTTACGCCACCGGCGGAGCGGGCAACCTCTCGGCCCTGCTGCCGGATGGCACCCTGATCGCCACCCCCACCGGCTCCTGCCTCGGTCGCCTGAGCGCCGAGCGCCTCTCCCGGGTCAGCCTGCAGGGGGAGCACCTGGATGGGGATCGGCCCTCCAAGGAGGTGGCGTTCCACCTGGCGCTTTATCACAACAATCCGGCGTGCCGGGCCGTGGTGCATCTGCACAGCACCTATCTCACCGCCCTCTCCTGCCTGGACGGGCTGGATCCGGCCAACGTCATCCGCCCCTTCACCCCCTACTACGTGATGCGGGTCGGCCAGCTGCCGCTCATCCCCTACTACAAGCCGGGGGATGCCCGCATCGCCCTGGAGCTGGGACAGCGGGCGCAAGATGGCAAGGCCTTCCTGCTCGCCAACCACGGTCCCGTGGTGACAGGGCACGATCTCATCGATGCGGTCAACAACATGGAGGAGCTGGAGGAGACGGCCCGTCTCGCCCTGCTGCTGCACGGCCAGTCCATCCGTTATCTGAGCGAACACGAAATCGATGAACTCCGGAGGATGAAACCATGAGCAGACCCTGCTGTGCCCCTCTGACCCGATATGACAACACCGCATTGAGGAACATCATGCCATGAGCAAATTTGCTGCCAATCTCACCATGCTGTTTACCGAGGTCCCCTTCCTCGAGCGTTTCGCCGAGGCGCGCCGCGCCGGCTTCGAGGCGGTGGAGTTCCTCTTCCCCTACGACTGGCCCGCCGCCGAACTGGGCCGCCAGCTGCGCGAGCAGGGGCTCTCCCAGGCGCTGTTCAACATGCCGCCGGGCAACTGGGGCGCGGGGGAGCGCGGCATGGCCGCCATCCCGGGTCGGGAGGCGGAGTTTCGCGCCCACCTGCCCATGGTGCGGGACTACGCCCTGGCGCTCGGCTGCAAGAAGGTGCACGCCATGAGCGGCATCGTCGACCCGGCCCATAGCCTGGCGGCCCACCGCCAGACCCTGGTCGACAACATCCGCTTCGCCGCCGACTACCTGGCGGTCGATGGCATCCGCGTGCTGCTCGAGCCCCTGAACGACAGGGACGTGCCAGGCTACTTCCTGGCCCACCAACTCGATGCCCTGGCCCTGGTGCAGGAGATAGACAGACCCAACGTGGCGGTCCAGCTCGATCTCTATCACGCCCAGATCATGGATGGGGATCTCACCCGCCTCATCGGCAAGCTGGGCCCGGCCATCGGCCATGTCCAGATAGCCTCGGTGCCGGATCGTCACGAGCCGGACGAGGGGGAAATCGCCTACCCCCATCTGTTCGAGGCACTGGCCGAGGCCGGCTACCACGACTGGATAGGCTGCGAATACAACCCCAGAGCCGGCACCCGTGAAGGGCTCGGCTGGCTGACCCAACAATAAAAAAACACAACCTACACACGAACGAGTCTGAGGATAACGAGATGCAAATCATCATCACCGGCGGTGGTGGCTTCCTGGGCCAGAAACTGGCCAAAGCCCTGCTGAAAAGCACACACCCCTTCACCGAACTGCTGCTGGTGGATATCCAGCTGCCCCAGGCACCACTCCCGGATGCCAGGGTGCGCTGCCTGCAGGCGGATCTCACCGCCCCCGGCGTGGCCGAGTCCCTCATCGGCGAGCAGACCGCCATCGTCTATCACCTGGCGGCCATCGTCAGCAGCCATGCGGAGCAGGACTTCGATCTCGGCTGGAAGGTAAACCTGGACACCACCCGCACCCTGCTGGAGGCCTGCCGTCATACCAAGCCCGGCATCCGCTTCATCTTCACCAGCTCGCTGGCGGTCTACGGCGGCCGCCTGCCGGCCCTGGTGGACGACGGCACAGCGCTGACCCCGACCTCCTCCTATGGTGCCCAGAAGGCCATGGGGGAACTCCTGGTCAACGACTACAGCCGCAAGGGCTATGTGGACGGCCTGGTACTGCGCCTGCCCACCATCTGCGTGCGGCCGGGCAAGCCGAACCGGGCCGCCTCCTCCTTTGTCAGCAGCATCATCCGCGAGCCCCTGCAAGGGGAGCAGGCCATCTGCCCGGTGAGCACGGATCTGCGGCTCTGGCTGTCGAGCCCGGCCACCGTGGTCGCGAATTTCCTGCTGGCGGCCAACCTGCCTGCCACCGGTGACTGGCGCAGCGTCAACCTGCCCGGCATCAGCGTGACCGTCAGCGAGATGCTGGAGGCCCTCGGCCGTACGGGTGGCGCCGCGGCCAGGGAGCGAGTGCAATTTGCCGCCGATCCCGCGGTAGAGCGCATCGTCGCCAGCTGGCCCGGCCGCATCGACAACCAGCGGGCCCATGCCCTCGGCTTCACGGCAGACAGGACGTTTGCCGACATCATCGACAGTTTCATCACCCATGACATGCAGGAGGCATCATGAGCGACATCCCAACCCCCATCATCGGCCTTATCATCGCCGTATTCGTACTGGTCTTCCTGGTGGTTCGCACCCGGGTACACGCCCTGATCGCCATGCTGGCGGCGGCCTGTATCGCCGGCATCACGGGCGGCATGAGCATCGACAAGACCCTCACCGTCATCACCCAGGGCTTTGGCTCCACCCTTGGCAGCATAGGTATCGTCATCGGCCTCGGGGTCATGATGGGCCGTCTGCTGGAGGTCTCCGGCGCAGCCGAGCAGATCGCCTACAGCTTCATCAAGTGGCTGGGCAAACGCCGTGAAGAGTGGGCGCTGGCCATCACCGGCTACATCGTCAGCATCCCCATCTTCGTGGATTCCGCCTTCGTCATCCTCTACCCGGTCGCCAAGGCCCTGGCGAAAAGCGGCAAGCGCTCCCTGCTCACCCTCGGCGTGGCCCTCGCAGGCGGCCTGGTGGTGACCCACCACACGGTGCCGCCGACCCCGGGGCCGCTCGGCGTCGCCGGTCTGTTTGGCGTGGACATCGGCGCCATGCTGCTGATGGGCATGGCACTGGCCATCCCCTGCGTGCTCGGCATCGTCTTCTATGCCCAGTGGCTGGACAAGAAGTACCCCGAGTTTGCCGCCCAGGTCGCCCAGACCCCGGATGAGCTGCAGGTCACATATGAGACCTATCTCAAGGAGAAGGAAGGCAAGAGCCTGCCGAGCCTGACCCTGTCGCTGCTGCCGATCCTGGTGCCGATCGTGCTCATCTTCCTCAAGGCCATCTTCACCACCCTGGCCACCCTGGAAGGCATGGAGAACTTGGCCGCCAACCCGCTGGTGCAGGGCGTCAACTTCATCGGCACCCCCATCATCGCGCTGGCCATCAGCGTGCTGCTGGCGGTCTACACCCTGGTGCCTCACATGGACAGGCACGCCACCGCCGCCCGCCTGGAAGAGGGGCTGCAATCGGCCGGTATCATCCTGCTGGTGACCGGTGCCGGTGGTGCGCTCGGCGCCGTGCTGCGTGACAGCGGCGCAGGCCAGCAACTGGCGGAGCAGATTGCCCAGCTGCCCATATCCCCCATCCTGATCCCCTTCATCGTCGCGACCCTGGTGCGTCTCATCCAGGGGTCCGGCACCGTGGCCATGGTGACGGCGGCCTCCATCTCCGCCCCCATACTGGCCCAGATCCCCGGGGTCAACATGCTGCTGGCGGCCCAGGCGGCCACCATGGGGTCGCTCTTCTTCGGCTACTTCAACGACAGCCTGTTCTGGGTGGTCAACCGCATGATGGGGATCTCGGACGTGAAGCAGCAGATGATCGTCTGGTCCATTCCCACTACCATCGCCTGGGCCATCGGCGGCACCGGCGTCGCCCTGCTGAACCTGATGTTCGGCTCAGGTGGCACCTGGTTTGACCCGGTTCTGCCGCTGCTGGTGCTGGCGCTCATCGTCTGGTACGTCAAGGGCCAATCCCTGGCCCCTGCGGCAAGTGCGGTGGCGAGCCGGGAGTCATAAGGGTTCACTCCACACACCCACTACCCAGCGAGGGCCAGTCTGCTAGACTGGCCCTCTTTTTCATCCACCGACAAAGGAGTGTTGGATGTCTGCTGTTTCCTGGTGGGATAGGTCCACCGCCCTGGCCCTGCTCACCATCTTGCTGTGGGCCTCCCTCGCCGCCCTCACCTCCCGGGTCACCAGCGTCTCCCCCCTGGTGCTGGTGGGGCTGGTGCTGTTCTTCTGCGGCCTGGGGGCCCTGCCCTTCTGGCGCCAATGGCGGGCCAGCGCCCTCAGCTGGCTGGTGACCATCACGGCCCTGCTGCTCTACCACAGCCTGCTGTTCATGAGTTTTCGCCACGCCCCCGTGCTCGAGGCGAACCTCATCAATTACCTCTGGCCACTGTGCATCATCCTGTTCACCCCGCTGCTGCTGCCAGGCCACCCCCTCAAGCCCCAGCATCTGCTGGCGGGGGCGCTGGGTCTCGTCGGCTCGGTGCTGGTGATGGTGGATGGGGAGCTGAAGCTGCAGCAGGCCTATCTCCCCGGTTACCTGCTGGCGCTCGGCGCCGCCATCGTCTGGGGAGCCTACTCCGTGCTCTCCCGCCGCCTGCCTCCCGCCCCCGCCGTGGTCACCGCCGCCGCCTGCCTGCCGGCGGGTCTGCTGGCCCTGCTGCTCGCCTGGGGGCTCGAAGGCCCCTTGCCCCTCGCACAGATCCCCCAGGCAGACTGGCTGCTCATCGCCGGGCTGGCCCTGGGGCCCATGGGGGCGGCCTTCGTCACCTGGTATCTGGCGCTGCGAGACGGGGATCCGCGCCGCATCGGGGCGCTCGCCTACCTGACGCCACTTCTCAGCACCCTGCTGCTGGTGTGGCTCAACGGTGAAGAACTCACGTCCCGTCACCTGCTGGCGGGGAGCCTCATCATGGGGGGCGCCCTGCTCGGCCTGATGGTGAAATCCCCCAAGAGTCAGAGGGTTGTAAAACCCTTGTCATAAAAACGCCATCACTCCTGCTTAAGCTCGCAGCCATTGCGTGGTTCAAGCAGGATGTTGACGTGAAAATTGCCCATTATGCCTCCCTCTCCTCTCTGATATTGCTGCTGGTGGCCGCCACCCAGGCCACCGCCCTGTTCCATGGCTGGCAGCAGCTCAATGACACCGAACAGGATCAACGCCAGCACGAACGGCTCCAGCAGCGATTGAGCGGCCCCCTGCAAGAGGCGCTGCGGGACTATCTCGGCAGCGGTGACCCCCTGCGCCTGACCGAGGCACAAGGGGTACGCAAACAGGCGCTCGGCCAACTGGAACAACAGGATCCCGAGCAGAGTGCCCCGCTACGCACCCTGCTGGAGCAGATGGGCAGCCGCATCGACGGCGACTATCTGGCGGCAGGCAAGCTCTCCGGCAATAGCCAGCTGCTGCTGCAAAATGCCGAGAGCGAGCTGACCGCCCACGCCAAGGCGCTGCTGCGCTACGGCCAGCAAGGCGCGGAGGCGACGGATCCGTCCAGTGCCGATCGCTACCGTCAGGGCGCCGCCGACATCCTGGCGGCCCTGCCTGCCCTGGCTCATCTGCGCCAGAACTACATGGATCAGGCCAGCCCCAAGTTGCTGGAAGGATTGAAGTTCGAACTGGCGGCCCTGCAACGGCAGGCAGACCAACTGGCGGTACTGCCGAGCCTGGAGCTGTTCGAGGAAGCCCCTGCCGACGAATTCACCCTGGGAGAGCCGGTGCGCAAAGAGCTCGGCGATCTCCCGCGCAGCGAACTGGTTTCCCTGCTAAAACGCTACCCCCAGGAGCTGGAGAACAGTCGCAAGGCCCTGCAACAGCAGCAGGAGGCACGCCTGATGGTGCAACAGGACATCAGTCGACTGCTGCAGGAAAGTGACAAACTGGGGGAGCGCCTCTCCGCCCTGCGCCAAGGGGTGAACCGGGAGCTCGCCGTCATTCTCGGCTCCCTGGCGCTCACGCTGGTGGGGGTGGCCCTGCTGTTCGCCTTGGTGCAGCGCCGCTGGTTGGTCAAGCCACTGCTGCAATTGCGCGGCGCCTTCCTGCAACTCGATACCACAGGGGAAGCACAGATGCTGCCCGAGGGGCGGGAGCGCAACGAGCTGGCCGACATAGTGGCGAGTTACAATCGCCTCATCCTGCGTTTGAAACAGGATCAGCAACAGAAGGCAGGGCAACTCTCCTCCGTCTCCCTGAGCCTGCAGGAAATGGTGGATCAGGTGCAGGAGATCCATCACAGCACCCGCACCACAGAACAGGCGGTGGACGAGAGCGACCACATGATGAATGAGCTGAACCAGCTCGCCAGCGAGGTGCACCAGGTCGCCGCCGAGATAGCCCAGCACGCCCAGCACAACGAGCACTCCATGAGCCAGAGCGAGCAGCTGGTCGGCGGCATGCTGGCCGCCACTGCCCAGACCGGACTCGCCATCGACGAGAGCAGTGCGGCCCTGGCCCAGCTCAAGCGTTCGGTGGAGGATGTCACCGCCATCGTCGACGTCATCGGACACATCTCCCAGCAGACCAACCTGCTGGCCCTGAATGCCGCCATCGAGGCCGCCCGCGCCGGTGAGCAGGGGCGCGGCTTTGCCGTGGTGGCCGACGAGGTACGCCACCTCTCCGCCGATACCCAGCGCTCCCTCGGCCAGATCACCGAGATCCTGACAAGCCTGACCCAGGCCGGGGATCAGCTCGCCACCGTGATGACCCGGATCACCAGCGAGGCCGCCGGCCAGCGTCAGCAGGCCGAGCAGTTGCGCCAGACCACATTGACGGTGCGGGAGATGGCCCGCAGCACCGCCGTCATCGCCCTGCAAGGGGCCGACAACGCCAGAAGCCAGGAGCACAGGCTGGCCAGCTTCGCCGCCCTCATCGGCCGCATCAGCCAGCATGCCCGCCAGGGCAGCCAGCTCTCGGTGCAGGTGTCGGAACACATTCACCATCAAGCCCAGCAGATCCCCCGCATCCTGGGACAAGCCTGATCCCTGACGACTGACCCACCATGGCCCCGCCTCCCTGCGGGGCCATCTTTTTTTGCAACACAAAATTATCTGTTATCAGTCGGTTAACAAAGAAAGTTCAGCTTCCTCATCGAGTTTCATCCACGGAAACGGCCAACCCAGCATGAAAGCGTTGTCATTGTTGATATGAGCGGGATCACAGTGTCCACAACAAGGGTCATGATTATTTGCACTCGGTCATATTTTTGAAACTTCGATGGAACTTCATGTTGATATTTCGCACCGCGAACGTACTCTTGTGGTGTCCGGTCGCCAAGGGCCGCACATAAAAAATAAAGATTGTAAATACACAGATACCCCCACTGATGCGCCAAGGCATGCAGGGAGGGGCACAGCACAGACAAACGATTTTTTTGCCCTCCGGGGCCTTGATTGCAATGCCATTACCGAGCGGCGGGCCCGTGCCTGACTGCCGGACAAAAAAAAGCTAAGTCCATAAAATCAGGAGCAATACAAAATGGAAAAAGTGATTTTCAAGCGTGCCGCCTTGAGCGCCGCTGTGGTTGCCGCACTGGCTGCCCCGGGAATGGCCTTCGCCGCCCAGGACACTATGGGTCCGGGTTACGGAAAATCCTATGAGGCGTTTGCCGAAGACGCCAAAGTCACCGGTGGTCTGTTCTACTTCCAGCGCGACCGTGAACGCAAGCAGGCCGGTCCCGGCCAAGATGGCAAATACCACTCCAACCTGAGCCACGCCACTACCCAAGCTGCCCTCAACTTCAACTCCGGTTATGCCTGGGATGTAGTCGGTATCGACGTGGGCGGCTTCGGTGCCTATGACCTGGCCGTCGACGAGAGTAACGGCGTCAACGAAGAGAACGAGTTCTCCTTCTGGGGCAACAAGTGGGGTTCAGGTGGTGACGGTGTTCCCGAGAATGGCTTCAGCCTCTCCACCGCCGCCCTGAAACTGAAATTCTTCGATGGTGCCGTCACCGCCAAGGGTGGCTTCACCCAGCTGTACGTACCCGGCATCCTCGGTGTGAACTGGTCCTATCAACCCGGTACCTACCGTGGTGGCCAGATCGAAGGCAACTTCGGTGGTCTCTACCTGACCTACGCCATCGCCGATGAGTACAAGGCGCCCTGGTTCAAGAATACCGTCGGCTTCTCCAAGAGCAGCCCCTATGCCAGCGACCCCTTCACCGATGCCAACAAGATCGACTACATCCACGGTCTGGCCGCTCGTTACACCTTCGAGGATGGCACCGCGGTCACCGGTGGCTTCGGTCAGTCCGAAGGCTACATGGACAGCTACCACTTCAAGCTGGCTCACAAGTTTGACGTCCTGGGTGGCCTCTCCACCAGCTACCAGTTCTACGGTTCCGACACTGACAACAGCGATTACGATGGTCTGGCATGGCAGCAAGCGCTGACCGCCGCCTGGAACTACGCCCAGTACGGCTTCCGTCTGGAAGGTATGTGGACCAAGGCCGAAGGGGATCTGGGCAACTACCTGCCCCGTCTGACCCGTGGCTACGGCAACTCCCAGGGCGCGAACGAGATCTGGTGGGATTCCCGCTCTGACTGGAACCACAACGACGAGAAGGCCGTGTTCTTCGGCGTGACCCGTACCCTGGATGATCTGGTGGGTGCACCTGGCTGGGCACTCGGTGTCTCCGGCGCCTACGGTTGGGATGCCAACAATGGCGACAAGTCCCTGGAAGGTGGTAAAGAGTGGGCGGCCAACTTCGACGTCATGTACACAGTGCAAGACGGCAAGCTGAAGGGCACCCTGTTCAAGCTGCACTACACCGACTACAACAACGAGCAGGATGACAAGGGCAGCTGGTACTACCCGAACATGTTCAGCTCCGAGCATGACGTCAAGTTCCACATCATCATGCCGTTCACCATCCTGTAATCGGGAACGTGAATTGCTGAAAAACCGGGCCCTTGGGCCCGGTTTTGTTTTTGGGCCGGGCAGGCTACCATGCCCCATCACAGGACTCGACACCGCAAGGATCCCCATGCCCCACCCCTTCGTGCTCATCACTGGCTGCTCAAGCGGCATCGGCCTGTCCGCCGCCAAGGCGCTCGGCGAACAGGGTTTCACCGTCATCGCCTCGGCCCGCCGGGAAGAAGACGTGGCGCGGCTGCAACAGCTGGGATTGCTCGCAGTGCGGCTGGATCTCGCCGATGAAGACAGCATCACCCAGGGGGCGGCCGAGGCGCTGGCCCTGGCTGGTGGTCGCCTTTATGGCCTGTTCAACAACGGGGCCTACGGTCAGCCGGGGGCACTGGAAGATCTGCCCACGGCGGCGCTGAGAGAGCAGTTCAACACCAATCTGTTTGGCTGGCATCAGCTCATTCGCGAAGTGCTGCCCGCCATGCTGGCGGCGGGAGAGGGGCGCATCGTGCAAAACAGCTCGGTGCTCGGTCTGGTAGCCATGAAGTATCGCGGCGCCTACAACGCCAGCAAGTTTGCCCTCGAGGGCTATACCGACACCCTGCGCCTCGAACTCGCCGGCACCGGGGTACAGGTCAGCCTGATAGAACCCGGGCCCATCGACACCCGTTTTCGCGCCAATGCCCGCGCCGCCTTCCTGCGCCACATCGATCCCGACACCAGTCGTCACAGCGCCGCTTACCAGCAGACCCTGAGCCGGCTGGAGCGCGAGGGCGGAGCCCGCGGCTTCACCCTGCCAAGCGAAGCCTGCCTGCCGCCGCTCATCCACGCGCTCACCAGCAAGCGGCCCAAGCACCGCTACCCCGTCACCTTCCCGACCAGGCTGTTCACCGTGCTGCGCCGCCTGCTGCCAAGCCGCTGGCTGGACAGACTCCTGATAAAATCCGCCTGACACAGGGATTGGGCCGATAGCCCGATCCCCCTCATCACTCAGTAGTGCTGACCGTTGCTGTAGTACTGGCTTGGAACTATGGGCAGCACCTGCACCACCACATAGGTCTCCTCCCCGAGCACCGCTTTCAGATGACGGGTGATGAGGGTCGCGGCGGCATCCTGCATCTCCTGGGGCCGTTCGAACCAGACCAGCTCCACGAAGGGGAAACCCGCCTCCGGCTGACCGTTTCGCACCCATTGGCTCGGTACGCACTCCAGGGTGACAAACTCCGGCTTGCCGCCGGTGAGGGCGCAGAGATCCGCCAGCAAGGGCGTGCTGATCCGTTGCAGGGTGTCGACAGAAACTGCCCGAAAACGAAGGTGGGGCATGGGAAACCTCTTGGCTGTGACGAATGAGGACTTATCATAGGGTTTATTGCCATGAAGCCAAGTCACCCGTTCATACAAGGAGCCCCATGAGATTCCATCGACCGCTGTTCTCCTTCCTGGTCTGCCTGCTGCTGCCGCTGCAGGCCCTCGCCGATCCGGCTTTCTATCGCATCGAGAAAGGCAGTGAACAACACTGGCTGCTGGGCTCCATCCACGCGGGCAAGCCCTCCCTCTATCCACTGCCGGATCCCGTGGAGCGGGCCTGGCAACAGAGCCGAGCCCTGGTGATGGAGGTCGACATGACCCATGTCAGCAAGGAGCAGTGGCAGGAGATGGGGGCCATCACCCGGCTTGTCGACGGCAAGACCCTCAAGGATCATCTGCCCATCGACCTCTACCGGCGCACCCTGATCGCCGCCGGTCAAAACGGTCTCAATGAAGCCATCCTGACCCCGCTGCGTCCCTGGTTTGCGGCCATCACCCTGACCCAGGCAGCCCTTGAGCGCACCGGATTCAGCGGGGAATACGGGGTGGATCAGCACTTCGCCAAACGGGCAAGCGAGGGGGGCAAGCCCATCGTCGGCCTGGAGACCCTGCTGGAGCAGCTCGGTTATCTCGCCAGCGTCGGTGACAACCAGACTCTGATGCTGGAGAGCACCCTGGATGAGCTGCCGGAGCTCGAGAAGGGCTTTGGCGAGGTGATGAGCGCCTGGCAAAACGGCGATCAGGCGACCCTGATCAACCTGCTGAAAGAGGAGATGGCACCGCCCAAGCTGCAGGCCTGGCTGGAGCAGACCCTGCTGGCGGAACGCAACCGCAACTGGGTGGCGAAGTGGCCGACCCTGCCAAACGAAAGCTTTATCGTGGTAGGGGCCCTGCATCTTTACGGCGAACAGGGACTGCTGGCCCTGCTGGAGCAGCAAGGCTGGCGCATCACACCCCTCACCGAGCCAACCCTGCCTGCGGTCCAGTAGCCCTCCTCTCGCGGCCTTCCCTCCCCCTGAGTGGGAGGCCGCTCACAAAACCCGCTGCTGATTAAATAACCACGGCGGGACTTGATCGGGATCATCCTACTCCACCCAAAGAGGTATTTATCATGCCTGTCACCAAGGGATGACAGGAGTGGATGTGATGGAATTCTGGATGAACCTGATGTTCGGCAACAGCGTGGGACTGATGTCCATGCTGGTGATTATCGGCACCTTCCTGCTGATCAGCGCCTATGCCGTCTACTTCATCTACAAGGTGATGCACGCCAAGCCACCGACGGAGGAGCAATAGCCTCTTCTCCATGCGGGTGATGCCCCCAACCTGCCAGGCAAAGCGCGACCAGACCCGTGCGCCCTCCCCATCAGCCTTGGCCGCCTTAGCGGACGGCCATTC
Source organism: Aeromonas intestinalis (assembly GCF_054052485.1). Taxonomy (NCBI): domain Bacteria; kingdom Pseudomonadati; phylum Pseudomonadota; class Gammaproteobacteria; order Aeromonadales; family Aeromonadaceae; genus Aeromonas; species Aeromonas intestinalis. The sequence continues at coordinate 54,794 of NZ_JBSTYK010000021.1, forward strand.
TAAGCGGGGGCAGGGCCCGTTATAATGTCTCCTCATTTTCATGGGGGGAGCCTGCCGTGCCACATGACGACGAATACTCACTCTTCCTGCAGGAGGTCGCCGATGTGCGACCCCTTCGCAGCGACCAGATAGCACCTCAACGCGGCGACAGCGCCCCGACCGAGGCTCAGCTCGCGCGCCGCCAGGCCGCCAGCGCAGGCCCGCTACCCCAGGACATGCTCAGCATGGAGGCCATCACGCTGCTGGATCCCCACGACATCGTCGGCTTCAAGCGCGACGGCGTGCAGGAGGGGGTCTACAAGAAGCTGCGGCTCGGCAAATACGAGCTGCAGGCCAGCCTGGATCTGCACCAGAAGACCCTCAACGAAGCACGTACCGCCCTGGCGCAATTTATCGCCGATTGCGAGGTGCGGGACATCCGCTGCCTGCTGATCCTGCACGGCAAGGGGGAGCGCAGCACCCCGCGCGCCATGCTCAAGAGCCATGTCAGCGCCTGGCTGCCGCAACTGCCGGCGGTCATGGCCATGCACAGCGCCGAACGCCGCCACGGCGGCAGTGGCGCCCTCTATGTGCTGCTGCGAAAGAGCGAGCGCAAGAAGGCCGAGAACCGCGAGCGCCACCAGAAGCGCCTGCCCTGAGATCCCGAAAGTGGCAAGGCACCCGACGCCGGTGCTAGCATCATGACGCCCCGATCATGCCAGGTACGGGGTGCATACTCTCAGGGACGATAACAAGGACAATCCCATGTCATATCAAAAGCTTGAAAAACATCAGCAACAGCTGCACCGACTCTCCCATCTCTCCGCCATCTGCGGCTGGGATCAGGCCGCCATGATGCCGGAAGGGGGCAACGAGGCGCGGGCCGAAGCCATGGCGGAACTTGGCGTGCTCATGCACCAAAAGCGCACCGCTCCCGAGCTCGGCGACTGGATAGCCAAGGCAGAGAGCGAGAACCTGGATGCGACCCAGCGCGCGAACCTCGCTGAGATCAAGCGCCACTGGCAGGATGCGAGCCTGCTGCCGGGGGAGCTGGTGGAGGCGCTCTCCTTGGCCGGCAGCAAGTGCGAACACGCCTGGCGCCGCCAGCGCAAGGAGAATGACTGGGCCGGTTTTTCCCCGAATCTCAAGGAGGTGGTGAAGCTGTCGCGGGAGGTCGCGACCTTGCGCGCCGAGGCGCTGGATCTGCGCCCCTACGACGCCATGCTGGCGCTGTATGAGCCCGGCATGACCAGCGCGCGGCTGGACGGCATCTTCGGCGATCTGACGAGCTGGCTGCCCGATCTCATCCAGCGCGTGAGCGAACAGCAGAAGCGCGACACCCTGTTGATCCCGCAAGGCCCCTTCCCCATCCCGACCCAGCAGGCGCTCGGCCAGGAGGTGATGGGGCTGCTCGGCTTCGATTTCGCCCACGGCCGGCTCGACGTGAGCAGCCACCCGTTCTGCGGCGGTGTGCCGACTGACGTGCGCATCACCACGCGCTACAACGAGGGCGAATTCGTCTCCAGCCTGATGGGCATAGTGCACGAGACGGGGCACGCCCGTTACGAGCAGGGGCTGCCGCGTGACCTGCTCGGCCAGCCGGTCGCCGAGGCGCGCTCCATGGGTATTCACGAGAGCCAGAGCCTGTTCTGCGAGATGCAGCTCGGCCACTCCCCGGCGTTCCTGTCGCTGATAGCGCCACGCATCCGCGCCCACTTTGGCGATCAACCGGCACTCGATCCCGCGAACCTCGTGAAGCTGTACAACCGCGTCGAGCCCGGCTTTATCCGGGTCGATGCGGACGAGGTGACCTACCCGGCGCACGTCATCCTGCGCTACGAGCTGGAGCGCGATCTGATGGAAGGGCGCATCGAGGTGGCGGACATCCCCGAGCTGTGGGACATGAAGATGCAGCAGTGGCTCGGCCTGTCGACCAAGGGCAACTACCAGAATGGCTGCATGCAGGACATTCACTGGACGGACGGGTCGTTTGGCTACTTCCCGAGCTACACGCTCGGCGCCATGTACGCGGCGCAACTGCGCTTCGCGCTGGAGCGGGAACTCGGCGACATGGGCGCGCTGATCTGTGCGGGCCGTCTGCCGGAGATCTTCGCGTGGCTCGGTCGTCACATCTGGTCACAAGCGAGCCTGCACGACACGGACGAACTCGTGCGACGCGCGACCGGCGAGGCGTTGAATCCACAGTGGCTGCGCCAGCATCTGGAGCAGCGTTATCTGAAGTAGCATCTGAAATAACCTTTGCCCAGATGCAACAACGGCGCCCCGACCGAGGGCGCCGTTTTTTATCCCGCTTTCCCGCGGGAGCCCGCCGCCGATTATTTTTCCTATCCCTGTCCGTTTTTGGCTAGTCAGCCCCCGCCTCCCCGCTTAGTCTCAGGGCATGAACAGAGCCTCTGGAGTTGTCACCATGCAAATCGAGCATCCAAGCGAACAGGACGAGATAGTCCCGGGCCTCACCCGCGAGCAGTGTCACGCCGCCCGCCTCGCCCGGGATGCACGCTTCGACGGCCGCTTCTTCACCGGCGTGCTCTCCACCGGCATCTATTGCCGCCCCATCTGCCCGGCACGCGCCCCTCACGAGCACAACGTGCACTACTTTCGCTTCGCGGCCGCCGCCGAGCAGTACGGCCTGCGCCCCTGCCTGCGCTGTCGGCCCGAGCTGGCGCCGGCGCAAGGGGGGGATCTGCCCGCCATCGTCACCCGGGTGCTCTCGCGCATCGAGCGCGGCGAGCTCGCGGACAACACGCTCGGCGCGCTCGCAGCCGAGGCGGGCATCACGGAGCGCACGCTGAGGCGCCAGTTCGAGCAGCATCTCGGCGCCTCGCCGAAACAGGTGGAGCAGACGCGCCGCCTGCTGCTCGCGAAACGGCTGCTGACGGAGACGCCGCTGCCTGTCACCGACATCGCGTTCGCGGCCGGCTTTGCGAGCATCCGCCGCTTCAACGATGCGTGGCGCCACGCCTATGGCCTCTCCCCGAGCGCACTGCGCAAGCAGGAGAACAAGGGCCCGCAACCGATGCAGGAAACGGGCGCTGCGCTCACCCTGCAACTGCCCTATCGGCCGCCGTTCGATGTACAAGCCATGCTGGCGTTCTACCGGCTGCGCGCCATCCCGGGGCTGGAGCGGGTGGACGAGCAGGGTTATGAGCGGCGCCACAGGGTCGGCGAGCAGGAGGGGTGGATCCGCATCGAGCCCGGGGTGGGCAACCAGCTGCGGCTGACCCTGCGCGACCTCCCCCCGGGGGCGCTGCCAGACATCCTGTATCGGGTGCGCCGCATGTGGGATCTCGATGCGGACATGGGGAGGATCGGCGAGCACCTAGGCCAGGATCCGCACCTCGCGCCGCTGCTGGCGCGCTGGCCCGGGGTGCGGTTGCCGGGGGGCTGGGACGAATACGAGGTGATGCTGCGGGCCATCGTCGGCCAGCAGGTGTCGGTCAAGGGCGCCATCACCATCATGGGGCGGTTGGTGGCGCGCACCCTTGCGCAGTTTGGGGTCAGCGCCCTGCCGACCCCGGCGCAGCTGTGTGCGCTCGATCTGGACGGCATCGGCATGCCCGGCAGCCGCATTCGCACCCTGCGGGGGCTGGCCCGGGCGCTCGCGAGCGGCGCCATCACCCTGGCATCGGCGAGCAATGAACAGTTGCTGGCGCTGCCGGGCATAGGCCCCTGGACCATAGCCTACTGGCGGCTTCGCACCGGCCAGGATCCGGACGCCTTCCCCGCCTCGGATCTGGTGCTGCAAAAGGCGCTGGGGGGCGGCGTCAAGCTGCCGGTCAGGAAGGTGGAAGCCTTGAGCCACGCCTGGCAACCCTGGCGCGCCTATGCCGCAAGCTGGCTGTGGCATGCCATGAGCGAGCAACCAGCGCTGCTGGTATCACGGGACAACGAGGAGACAACATCATGATCCGCTACGACTTTCTGGACACCGCCTGCGGCCCGCTGCTGGTGGCCATCGACGAGACCGGCCTTCGCCACGTGGACTTCGTGGACGGCCTGCGCCCCCTGCCCACCCGGCCCGAGTGGCGGCAAGACAAGGAGGCGCTCGCCCCCTACCTGGCCGAGTTTAGAGACTACTTCGCGGGCAGGCTGCAACGCTTCACCCTGCCGCTGGCCCCTCGGGGCACGCCATTCCAGCAGGCGGTGTGGCAGGCGCTGTGCGACATCCCCTACGGGGAGACCCGCAGTTACGGCGAGATAGCGATCGCCATCGGCAAGCCGAGTGCGAGCCGGGCGGTGGGCGCCGCCAATGGCCGCAACCCGCTGTCGATCATCGTCCCCTGCCATAGGGTGATCGGCCAGAACGGCAGCCTGACCGGTTACGCCGGCGGCCTGCCCATCAAGCAGGCGCTGCTGAAACTCGAAGGCATCCCGTGCTGAACAACCCCCCTGAGCCGGGCTCCCCATCAGGCCTGCTGACCCGTGACAAGGGCGAAACAGCGTGAAGTGAGTGGCTGTGTGCGCGGCAGCAGGTGTTGATGCGGGCTCAGCCCTATGCTTGAAGGGGTGAGGTCGGGATGACCTCCCCCGTCTCGAACAGCTTGTTCAACACGCAAGGGAGAGAGCAGATGAAATTCATGCATGCAGTCGTCCTCTCGCTGTCAATGCTGCTGGTGGTCGGCGCCCCCTCTTGGGCCAGCGCCGACACCATGGTGATGACCCGGGCCGATCTCAAGTGGAAGGAGATGGGCAACGGCATCGCCGCCGCGCCGGTGTCCGGTGACATGGCCAGCGGGCCGAGCCGCTTCTTCCTGAAATACCCGGTCGGGCTGGTGACCCCCAATCATCACCACGATGCGGATCACTATGTGACCCTGGTATCGGGAGCCATCACCCTGACGGCAGGAGGCAAGGCGCACCGCCTCGGCCCCGGCGACTACTTCGCCCTGACCGACAAGGCGCCCCATGCCGCCAAGGTAGAGGGCAAGGAGCCGGCGGTATTCTTCATCCAGGCGGATGGCCCCTGGAATGTGGTGATGGATAAATAAACGTGTGAACGGCGGCGGGCACCCTCGGGGCCCGCCGGACTCCGCCATCTCTATTTCCTCGTCCTGGCTGCCCCAGCCGAACTTGATGCCCGCCTCAGCGCCGGGTTGCCAGCCAGCCGTGAAAGCCGAGCGCCTGAAAGTAACGCAGCCCCGCGCTGAACCCTGCCTCTTGCAGCAGTCGCTGCAACTGTCCCTCATCGAGGGGAATGAAGTCGTCGGCGAGGCGCTGCATCATGCGCTCGCTGGCCGCCAGCGGCAGACCCCCTAGCCGCGCCTGCTGTCCCATGACGGCCCGCTCCATCGGCTCCGCAGCCGTCATCAGATCCGCCAGCAGCAGCGGGGAGCCAACCTTGAGATGGCGGGAGATATCGGCAAGCAACGATGACTTGGTATTTTCATCCATAAAATGCAGCACCAACAGACAGAGTGCGGCGTCGAAATGTTGTGAGGCAGTGGGTAATTCCCCCAGATGCCACGTGATCCGCTCTCCCATCCCGGCCTCGTCGGCCCGCTGACGCGCCTGGGCCAGCATGTCAGCCGAAATGTCCTGGGCGACAAAGTGCCAGCGGGGGCAGAGCCTGCCGAGCAGCAGCAGCTCGCTGCCGGTGCCCACCCCCACCAGCAGCACCCGCGCCTCCTGCCCGAGTCTTGCCATCAGCTGGGCCGCGCTCAATTGATGCAGCAGCTCATACCCGGGCACCAGCAAGGGTATGCGCTGGTCATAGGCCAGCGCCCCCGCCCCTTCAAATCGTTCCGCCATCTCGCGCTCCTTGGTTGAGCCCCCTTGATAAGGGCTCTAGCCGGGAGAAGGTAAAGCCCTGTTTGGGGTGGCCACGACGCGCCATGTCTACTTGTCGTCCCGTAGGGCTTCATAGCGCAGGCAAGGGAGTTAGCTGTTTCGCTCCCGCAGCACCGGGTTGAATACCCGCTTGCTGGAAGGGGGATTGGCCGCGAGTTTCCCGGCGGGGCGGCGGGGGCGCCTCACCAGCTCGCCGCCGCAGTTCGGGCAGATCTGATGCAGGTAACGCTCGTTGCAATCGCTGCAGAAGGTGCACTCGAAGGAGCAGATAAGCGCTTCACTGCTGCCGGCGGGCAGATCCTTGTCACAACACTCGCAGTTCGGTCTGAGTTCCAGCATGGGCAACCTCTCGATCAATGGGAAAAGGGTCAGTCGACGATAAAGAGGCGGGCACCCCGCTCGGTGAAGGAGCGGTGAGGCTCGGCGTTGTCCGCCACCTGATAGCTCATCCCGGCGCTCAGGGTGAAGACGCGGCCATCTTCCAGCTCGGTGTGCAGCTCCCCTTCCAGACAGAACAGTACGTGGCCCTTGCTGCACCAGTGATCCGCCAGATAGCCGGGGGAGTACTCCACCATCCGCACCCGCATGGGGCCAAAATGCTGGGTGTGCCAGCGGGCAGTCCCCTTCTCCCCCAGGTGTTCAGTGGGCGGGATCTCGGCCCAGTTCGTGGTGCAAAAAGGCAGATTGTTGATTTCCATGGAAGATCCTGTGTCGAGTGAATTTTCTAAATAACCAGGACGCCATCCCGGCGCCCGAAGGACGATGATCAGCCGATGCGATGCCTGCTCAAGAATGTCTCCACCAAATCGAGCACCTCGGCCTCCCGCTCCCGATGAGGCACATGGCCGCAATCGGGCAGCAGCGCCATCTGCGCCGCCCCGCTCACCCCGCCCGCGATGGCGCGGGGAAAGGCGGCCGAGCCGAATTCATCTTTCTCGCCGTGGATGGCGAGCACGGGACAATGGACATCGGCGAGACGCGGCGCGAGGGACCAGTGGCGAAACGCCGGGCTGAGCCAGACCCCCGTCCAGGCATCCAGCACCCAGCGGGCCCGCTCGCCATGCCATCTTGTGAGGCGCACCAACTGCGCCTCGTCTTCGAAGCCTTGCTTGGCCACCCGTATTCCATCCAAAGTGCGCTCCTCCACGAAGGCCTGCGCAGACTCGCTGATCACGGCAAGGCAGCCACTGCTGGGTCGGGAGGCGGCGGCCAGCGCCATGGCGCCCCCCACACTGTGGCCGAACAGCAGGTAGTGGCCAAGGCCGAGGGCCTTGATGAGGGTGGGCAGATAGAAACGGGCCTCATCGTCGATAAAGCCCGGCTTGGCGGGCTCAGTTTGTGGCGAGGATTGGCCGAAGCCGAGGCGATCGTAGGCGATGACGGGGCGCTGCAGGCGGGTCGCCAGGGCGGCGGGAAAGTCCCGCCACTGGGCCACGGAACCGAGGGCGTCGTGCAGCAGGATCAGCGGGGAGTGGTCTGTACCGGCGGGGCGCCATTGGCGCACGAAGAGGCGTCCACCCGGGACGCGAATAAACTGCTCCGTGACGCTCAGCGCCGCGCTTTCTTCGACTTCCATATCGCATATCCTGGCTCGGGATGGGGTGAGGAGGGTTAGCCCGTTGCCCGCGCATCCTGCGCCAGCCAGCCCCCCTCATCGGAGCCCCCAACATGCCCTCTCCCGCCGCCAGGCGCAAGCCTAGCGTTTCAGGCTGCCCATCACCTGCATCTCGCAGCGTTTGCAGTCAAAGCGCAGCCGGAAACTGTCCTTGCCCATCTTCAGCTCCAGCGGCTCGGGCTTGAGGCCCGGCACCTCCTTGGGGCAGAGGTTCTGGCTGTAGCGGATGCAGTGCTTGGTGATCATCAGCACCACTTCTCCCTCCTCCTTGTTCGCCTCATAGGCGGGGGCGATGCGCTCCACCCCGTGCTCGCGAAAGAACTCCTCGGCGGCTTTGTTCAGCACGTTGCCAAGGTAGGAGAGCCGGTGCTGGGGATAGGTGACATCCCGCAGCGGGATGCGCCGCTCCGGGCGCTGGTAGGCGATGAGGCGCGCCGCCTCCAGCGCCGCTATGCCGTCCCGGCGCAGGCCGTTGAGCATTGACGCGGCAAGGAACAGGGGGTTGGTAAACACCAACTCCACCTTGCGGGCCACAAACAGGGTGTTGCCAAGCTTGGCGAGCTGATCCCGCGCCTGCTGCAGCGCCCGCTCCGGGTTGTCGGCAGGCCGCTTGTCGCAGACGAGCGTCACGCTGGCCTCGATGCCCTGCTCGTCGACCAACGTGAGTCGTACCCCTTGCTCGCACTCGGACAAGCGCATGTCCACCCGGATGCGACGATCGCAGCTCGGCTTTTCCAGCAGCTTGCTGAATACCTGGTCGTGGTTGCGGTAGATCTCGGTGCCCACCTTGAGCCCAGCCATGGTTTCGGAGAGGAGCAACTGCTTACTCCCGCCCTTGCTTGCCACCTTGTTGAGGCGCATCCCCATCAGCTCGCCCCCCGGCTTGAAGAAACCGAGACCGTCGCCGTTGTTGAGGATGAGCCCCTGGCTATCCAGCGGACGCCCGTCTATCTCTATCCCTTCCTTGCTGACGCGAGTGACCCGGCCCAGAGGTTCCCCCAGGTATTTCGGGCTGCGGGGGGAGTCGATATCCGGCTGGCGACCGTGGAGGAAGTAATCGGTGGCACCCCGGTTGAAGCTCTTCTTCGGATCCGGCGTGAAGCCATAACTGCAGCGACCGGCGGAGCTCGCCACCAGATCCGGGCGCTTGTCCAGGATGGCGTCCAGCTTCTGGCGATACCAGGCGGTGACGTTTTTGACGTAATCCAGCCCCTTGAGGCGTCCCTCTATCTTGAAGGAGCGAATGCCCGCCTCGATCAGCGCCTCCAGGTTCGCGCTCTGATCCATGTCTTTCAAAGAGAGCAGGTGGCTGTTTTCCACCAGCACCTCCCCATCCGGCTTTTGCAGGGAGCAGGGCAGCCGGCAGAGCTGGGCACACTCCCCCCTGTTCGCGCTGCGGCCGGTGCGGGCATAACTGATGTTGCACTGACCGCTGTAGGAGACGCACAGGGCCCCGTGGATGAAGAACTCCAGCTGAACCGAGGTCTGGGCGCTGATGGCTCGGATCTGCTCCAGCGACAGCTCACGGGCCAGCACCACCTGGGAGAACCCCACATCCTGCAGGAATTTCACCTTCTCCGGGGTGCGGTTGTCGGTCTGGGTGCTGGCGTGCAGGGCGATGGGGGGGAGGTCCAGCGCCAGCAGCCCCATGTCCTGCACGATGAGCGCATCGGCACCGGCTTCGTAGATCTGGTGGGTGAGACGCCTGGCCTGCTCCAGCTCGTGGTCGTGCAACAGGGTGTTGAAGGCGACGAACACCTGGGCACCGAAGCGGTGGGCGTGGCGCGCCAGCGCCTCTATGTCTTCGAGGGAATTGCCGGCGGCGCTGCGGGCGCCGAAGGCGGGGCCCCCCATGTAGACGGCATCGGCGCCATGGTTGATGGCCTCGATGCCGTAGGCGAGGTTCTTGGCCGGGGCCAGCAGCTCCAGGCGGTTATGATGGGTCTGATCGTGCATGGCGTCCGGTTCGAAGGGCTGCAAATGGCCGCCACTCTAGCGACTGCGCCCCCTCCCTGCCTTGATCCCGCTTAAGATCACCGCAGAATGCAGGATTGGATCAGCCCCATGTCAGCTCCCCTCATCCCCAGCCCTTCTCCCACGAGGGAGAAGGGAGCAGATAGATTTCGGTGGCTACACAGATGCTGGGCGTTTCCTCAGATCACCACCTTCAGCGCCAACCCCAGCAGCACCAGGCCGCTGACCTTGTCGATAACGAAGGACTTTGCCTTGAGCCAGGCCAGCCACTGGATCGACCACGGGAGCGCGTCAGATCACCACCTTCAGCGCCAGCCCCAGCAGTACCAGGCCGCTGACCTTGTCGATGACGAAGGACTTTGCCTTGAGCCAGGCCAGCACGGGACCACGGGAGAGCACCAGGGCCACCAGCACGTACCAGATTGCATCGATACCGCCGGCGGTGAGCATCATGATGCCGCCTTCCCACCAGCCGGTGTCCGCATGGACGAACTGGCTGAACAGGGCGATGAAGAAGATGGCGAGCTGGGGGTTCAGAAAGGCGACCATGAAGCCCTCGAAGACCCCCTGGCGACCACGCACTGCGTGGGCGTCCTCTTCCGCGGAACCGCTGGCAGGTTTGGCGAGCAGCGCCTTGATGCCGAGCCAGGCGAGGAAGGCGGCGCCGACGTAGCGAATGATGTCAAACAAGAGCGGGGTCTGGGTGATAAGCACGGAGAGGCCCAGCGCCGTGATCAGCGCATAGATGCCGACCCCGAGCCCGTGGCCGAGGGCCGTGACCACCCCGTGCCCCTGCCCGCCCTGCACCGTGTTGCGGATGATCAGCGCCAGACTCGGGCCCGGACTGATGGCCCCCATGAAACAGACCGCCGCCAGCGCCAACCAACTCGTGAATTCCATCACTGCCTCTCTTGAATGAAGATCAATACCGGCCCTCAGGGTAAGGGGGGCATCATCATGCAAGAAGTGAAAGTTATGAATAGATTTCATAGCCAATGGCTATGGTGAAGAATAAATATCTACATTTATTTAATACAAAGAACAATCAACTATCGCCGCTAGAAACGGCCCCTGCCCAGGGTCTTGCGGCTCTCGTCGACGGTATGTTGCAGGTGATCCCGCAGGAAAGGATAGGCCAGCTCCCGGAACCAGCGGTGGGCCGGGTCCTGATGATGGCGTTGGTGCCACAGCAGGTGGTACTGCTGGGGACGGGTGGCAAAGGGGAGATCGCAGAAACTGAGACCATGCTCACCAGCGAGTTGCCAGGCGATGTGGGCCGGAGTGGTCATCAGGCAGTCGGTGCGCAGCAGCACCTCCACCGCCGCCTGGAAGAAGGGCACCCGGGCAAACCAGCGGCGGGAGAGCCCCTGTGGCCCCAGCACCCGCTCCACCGGGCTGTCCTTGTCGCCGCCGCCGCTCACCTGCAGATGGGGCCAGGCGAGGTACTCCTCTAGAGATGGGGTGGTACTGGACAGGGGATGCTGGCGTCCCATCAGCATCACCAATCTGTCCTCCCCCTGATGCAGGCCCCGGATCTGATCCGGCACCAGATCCGTGATGGTGGAGACCAGATCCAGCTCGGATTGCCACAACTGCGGCAGTTGGCGCTTGTCCCACAGGCTGTATTCAAGGGCCGCCTGGGGAGCGGCCCTGGCCAGCGCCGCGCAGATATCCGGCAGGATATGCTGGGCCACGTAGTCCGAGGAGGCGAGACGAAACACCCGCTCGCAGCGCTCGGGCTCAAACCGGGGGGCCTCATAGAGCCTGTCCAGGGCACCGAGGGAATCCGCAAGCTGAGCCGCCAGGCTCTCGGCCCGCGGGGTCAGCAGCCAGCGCTGGCCTTCGCGCACCAGCAGCTCGTCGCCAAATTCGGCGCGCAGCTGGGTCAGCTGCTTGCTGATGGAGGGCTGGCTCAGGTGCAACAGCTCCGCCGCCCGGCTGATGTTGCGGGTCTCCAGCAACACCTTGAGGGTGGGCAACAGGTTGAGATTCGCTTTGTACACGGGATCACCTCGACGCGGGGGCGCTGGCCTGACACCAGGGACCGAAAACGCCATCTTACGGCAAGGCCGACGGCTTACTTAAGCAAAATCATCCTCTTGCCAGCCTTACCCCACCATATCGCCCACCGCCGGCATGACAGCCAGATGACACTGCTGGGCCCGTGCGGCATAATTTCGTCATCTGTGCCTGCGGGCCCTCCACGACAAGCGATCACAAGATGACCTACGCCAATATCACCGGCTGGGGCAAATGCCTGCCCCCCAGCGTGCTGACCAACGACGATCTCAGCACCATCATGGATACCTCGGACGAGTGGATCTATCCCCGCACCGGCATCAAGGCGCGCCGGGTCTCCCACGTCAGCACCCAGGCCCTCGCCACCCTGGCCGGGCGCCGCGCCCTCGCCTGCGCCGGCCTTGATGCCGCTCATCTCGACGGCATCATTCTCGCCACCGCCACCCCGGGCACCCTGATCCCGAACGGCGCCTCCGCGGTGCAACAGGCCCTCGGCGCCCACAAGGCTGCGGTATTCGATCTCAACGCCGCCTGCACCGGTTTCGTCTATGCCCTCTCGGTGGCCACCTCCCTGGTGCAGACCGGCATGATGAGCAAGGTGCTGGTGATCGGCGCAGAGCGTCTCACCCAGTTGCTGGACTGGGCCAAGCGCGACACTGCCGTGCTGTTCGGTGACGGCGCGGGCGCCGTGGTGATCGAGGCGAGCGAGCAGGAATCCGGCCTCATCGCCAACAAGATCGGCTGCGACGGCGAGGCCCGCGAGATCCTGCACGTGCCGAACTTCGGCACCGACCGGGTGCGCTTTGCCGACATCGACGGCTTGTTCACCTTCAACTTCGAGGGGCAGGAGATCTTCAAGCGCGCCGTGCGCGGCATGGGGGAAGCCACGAGCACGGTGCTGACCCAGGCGGGCATCACCCCCGAGCAGATCGACCTCATCGTCCCGCATCAGGCCAATGTGCGCATCATCGAGACCCTGGCCAAGCGCATGGACGCCCCCATGGAGAAGGTGATGGTAAACATCGAGCAGTACGGCAACACCTCCGCCGCCACCGTGCCCATCGCCCTGTGCGAGGCGCTGGAGCAGGGCCGGGTCAAGCCGAACAGCTATCTGCTGAGCGCCGCCTTCGGGGCCGGTCTGACCTGGGGCGCCGCCCTCATCAAGTGGGGAGAGCGCGTCACCCCCATCGGCCAGTGCGACGAGGCGCTGCCCCCCTGCGAGCAGAGCGCCCTTGAGCTGATCGCCCAGGCGGTCGAGGGGTGCCGGCAGGCCCGCGCGCAAGAAGAGTGAGCGCGAACGACCCTCAATCCATGAAGGAGCCTCTGGGCTCCTTCATCGTTTTTGCGCTCTTCTCCCCGCACCGCCTCCGGACCTCCTTGCTCTCTCCCAGCACTCCCCCGTCCGGGGCAATGACGGCCGCCGGGGATATAAAAGTCCTTGAAAAGCGTGAATTTTGAGCGAGAGATATCAAAAAATGAGCAAACAGTACTTTTTTCTCGTCAGATTGGGTCTTGGGGGTTCACAACAGGACGGGATCTGATAGTATGCGGCCTCGCACTTGGGGAGGGGTTCCCGAGCGGCCAAAGGGATCAGACTGTAAATCTGACGGCTCTGCCTTCGAAGGTTCGAATCCTTCTCCC